>JBKPMM010000050.1:0-6361 GCA_046732155.1 Chloroflexota bacterium | reverse complement strand
TGACCATTCCCGGCGCGAGTGGAAGGTGTGCGCCGATCCTCCGACCGTCAGGCAGCATCCAGCGGTCAGCGCCGCCGGCCGTTGGTCTTGTCGTGCCCGAGCGTGTACTCACCACCGACGATCGGCTCGATCATCCCGAGGTCGCCGTCGTTCCGTGCGTACAGGACGGCCACCCGCTCCGTCTCGGCGTTCACGAAGACATAGAACTGGTGGCCGAGCTCCTCCATCGCCGCGACAGCGTCCTCCTCGAACATCGGCTCGATCGCGAACCGCTTCGTCTTGACGATGCGTCGCTCGCGGCTGGCGTCTGCTGTGCCGTCGGCGATGTCGCGGAGGATCCGCTTCTCCTCTTCGGGTCGGTGCCGGAGCCGCGGCTTCTCCTTGTGGTCCACCGCCCGCCGTTCGACCTTGTCGACGACGTCGTCCAGCGCCGCCTGATAGCTGGCGCCGACCGAGTGACTCCGAAGCGTCCGACCGTCGATCACGAGCGTGACCTCGGCGATGTGGGCATCCGCGGCGCTGCGATGCATCTCGTTGGAGAATTCGACGATCGCGTCCGTCCGGTCGTCGAGGAGCCGCTCGAGGCGTTGGAGCTTGCGCGCGGTATAGCTGCGGACTCGGTCGGGCACCTCGACGTTCTTGCCCTTCACGATCGTCCGCATGCCGCACCTCCGGGCTATCGGGTCGTGGTCCGAGTATAGCCGCGGGGGTGGCCGAGGGCTGGTCAGCGCTCCCGAGCCACCGCCACTGCGGAGACGCCGAGCGCACCCGCATCGTGGAGTGTCGCGGCGCATGCCACCAGCGTCGACCCGGTCGTGACGACGTCGTCGACGAGGAGAACCCAGGCGCCCGGAACGTGCGCGTCGACCCCCGGTCTCAGCGCGAACGCACCTCGGACATTGCGCGCTCGATCACGCCGGTCGAGATCGAACTGGGCGGTCGTCGCACGGGCACGAAGCAGCAACGGGAGGAAGGGAAGGCCGAGGTCGCGTGCCGCGACACGCGCGATGAGCTCCGCCTGGTCGTAACCGCGCTGCTTCGCGCGGTCGGCATGGACGGGCACGTTGGTCACGACCGTCGCGCCGACCCCGGCCGCTTCCCACCGTCGCGCCACCGCCCGACCGAGCGGTTCCGCAAGTCGTTGCTCTCCGGCGTACTTGATCGCGTGAAGCGCGTCCCGCGTAACGCCGTGGAACGCGGCACACCACTCGAGCTGGAGCAGGGGCTCTGGCACCCCGCCCGGCAGCCCGATCGGGACACCGGCGGGCCGCAGCAGCCTGGCATCAAGCGCCGGCGCGCACCTTGGACACATCGGCGGGCCTTCGGCACCACACCCGACGCAGTTCGCGGGTAGTGCCGCATCGAGCGCGCGCGTCGCGACCGAACGGACCGTCCCGATGATCGTCGTCATGGGGTGAACGATGATGTCGCCCGCTCACCGACGACTTATCCGGGGTATCCGAGGGCCTACCCGACGTCGATGAGGTCGCCCACCTCGGTCCCGGACGCGTCGATCGCGCCGACGGGAAGTTCCAGGACGCCGTGTGCTCCGCGCACGAACGGGACGAGCCCGGTCCACGCGCGGAGGGCTCGATGCACGCTGAGGACGGGTCGCGCGCCGGTCGCGTCAGGACGGCCCACGAACACCGCATCGATCGGAAAACGCATGAACATCATGTGGATGCCGTTCGAGTCGGGCAGCCACAGTGCCTGCCCCGCGGGTAGCGAGGCGCGTCCCATGAGGCCTTTGAACTTGCCCCACAACGAGCCGGCGACCTCGACGTCAGACGCGAGGTCGCTGGACCGTGTGCGGTTGCGTGCGGCCAATTCGGTCGCGAGTGTCGCTCGCCGCCTTACGTGGCGAGGTTCTGGACGATCAGGATGATCGCCGGGCCGAGGATGACGATGAACAGCGACGGGAAGATGCACCCGACGAGCGGGAACAGCATCTTGATCGGCGCCTTCGCGGCCTGTTCCTCAGCGCGCTGGCGGCGTTCGATCCGCAGCTGCTCGGACTGGACCTGGAGGACCTTCGACACCGACACGCCGAGCTGCTCGGCCTGGATGATCGCGCCGATGAAGTTGGTCAGCGGCCCCACCTCGGTGCGCGGCACGATGTCCCGCAGCGCATCCCGGCGCGCCTTGCCGACGCGGACCTCGGCGAGCGCACGCCGGAACTCGTCGGACAGCGGGCCCTTGAGCTTCTCGACGACCTTGCCGAGCGCGGCATCGAAACCGAGGCCGGCGCGGACGGAGATCGTCAGCAGGTCGAGGGTG
Organism: Chloroflexota bacterium; assembly: GCA_046732155.1. Classification (GTDB taxonomy): domain Bacteria; phylum Chloroflexota; class Limnocylindria; order Limnocylindrales; family CSP1-4; genus SPCO01. Next base: position 4,084 of record JBKPMM010000050.1, on the reverse strand, counting down.
TCCGGGATCATGACGAGGATCGCCTTCTGGCGCTTCTTCACCCGGCTGCCCAGCCAGAACTCGGGCGCCACGTAGCCGAAGATCGCCCCGACGATGCCGAGGAGATAGCCGACGGGGAACGGGAAGCCGAGCAGGCCGATGACCCCGAACAGCACGGCGAACCCGACACCGAACGCGATGGCACTGATCGCCTTGACACCGAGCCAGTCGGCGACCCGAAGATCACCGGGATTGCCCGCCAGGGCGAGGCGCTTCTCGGTTCGCTCGGTGAACGACGCGGATGCCCTGCGGGACATCCTCGCCGACATCGAGGCGACGAGCGGGCGCAGTGTCCGTTCGATGAACGGCTGCTGGAGCTCGAGCTCCTCGAGGTTCTTGGCCTGCATCGTGCCCAGCTGCGTGAGCCGGGCCTGGACGGGGTCGACGGACGAGCCGCCGGCCAGGCCGACGAAGATCAGCAGGATCGCCCCCGCGGCGAGGGCGGCGATGATGATCGGCAACATGTCGCCCATCGCCTAGACCTCGATGTCCACGATGCGGCGGATGAGCATGAAGCCGATGAACATCATGAACCCGCCGAAGAGCAGGATGACGACGCCCGCCGGGAGACCGGCGATCGCAGGCGGATTGGCGAACATCGGATCCATGAACCCGGGCGCGGCGATGAACAGGAAGCCAGCCAGGCCGATCGGCAGGAAGCCGACGACGTAGCCGGACAGGCGCTGCTGCGCGGTGAGCGTCCGGATCTCGCCCTTGATGCGGATCCGCTCGCGGATCGTATAGGCGATCGAGTCGAGGATCTCGGCGAGATTGCCTCCGACCTGGTGCTGGATCGAGATCGCGGTCGCCATCAGCTCGAGGTCGTCGGACCGCACGCGGCGGACCATGTTCTCGAGCGCCTGCTCGAACGGCAGACCGAGGTTGACCTCGCGGATGACGCGGCTGAACTCGACCGAGATCGGCGGTCGCGACTCGCGAACGACGAGCTCGATGGCCTGCAGGAACGAGGAACCCGCTCGAAGTGCGTTCGCGATCAGCGTGATCGTGTCCGGCAGCTGCTTGTTGAAGGCGTTCAGGCGGCCATTCTTGCGGCGGTTGAGCCAGAAGCGCGGCAGCATGAAGCCGACGAGCATGCCGATCAGCAGGGCGAGAGGATTCTGCAGCGCCGGCAGGAAGAAGCCGAGGATGAACAGCAGCACCGGCACGCCGATGATCGATCCGAGCCAGATGAACAGATACTCGGACGGCTTGAGGCGCAGGTCGGCGCGCGCGAGCTCGCGAGCGAGATTCGCGCCGAAGTCACGGCCCTCGACGACCTTGTTGAGGTTCGCGAGCGCCTGACTCTGCTGGATGAGATCGGTGATCGGGCCCTGGCTCTGCGATGTTGCCTTGCCACCCTCAGCCCGGCCCGACGCATAGCGCTCGAGTCGGTCGGAGATGCCCGAGCTGCCAGAGCTGGCGATGCCGAACGCGATCAGGATGATCGCAAGAGCGGCGATGCCGGCGACGGCGAGCGTCATCAGATCCACGATGGAACCTCCTCCGCCTCAGTACGTGAAGCCGAAGAGGCCGGGTGGCAGGTTGATGCCCATGACCTCGAATTTCTCGACGAACTTGGGCCTGATCCCGGTCGGCTTGAGCCGGCCCTGGATCTTGCCCTCGACGACGCCGGTCTGCTCGAAGACGAACACGTCCTGCATGACGATGACGTCGCCTTCCATGCCCTGGACCTCGGTGATGTTGACGATCTTCCGAGTCCCGTCCTTGAGGCGGCTCTGCTGGACGATGAGGTCGACGGCGGAGGCGACCTGCTCGCGGATGGCCCGCAGGGGCAGGTCGACGCCGGCCATGAGCACCATCGTCTCGAGGCGGGCGAGCATGTCGCGCGGCGAGTTGGCGTGGCCCGTCGACATCGAACCGTCGTGGCCGGTGTTCATGGCCTGGAGCATGTCCAGCGCCTCACCGGAACGACACTCTCCGACGATGATCCGGTCTGGCCGCATGCGCAGCGCGTTACGGACGAGTTCACGGATGGGGATCGCGCCCTTGCCTTCGATGTTGGGCGGGCGCGACTCGAGCGTGACGACGTGCTCCTGGCGGAGCTGCAGCTCGGCGGCGTCCTCGATCGTGACGATCCGCTCGTCGTTCGGGATGAACGATGAGAGGACGTTGAGGGTCGTCGTCTTGCCGGAGCCCGTGCCGCCGGACACGAAGATGTTCAGTCGGGCCTCCACGCACGCTCGCAGGAAGTCGAACATGTCTGCGGTCGCGGTGCCGAACCGGATGAGGTCGTCGACGGTGAAGGGGGACGCCGAGAACTTCCGGATCGTGATGACCGGCCCGACCAGCGACAGCGGCGGGATGATGGCGTTGACGCGGGAGCCGTCGGTGAGGCGCGCGTCGACCATCGGCGACGACTCGTCAACGCGCCGGCCGATCGGGGCGATGATCCGATCGATGATGCGCATGACGTGGTCGTCGTTCTGGAAGACGACGTTGGTCAGCTCGAGCTTGCCCGATCGTTCGATGTAGACCTGGCGTGGCCCGTTGACCATGACCTCGGTGATGGACTCGTCGCGGAGGAGCGGCTCGAGCGGCCCGAGACCGATGATCTCGTCGGTGATCTGCTCGAGCATCCGGACGCGTTCGGCACGGGTCAGGGCGAGACCTTCCTCGTCGATGACCTTGCCGAAGATCTCTTCGATCTGACGCCGGACCTCGACCTGGTTCGACAGGTCGAGCTTCGGATCGAGATCCTGGATGACGCGGTTCTGGATGCGGAACTTGACGTCCCGGAAGGACTCGCGGACGGGCGCCTGCGTCTGAAGACGCGGGACCGTCGGCATCTGCGGCGGACCGCCCGCCGGAGCGGGTACGTTCGAGATCGGAGCTCCGCCCGCGGGCGCCTCACCGGCGCTACCCGGACGAGCACTCTCGATCCGCTTCAACAGGGACATCGCCTACACCCCTTCTCGCCCGGAGGGCCGGACTACGACGGCCTGATCGGCCACGTCGATCAGCGCCATGCGAACAACGACTTCTTCTGCGCCACCTTGCGCGGGTCCTCGGCGGCGGCCGGTGCGACGTGCACCCGCTCCCCGACGATCGTCCGTGCCAGACGCAGCACATCCTGGGAGACCTGCGCCTCCCGGTTGCTCAGGAAGAACGGTACGCCTCGGTTGAGGGCGTAGACGACGCTTCGACCGTCGCTGACGATCGTCTCGTCGACCTTGCGCCCGATCGAATGCTCCACGTCCTGGACGCGGATACCGAGGGCCGAATCGGCGCGGTTGAGGATGAGCCGGATCTTGCCACCCTCCCAGCCGAGCTGGTCAGCTACCTCGAGGAAGAGCCGCATGTTCTTGATGCTGGTGATCTCGAGGCTGAGCATCGTAAGGATGGTATCGGCTGAGTCGAGGATGGCGAGCGTCGTGTCGTTGAAATACGAGGTGCAATCGACGACGACCAGCTCATGGGTGAGCCGCAGCGCCTCGATCACGCGCTTCACGCCGCTCGGGGTGATCAGCTCCGCCATCTCCGGGCTCGGCGGGGCGAGCAGGACGCGGATCCCCGCGGAGTGGTTGATGACCATCGTGTCGATCGACTCCACCTCGTGGCCGGGCTGCTCGAGCTCGGGGACGAGATCCGCGATCGACTTGTTCTTCGGATTGAGGTTCAGCAGGACGCCGACGTCGCCGAACTGGAACGAGCCATCGACGAGCACGACCTTCTTGCCGAGCTCCGTCGCTGCGGCGACTGCCAGGTTGACGGCAAGTGTCGTACGACCGACGCCACCCTTCGGGCTGAAGACAGCGACGACCTGGCCGGGGTCACCGGTCGGGGTCAGGCTCGTGCCGCCCGCACCACCGCTCGCTTCCGCGGCGACGATCGCCATCCGCGACATCTTCTCGCGCTCGCGCGCATAGACCTGGCGGATCGAGGCGGTCAGCTCGTCGCTGCTGAATGGCTTGACGAGGAACTCGCGAGCGCCCGCCAGCATCGACCGGCGAAGGTAGTCCGCCTCCCCCTGGACCGACATCATGATCACGGACGCCGTCGGGACGGCTCGGGCCATCTCCTCGGT
>JBKPMM010000049.1:0-12684 GCA_046732155.1 Chloroflexota bacterium | reverse complement strand
CACACGATCTTCCCCGGCCGGGCGATCCCCGGCGCGGGTGTTAGCTCGGTCGGGTCGATCGCCGTGCCATCGACGATGACCCGCCCGTCAGCATCGACCGTCCCCTGGACGACGTCCTCGCCCAGCGGGCCGGATCGATATGCGAACAGTCGCATCGGGCCCCGGCCGATCAGCTCGGCGACGCCGACGCGGCGGGCGACTCGGTCGGAGCGGCGCTCGGGCTCGCACTCTCCGACCCGGCCGGACTCGCGGATCCCGACGCCGCCGGGCTTCGGCTCGGGGCGGCCGACGGGCTCGCCGACGGGTTGCACAGCTTCTCAGGGTTATTACGCTCGGCGTAGCGCGCGTAGAAGTCGAGCACGGCGGCCTGGTCCAGGGTCTGCATCGGGAGGACGCGGTCCCACACGAGCGCCGCGTACGGCCACGCCATCTGATCGAATCTGGCGATCACCGGCCCGGGCGAGTTGCCGCCCGGTTGGAACCCGCATACCGGGCTCACCGGGACGGCATCGTATAGCGCCCGAAGCGCCGTCTGGTCCGCCTCAGCGCCCTTGTACAGGATCACGAGCCCACCGTGTTCGAGGTTGTGGACCCAGCCCTCGGGGATCACCGTGTCGTTCGGTCCGTACGGGCGAGCGGGGATGGGACCCTGGCCGGAAGCGAAGTAGTGATGGCCCGACGCTGGCGGGCAGTAGGTGTACTTGACGACGGTACCGACCGCGACGTGGCTGTTGCCCATGTCCGGCTGCACATAGCCGGGTTGGGGTGAGGCATCCGCTGCGGCGCTCGGCGTCGGTGACGGCTGCCAGATGTTCGAGCAGGCGAACGCGGGCTGCGTCGCCGAGGCGAACACGCCAGCACCGACCACGGCGACCGCGGCCACGACGCCGGCTGCCAGGAGCCAGCGGCGGTAGCGCTGAAGGAACGACTGGCGGACGGCCGGTCGCGATCGTTCTCGGCGGCCGGCGCGTTGCGTCCCCGTCGGGCTGCTCGATGGTCGATGGTGGCCGCCGGCTGTCGTGGGGCGGGCCGTCGACGCAGCCGTCGACGCGTTCGTGGACCCCGCCGCGGGTCGTCGATCATTCGGGGCGGGAACGCTCCCTGACGCCTGGCCGGCCGTGCGCTGACGCCGGCGGGATTCCTTGCTCACTGGGTGTCGCCTCTATGCGGTCGATGGGTCGCCGGATGTGATGGGACCGGCGGCAACGTGGGCCGCGTGCCCGGAGAGGGTACCCGGCCCGGTCGGTTCACGTGTCCGGCACCGCGACGCCCCGCTTCACGCCTCCGACAGGTACCCGCGGACCTCGGGGCGGAGGAGCCCCCGGAAGAGGAGCAGACCGAATGCGGCGAGCAAGAACGGTGTCGCGGGGTGGACCGGGCTGATGGCCAGGAGGAGCACGCCCGGGATCACCAGGCTCGCCAGGACGAGCGCCAGGCCGAACGCAGCCTGCTTGCGCTGGATCACGAGCGTCATGGTGAAGATCGTGTACGCCAGGAGGATCATCACGACGACTCCGATCGGGCTGATCGGCATCGTCGCGGCCTGGTCGACGACCGTACGCATGCTCAGTGCGATCCCGACGAGGATCAATGCACCGTACGCCAGGAACAGACGGATCCCGGACGGCATAGGCGGCCGGCTCGCATCAGCGGTCCCGTTCGACACGGGCACCGCATCGGGTGCGGTCGGGGGTTCGGGATGGTCGGTCACGGCGGATCGATGGTACGACCGATCGGCAGAGCCTTCAGTGAGCGTCAGCCATGACATTGACGTTGTACCACGCACACCCATAGAGTCGCGTAAACCGGTTTGCTAAACCGGTTTGCCTGCCGGGTCGGTCGAGCCGACGACCGTGACACACTCCGGAGTCGTAGCTGGTGGAGCCGAGGACCCAGCGACCGCGCATCGCCGATGTCGCCCGCGAGGCCGGCGTCAGCAAGACCGCCGTGTCGTTCGCCTTCAACGCCCCTGATCGGCTTGCACCCGAGACCACCGAACGGATCCGCGGCGTCGCGCAGCGGCTCGGGTACACGCCACACCCGGTCGCCCGGATGCTGACGCAGCGGAGGACGGGCACGATCGGCGTGCTCACACCGCAGGCGCTGAGCGTCGTCTTCGGGAACCCGTTCTTCGGGACGTTCAGCGCCGGGGTGGCGCGGGTCGCCGAGGAACATGGATATGCGCTCCATTTCATCTCGCCGTTCCGTGGCAGCCTCGTCGGAGCGATGACCAGGGCGACCGTCGACGGCGTGATCGCCGTCGGTCTCAGCGAGAGCCACCCGGAGATCGAGGACATCCGCCGCGCGGGCCTTCCCCTTGTGCTCGTCGACTCCCAGGCGCTCCCGGAGCAGGCATCGATCGAAGTCGACGATGAAGGCGGGGCCCGCGAGGCGGCCGCCTTTCTCGCGGGGCTCGGCCATCGTGAGGTGCTCGTCCTTGGCGTCGAGCCACCGTCACCGGGAGCCGCGGATCCTGAGGGCGTGACTGCCCGTCGGCTCCGCGGCTACCGCGCCGGGTTCGGCGACGTCGGTGTCGAGATCGCCGACGATCACGTCATCAACGGTCCCGCCACGATCGACGGCGGCGCTGGAGCCACCCGCCGGGCGTGGGATGCAGGACTACGACCGACAGCGATCCTGGCGATGTCCGATGCGATCGCTGTCGGTGCGATCCGGGCACTACGCGGATTCGACCTTGATGTCCCGGACGACGTCAGCGTGGTCGGATTCGATGACGTCGATCTGGCGACCCACGTCGAACCCGCGCTCACGACCGTGCACCAGCCGATCGACCAAAAGGGGGAGGAGGCGGTGCGGGCGCTCGTCGACGTCATCGAGCATCCGGGAAGCGATCGACCGGAGCATCAACGCCTCGAGACGCGGCTGATCGTCCGCGAGTCGACCGGCCCAGTCCCCGACCGGCGCGACACATGACCGTCGACACCCCCGGGTGGGTCCGCGATGCGGTCTTCTACCAGATCTTCCCCGACCGGTTCGCCGGCAGTACCCGGGTCCCGAAGCCCGGCGCCCTCGAGCCGTGGGACGCACCGCCGACCGTGCATGGCTTCAAGGGCGGCGACCTCCTCGGGATCGTCGAGAAGCTCGACTACCTCCAGGATCTCGGGGTCACAGCGATCTACCTGACGCCGATCTTCCAGTCGGCATCGAACCACCGCTATCACACGTACGACTACTTCGAGGTCGATCCGCTCCTGGGCGGCGATGTCGCCCTTCGCGAGCTCCTGGATGTCGCGCACGGCCGCGGGATGCGGGTGATCCTCGACGGCGTCTTCAACCACACGGGGCGAGGCTTCTGGCCGTTCCATCACATCCTCGAGAACGGTGCTGCGTCGCCGTATCGCGACTGGTTCCACATCGATCTCGATGTCCTCGAGGGGCGCCGGGAGTTCGTTCCGTACCCGCCTCGCGATGCACCACCCGGTACGACCCTCGGCTATCAGGCCTGGTGGGGGCTGCCGGCGTTACCGAAGCTGAATACCGACAACCCCGACGTCCGGGAATACCTCTTGTCCGTCGCGGAGCACTGGCTGCGCTTCGGGATCGATGGCTGGCGGCTCGATGTTCCGGCCGAGATCGACGACCCAGGGTTCTGGGCGGCCTTCCGCCAGCGCTGCCGCGCCGTCCGCGACGACGCCTACCTCGTCGGTGAGGTCTGGGTGACGGCGCCCGAGTGGGTTTCGGGCGACCGGTTCGATGCGCTGATGGATTACCCGCTGGCGGAAGCGATCCTCGGGTATGTCGGCGGGCGAAGCCTCGACATGGGTGCGGTCGGATCGCACCACGAATACAGGGAGCATCTCCACCCGCTCGATGGGCCGGCCTTCGCGCGGCGCCTCGTGGAGCTGCTCGGCGTCTACGATCCCGACGTCGTGGCGGTCCAGCTGAACCTGTTGTCCTCCCACGACACTCCGCGCGCACTCACCGTCCTCGGCGGCGACCGGGCCGCGCTCCGGATGGCCATCCTGCTCCAGTCGATGCTGCCGGGTGCGCCGTGCATCTACTACGGCGACGAGATCGGGCTGAGTGGTGGCAACGACCCAGCCAATCGCGCCGCGTTCCCCTGGGACGAGGCTGCCTGGGACGGCGAGCTACGGGCGTTCACGCGTGCCGTGCTCGGGCATCGGGCGGCGCAACCCGCGATCCGCCACGGAGCGACCGCGGTCGTGGGGTCATACGACGCGGCCATTGCGATCGAGCGACGACTTGACGATGACCGGGTGGTCGTCGCCATTAACGCTGGCGACCACGTGTTCGAGCTCGAGGTGGCGATCGATGGCGTCATGCGGGGATGGCTCGCCCCGATCGCGCTTCCTGGCGAAGCCGAGCCTCGACCTGTGGTCGTCACAGACGGTCGGGCGACTGTGCCGATCCCAGCCCGGACCGGTCGTCTGCTTCGAGTGACCCCCGACGCGTCCTGACGGTCCGTCGAGCGAGGGCCCACCCTATACTCGCCGCCTGTGGCTGATCTCCCCTTCGAATTGGGGACCGGGCTGGACGAACAGCTGGCCCGGGTCCTCGACGTCGAGGGCAAGATCCCGCGGGCGATCGAGACGCTGGGTCCGGTGGAGGGGCGAGACGTCGTCGTCGTCGATGGATCCGAGGGTCTGCGCGCTCGGCAGCTGGAATCGCTCGGCGCCCGAGTCACCGTCGTGGACTCGGGCGGCTCGACGCCGTTCGCCGCGCCCGATGCATCGGCTGATGTCGTCGTCGGCCTCTGGTCGGCGTTCCGAGGCGCTGTCGCCGAGGAGATCGCCCAAGCGTCACGCCTCCTGCGCCCGGGCGGTCGTCTCCTCGCGGTCCACGACTACGGTCGGGACGATGTATCGGAGATCCGCGGACCACAGCCGGAATACGGGGCGTGGACACGTCGGGACGGACCGTTCCTCCGCGACGGGTTCAAGATCCGCGTCCTGCACTGCTGGTGGACGTTCGCTTCGATGGACGAAGCCCGCACGTTCCTCGAATCGGCATTCGGTGACGCCGGTCGAGCGGTCGCCGACCGTCTCACTCGGCCCCGGCTGTCCTACAACGTCGCGGTCTACCATCGGACACTCAACGAGGGAACGGCATGACCGACCGCGGCGCGAGTCGCGACCCATACCCGGCGCCGGACCGGCGCGCCTATCGTGAATACGACGACGGCGGCTACGACGATCGATACGAGCCGCCTGAGCGCCGCCGTCGCATCTCGCCTGGCGCTGTCTTCCTCGTCATCGCGGTCATCGGGTCGGTCGCATTCACGGCCTACTTCCTCACCGTCCGCGAAGCGACGCAGATCCCGTTGCTGGCCGGCGCGTCCGTCGTTCTGGCGATCGTGTTCGCGGCACTCGCGGCGTACTGCCTCCGGTCCGTCTGGCGCGCCGGTCGTGAACGTGGCAACGGCGGGCGGATGCTCCTCGTCGCGCTCGTCGGCGGGTTCGCGGCGATCGCCGCGGCCGGTGCAGCGGCGTGGGCGATCATCCTGTTCCAACTGGCGACGACCGCCGCCTGAACGGGACCCTCTGATAGACTCGGCCCCCGCCGGCCCCCATCGTCTAGAGGCCTAGGACGCCACCCTTTCAAGGTGGAGATCAGGGGTTCGAATCCCCTTGGGGGCACTCAACTGGGCGGGCCGTTGGGGGGTCGACCGGCTTCCCGTGCATCCAGCCCGAGGCGACACTGGTAGGTCCCGGCAGGACGCGCTGCTCGGGCGCGACCGGGGTGGAGGTCGACATGGCCGTATCCGATGGCCTCGCCAAGTTGTCGAAGCGCGCGAAGCAGGCGGAGGATCACGCGCACGCCGCGTCGAACCAGGCCCGAACTGACCTGGAGAAGACCGTCAATGACGTCCAGGCTTCGGCAGAGGCCGAGGCCAAGAAGGTGCAGCAGCGGACGCAGGCTGCCGGCGATCACGTCTCGGACACTTGGAAGGACGTCCAGACGTCGTGGAGCGCGCACGTCGTCAAGGTCCGCGCCGACCTCGACCGGCAACGGGAGATGTTCGACGCCTCGAACGCGGTCGACCGTGCGGAATGGGCTGAAACAGGCGCGGCGATGGCGGTCGACTACGCGTACGCTGCCATCGAGGAAGCCGAGTACGCGGTGCTGGACGCGATCCTGGCGCGCCGGCAGGCGACGGACGCGCTGGCGACGGCCAGCCGCTGACGGGGCCCGGACCGTCACGACCGCCCGTGGACTCGCCACCCGATAGATCGACCGCCGGCGGGTCTCCGCCAGCCGCGAGGCCCAGCCGGCGGTCCGTCGCCACGAGGATCATCGCCCTCGTCGCGATCTTCGGCGTTGTCTTCGGCGTCATCCTGCCTCGCGTCGTCGACTACGAGGCAGTCCGCACCGCACTCGCCGCGTTGACCGGCCAGCAGCTAGCGGTGTTGGCCGCGCTCACGCTCCTCGCCTACGTAGCGAATGCCGGGCCAGCCAAAGTGCTGGTCGACGGTCTGTCCTGGCCTCACGCCGTCGGCGCCGATATCTCTGCCCGTGCCGTCGTCAGCACGATCCCGGGGCCGACCGATATCGCGACGAAGTTCGCCCTCTACCGTCAGTGGTCGATCCCGACCGAGACCGCCACGGCCGGCATCGTCTTCGCGGGGTTCTTCGAGACGCTATCGGCCCTCGTGCTCCCGCTGATCGCGGTCGCCGCATTGCTGCTGACTGGCAACGCCATCCGACCGGCGGTCATCTGGCTCGCCGTGATCGGCTTGGTCATCCTGGCCGTAGCAACGCTGCTGATCGTCGGGATCGTGCGCTCGGAGTCACTGGCCCGTCGGATCGGCCGTGGGCTCCAGTCGCTCGCCGGCCGCGTGTGGGGCATCTTCCGGCGGACCCCGCCTGGCGGGATCGAGCAGGGCGTCCTCGACTTCCGCGCCCGATCGAAGGACATCCTGAGCACGCGCGGGCGCGTCGCTTTCGGGGCAGCGGTGCTCGCCAAACTTGCGTGGTTCCTGGTCTTCGAGGCGGCGATCTGGGCAGTCGGTATCGGCTGGGACGTCCTCCCACCGTCGGCCGTCCTGGCCTCGATGGCGATCGTCGCGGTCGTCGCCTTCATCCCGATCACGCCGGGTGCGGTTGGCGTCAGCGAAGTCGCATACATCGGCATCCTGTCGACCGTCGCGGGAGAAGGTGCGACGGGCGACATCACGGCGGCCGTCACACTCTTCCGGATCGCGCAGTGGCTTGCGCCGATCCTGATCGGATGGATCGTCGTGCTCGTCCTCAGGCGTGGCCACTGGGGTGAGCTGTTCGCTCACCACGACGCCGCGCCATCGCCGGTCGAGGGATCAGAAACAGCCGCGGCCGTGCGTTAGGCGGCGCGAGTGGGCGCCGTCCTGGCGCTTGTGCGGGGCGTGTCGGCGGCCGGTCGTCTTCAGGCCGCGGGCGGGTGCCTGGATCCCCCTGGGGGCAGCACCGCGCCGGGCTAGTACCCCAGGCCGAGTCCCTTCCGCAGGATCGCGGCCTTGGCCGTGACGACGTCGGCAGCGTCGTTCGCCGCGGCCGACAGCGAGATGACCTCTGCGAGACTCCGGGCACGTGCCACCGCGCGCGCCCGTTCCTGGAACGCGTTGTCGGCCTTGATGAGGACATCGGCATCGGCCTGGAGCTCGGGCGGGAACGCGATCTTCTTGATGCCATCGATGAAGGACTTGTCGGCCTTGGCCAGCAGCCCCCAATAGCGCTGGTGGTCCTCGAGCGTGTGGCGGGTCGCATACCGGGCGTGTGCGGCGTCGATCGCCGCGTTGAAGGGGTCGGCGACCGCCGAATAGGCGAGGGCCGCCCGCTCGACCGTGAGGAATGATCCGGACGGGGAGGCTGCGAGGCTGGCTGATGCCGAGACGGACGGCGCGGCGGTCGGGGTCTGAGAGCCTCCGGCGCACCCAAGGACAAGCAGCGGCAGGAGAAGCGACGCGAGCACTCGGCGCATGGGAACCCCCGGCTAGAGATCGACGTCGATCTTCGCGCTCGATCCTAGATCACGGGGTAGGTCGTTGGTCCTGCGTGCCCCCGGCATGGAGCGCGCATGGCGGGCCAAGCGCGCATAGCGGGCCAAGTGAACGCGCGCGTTCCTATACCATCGGGTCGATGGAGATCATGGGCATCGACATCCGGACGATCATCAGCGACAACGTCGCGAAGCGATGCGACGGGTGCGGCGAGATCATCGAGGGCACTCCGTGGCGGGTGAACCTGCTGGACATCGTCGCGCCGGAGGCAGCCGTCAGCTGGGCGGAACGCACCGCGATCAATCCGGGACCGTTCCAGTTCCACGGTGACCCCGACCATGTCCGGCGGTGGATGGCCGCGAAGGGCTACCTTTTCTGCCGGAAGGGGGAGATCCGCGAGATCATGCGGCCCATCGTGATCCCATCGGCGGATGACGCTCCGGGCCCGATCCGCTACGGGCTCTGCGATGGCGTGCATCGGGACGACCACGAGTTCGTGCCCGCCTGACACGCACCGCCGGAGCGTGGCACGACCTTCGTCAAGCAGCCTGTTTGACGAGCCGTTCTGACCCGACCTATCCTCACCTCGCCCGGGCACGATCTGGTACCCAGATTTACCCAGGTTTCATGCCGACGGGTCGCCGGCCGTTTCCCCCCACGGCTGTGCTGACCCGTCGGCGCCCGATCTCACCTTCCAAGAGGTGCGGCGTTGAGCGAACCGACGGCGGGTCTAGGGACCGGCGGTTGGCTGTCGCTCGGCCCCGCGAGCCGACTCCTCGGGATCGATCCCGACACGCTTCGTCGCTGGGCCGATGAGGGTCGGGTGCCGGCTTGGACGACGCCAGGCGGCCATCGCCGATTCGATGCCGATGCGCTCGATCGCCTGGTCGAGGCCCGACGCTCGACGACGCGGATGCCACTCACCAGCCTCGGTGCGTCGCCCGAGCGTCTGACGCGCGTCTATCGCCGCCACTACGCGTCCGATGAACGTGCCGATGAAGCGGAGCGCGAGGCGTATCGCCTCGCAGGGAGGCGCCTGCTCACGACGCTCGTCGCCTACCTCGACGCTGACCCCGAGGACGGGAGACGCCGGCGGCGCCTCGAATCGAAGGCTGGGACGGTCGTCGACGATCAGGCCCGTCGCCTTGCCGAGAGCGGCGCCACGCTGGCAGACGCGATGAGACGGTTCGTCGGCGCCCGTCAGCCGTTCGTCGCGGAGCTCGCGGCCATCGGCCGCCGGCGGTCACTCGACCCGACCCGCCTCGCCGAACTGTACGGCGATGCGTGGGCGCTCCTGGACCGGCTGCTCCTCCGGTTCATCGACAGCCATCAGCGGAACGCCTGACCCATGCAGATCGACGTCGTGCTCCCCGCCCTGACATCGATACTCGCGCTGATCTTCAGCGTCGCGCTCTTCGATCAGTGGCGCGAGCGTCGCGGCGGTTTCCAGCTGATCTGGGCGATCGGCATGCTCTTCTACGGGATCGCTTCGGGCTGTGAGGCGATCGCCGGAGCCAATGGCTGGAACGAGGCGCTGTATCGCACCTGGTACCTGACCGGGGCCGTCTGGACGGCCGGCTGGCTCGGCCTCGGGACCACCTTCCTTCTTGGCAGGACCCGGTTCGGGTATTGCTTCGCGCTCTGCCTGTTCCTAGCTGGCCTGTTCACATTCCTCGTCCGGAACCGGCCTGAGTACGCGGGTGCCGGAGCGCTTCCGCTCCTCTACTTCCTCGCTGCCGGGATCCTTGCCCTTGCCGTCGCGGTCGAGACGTACTTCCAGAACGAGCGTTGGCCGATGCTGGCGGCGGCAGCCGTCGTCGGCGCGACGCTGCTGAGCCTCGTGCTGATGGCGACCACGACGATCGCGGCGCCCGGGTATGCGGTCGACCCCACCACCAACATGCCGGTCGCGACGCTCCTGCCGCCCCAGCTCCGGCTGCTGACGCCCTTCATGAATGTGACGGGTGCGTTCGCGCTGATTCTGGGCGCCGTGTTCAGCACGTACATGTTCATGCCGAAGCGACGTGTCCTCTCCTACTCCCTGGATCCGAACCAGCCGGGCGACCAATTCCTGTTCAATCTGCTCATCGCGCCGGTCGCGATCACCGTGAACCTCGTCGCCTCGCTGCCCGGCGCGGCGAAGGCGCTCCTCACCGGCCGGATCCATAGCCGGGTCCCCGCCACGATCCTGATCGCGATCGGTGCCTTCATCCCGACGCTCACGGACTCCCTGAACCGATTCGGGTCGACCGAGCTCTTCCAACTCGGCAAGTTCCTCGGCGTCGTGTTCCTGTTCCTCGGGTTCCTCGTCTCGATCGAGGTCTTCCACGAGATCCGGATCCCGTTCACCGATATCCGGCTGGCGACCGCTCGTCGCGAGGCGACCGCGGCGCCCGACGTCCCTGCCGAGGCGCCGCCCGAGGGTGCGACCGCTCGCTGAGACGCAGCGACAGCGCCCGACCGTCCACCCGCCATACCATTCGCCGGTGTCCAGCCCGTCTCTGACCTCCGACGGCCCTGCCTCCGGGCGCCCGGCAGCCGCCGCCCGTGGCGCGATCCCCGTCCGCGGCTTCGTCATCGTCATCGTCTCGGCGTCGTTGTTCGGGTTGCTCGGCCCGCTGTCGCGGTTCGCCTACGACGCGGGGATGGAGCCGCCGGCATTCGTCGCGTGGCGCGCCGCGTTCGGTTTCCTGGCCCTCGCGACCTACGTCGGCTGGCGCGTCCGGAACGGCACCACACGACTGATCCGCTTCAGTACGCTGCCCACCCGCGCCCGCGTCGCGATGCTCGCGGCGGCGCTCGCTGGGACCGTCCTGAACCTGTGCATGTTCTTCGCCTTCGACCGCATCACGATCGCGCTCGCGCTGCTGGGCTTCTACACCTACCCGGCGCTCGTGGCGATCGCGAACGTCGCTCTCGGGCGCGAGCGGCTCGACCGATCGCGGCTCGGCGCCTTGGCGCTGGCGATCACCGGGATGATCGCCGTCGTCGCCTCGCAGCTCGATCCGGCCGCTGGGATCCGCCTGGACGCGATCGGCATCGGGCTCGCGCTCGGGGCGGCGGTCTGCCAGACGCTCTTCGTGATCCTGGCACGGGACGGCTACCCGGAGGTGCCGACGGAGCAGGCCATGACGACCGTGCTGTTCGTGTCGCTCCTTGGCGCTGTATTCGTGGCACTCCTCGCGAACGGCGTCGGGGCGCTGGCTCAGCCGATCACCGATCCGAGCGTGCTTCCTCTGCTGATCTTCACCGGGGTCGCAGCCGCCGCGATCCCGTCGTTCGGATTCCTGACCGGGATCCGCCTGATCGGTGGCACGCGGGCCGGCATCCTGATGCTGTTCGAGCCGGTGGTCGGCGTGGCGCTCGCGGCGTGGCTCCTCTCGGAAGCGCTCGCGCCGATCCAGATCCTCGGTGCGATCGCGATCCTCGGCGCTGCCGTCCTGCTCCAGCGTGCCGCGCATCCTGAGGATGAGCCGGAGCCCGAGGCCGAGCGTTCCGTGGTGGTACCCGGCGGCCCGTAGCGTCACACTCCGGTCATGGCTGCCGCTCCGATCCGCGTCCTCCTGGTCGACGACCACGCGATGGTCCGTCGGGGGATGCGCGACTTCCTGTCACTGCACGACGACATCGCCGTGGTCGGCGAGGCGGGCGATGGGGCCGCAGGGGTCGAGGAAGCCACCAGGCTGCGGCCGGACATCGTCGTGATGGATCTCATGATGCCGAACCTCGATGGCATCGAGGCGACCGCGCGGATCAAGGCGGCGTTGCCCGATGTCGAGGTCATCGCGCTGACGAGCTTCATCGAGGAGTCACGCGTCGTCGCGGCGATCGAGGCCGGCGCATCCGGGTTCCTCCTGAAGGACGCCGAAGCCGACGAGCTCGCCGCTGCGATCCGATCCGCCGCGGCCGGCGAGGTCCACCTCGATCCGGCCGTCGCGTCGATCGTCGCGCGACGGATGCGAGACGGGAGTCGCGGCGCGACGGCAGATCAGCCTGACGGGATCGCGACGCTCACAGCTCGCGAGAGGGATGTGCTGGCGCGCGTCGCACGTGGTTACCCGAATCGCCAGATCGCGTCCGATCTCGGGATCACCGAGCGGACTGCGCGGACGCACGTCTCGAACATCCTCGCCAAGCTCGGGCTCACCAGCCGCACCCAGGCAGCGCTGCTGGCCGTGCAACACGGGCTCGAGAACGAGGCCTGATCCACCGTCTGTCGATCATCCCCGAAACCGGTCACGCCAGCCGTCCGCAAGTCCCACGCCGGGGTGGATGAACGGTCGTGAAAGGGCCCGGTGCTAGACTGGCCCGACCCACCCGACCCCTTCCGTAGAGGTTCCATGCGCGTCCGAAAAGCGGTATTCCCGGCCGCCGGCTGGGGCACCCGGTTCCTGCCAGCGACCAAGGCTCAGCCCAAAGAGATGCTGCCGCTGGTCGATAAGCCGATCATCCAATACGCGGTGGAAGAGGCGGTCGCGGCGGGGATCGAGCAGGTCATCATCGTCACCTCCAGCCAGAAGCGCGCGATCGAGGACCACTTCGATCTCTCCTACGAGCTCGAACATCTGCTCGAGGAGAAGGGCGATATCGAGATGCTCCGGCAGGTCCGCCACATCAGTGACCTCGCCCAGGTGGCGTACGTTCGCCAGAAGGAACAGCTCGGGCTCGGCCACGCCGTGCTGATGGCGAAGGACCTCATCGGCCATGAGCCGTTCGCGGTGATCCTGCC
>JBKPMM010000048.1:0-19674 GCA_046732155.1 Chloroflexota bacterium | reverse complement strand
GCGGAAAGCTCGTCTTCCGCGACGTGTCTTTCCACTACCCGGCGCAGGCCGTGCCCGCCGCCACCTTGCCCGGCGGCTCGGGGGACGACGACATCGAGGAACCGGAGACCGCTGCCGTCACGGTCGCCGCGGCGTCGGTCGATGAGGCCGCACTCGAGTCGCTCGTCGGCGCCATCACCCACGACGGAGGGATCCCGGCGCTCGAGATGATCCCGACGTTCGGTCTCGAGGACATCGAGTTCGAGGCAGATCCTGGCGAGCTCGTCGCGCTGGTGGGGCCGTCCGGTTCCGGCAAGACGACGACGACCTACCTGATACCGAGGCTCTATGACGTCGACTCCGGGTCGGTCGAGATCGACGGTCTCGACGTCCGCCAGATCAAGCTCGAATCGCTCGGCCGGATCATCGGGGTGGTGACGCAGGAAACGTACCTGTTCCATGCGTCCGTGCGGGACAACCTGCTGTACGCGCGCCCTGAGGCGACGGAGGACGAGCTGGTCGCCGCGGCGACCGCCGCTGCGATGCACGACCGGATCATGGAGCTGCCCGAGGGATATGACACGATCGTCGGCGAGCGCGGCTACAAGCTGTCCGGCGGCGAGAAGCAGCGGATCGCGATCGCGCGTGTGCTGTTGAAGGATCCGCGCATCCTCATCCTCGATGAGGCGACGTCCGCGCTCGACACGGTCTCGGAGCGGCTGATCCAGGCCGCGTTCGAGCGTCTGATGGAGGGACGCACGACGATCGCCATCGCGCACCGGCTGTCGACGATCCACCGGGCGAACCGGATCCTCGTCTACGAGCGCGGCCGGATCGTCGAGCGCGGCACACACGCGGAGCTGCTCGCGCACGGTGGCCTGTACGCGCGCCTGTACCGCGAACAGTTCCTGACCGAGGCGGGCGAAGGGGTCGACACCGACATCCGCGTGGCAGGCTGACCGGGTGCCCACGCACAAGTCGGTCCGGCTCGAGCATCGGGGTGGGATGGCGTTCCACGCCGAGCCGTCGTCCGACCACCCGATGGACTTCGACGACCGCCAGTCGAACACCGGCGCCAGCCCGGTCGAGACGGTCCTGTCGGCGCTCGGCGCCTGCACGGCCATGGACATCGTGAGCATCCTGGGGAAGAAGCGCCAGGACGTGACGGCCTACCGGATCGCGGTCTCCGGCGTCCAACGCGACGAGTACCCGCAGGTCTACACGGACGTCGTGATCACACACGAGGTTGATGGTCACGATGTGTCCGAGGCGGCAGTGCGTCGCGCGATCGAGCTTTCGGCGCTCAAGTACTGCCCCGTCAACGCGATGCTGTCGGCCGGGGCGACGACGATCCACCACCGCTACGTGATCCGCTCTGAGGGCGCCGCGCCCTATGAGCGCGAGGGCGAGGTGCTGTCGACGGGTCCGTACCGCCGCCCGGACGTGCTGCCCTAGCCGGTAGTCCGCCCGAGGGGGCGCTCACATCGCCAAGTGTTCGGTGTCAGTGGGCCGCGTCCCGCGATGGCGGCGTGTGACGATCGGGTGCGCGCCATGCGATCAGACGTTTGAACGTTTGGCATTCGCCCTGTTCCTAGGAGGGTGAGAGGTCGGGACAGCCGGCTGAACCAAAGGAGTACCGGTGCAGGACCAGCTGGTCGAGCGAGCACGGCGAGGCGATCGCGACGCCTTCTCCGTCCTCGCCGCTCGCGTCGTCGATGGCTGTTATGCCCTCGCCTACGCGGTCCTGCGCGACTCCGAACTGGCACGCGACGCTGTCCAAGCCGCGCTCCTCGGAGCGTGGCGCGACCTACCCGACCTCCGCGAGGTCGAGCGCTTCGATGCGTGGCTTCACCGCCTGGTGGTTCACGCCTGCTACGCCGAATCTCGACGGGAGCGCCGCTGGACGGCCGCCGTCCGGGCCTTCCCGACCGAACATCCGACGATCCCCGACACCGCGATCTCGGTCGCGGACCGTGACGAGCTCGAGCGCGCCTTCCGTCGTCTGCCTCCGGAGCAGCGGGCAGTCGTCGCGCTCCGGTACTACCTGGATCTGCCGCTCAACGAGGTGGCGGCCACCCTCGGGATCCCGGCCGGGACCGCGCGCTCCCGGCTCCACCACGCGACTCGTCAGCTGCGGGCCGCGGTAGAGGCAGACGCCCGCCAGGCCGTGACGTCGGAGGGCCGTCTGCGATGACTCGCCAGCCGTTCGAACGCATCCTTCGCGCCTTCGTCTCGGATGTTCCCGAGGTTGCCCCGCGCGACCTCCTGGAATCCGTGCTCATCGAACTTCCCACCGTCCCACAACGCCGGCGCCGGTTCGGCGTCGGCCGGAGGTTCCTCGACATGTCCCTGCCGATCCGCTCGCTCGCCGCAGCCGCGGCTGTCGTCATCGTCGCTCTGGCTGCATACATGATGCTTCCGAGGTCCACCGATGTCGGGTCGGGACCGCCGCCGGCGGCGTCGCCTATCACGACCACGGCACCGTCGCCGAGCGCATCACCGACGGCCACACCGACTCCCCGCATCACGGGAGCTACGGTCATCGCCGATGGGGCGGCCCTCGAGGCGGGCGTTCGCTACGTCCTCCCCCGTATGGAGCCGGCCTTCACGTTCACGGGCAGCTCCAAGCTCGTGTTCCTTGCCGACGGGCCGAGATTCGCCTGGTTCAGCGCGACGACGCCCAGCACCGATCTCGGCGTCGTCACCGCCGGCTCCGCGTTCGACGAGACCGGCACGACGATCGATCTGCCGGCGGACCTCGTCGCCTGGCTGAAGGGTCGGAGTGATCTGGACGTCGTATCGACGACGCCGATCGAACTCGGCGCGACGAGTGCGATCCTGGTCGAAGCCAAGGTGCACCGCGACGCCCACGCGAATGCCGGTGGTGCCGTGAACCTGTTCTGCCCGGGTCCCAAGGACAAGTGCCACTTCGAGGACGGCGGCTCCCTCGGGTACATCCCAGGCAACGACCTCCTCGTGCTTGTGACTTCGACTGGAGACACGCCGGTCGTCGCCGCCGCGACGGCACCAGAGTCCTCCTGGACGGAGATAAGGGCCGACGCGGAGGCGTTCCTCCGATCGTTGGAGTTCCCGTCGTAGCGTTTCGACCACTCAGAACGGGCTGGCCGTCGGCCAGTCCGTTCTGGCTCAGAGCACCGGGGCGGGGCGTGCTACGGCGGCCGTTCCTGTCGGCGACAAACCTGCGGTGCTCGTGCCTGCGCTATCGCTTAGCGGCGCTGCGCGCCCCTGAGCCCTCCGCGCCACCCATCGTCCGGACCCCCAACGCGGTCCCGTTACAGGACGCCAACACGATCCGGCGTCTACATACGCCGCTAGCCCTCGGTAGGATCTCTCGGCGATCATCGTCCCTCGGCCGGCAGTGCCCCTCCTTGCACTCATGGCGATCGGCTGCTCCGCTTCATCGGAAGCCACCTCACAAGTGGCCGCGGAAGCACGACCTGGAGACGGGGCGTAACGTAGACGCGCGCGCCCCGTCACGGCGTCCCCCCACCGGAGGCGGCGCGCCTGCGGCCGTCACGCTCTCGAAGACCCCCAGGCTCGACGCCCCCATCGGGCGAGCGCGGCGGCCGCCCACCACGATCGGAGCCGGCTCCAGGCGGGCTCCGCCTTCCGTGGCCGTCGATCAGGAGGACGGCGCGCTCGTGGGCGCCGCCGCATCCTCCGGCGTAAGGCGGACCGTGGCCGTGAACGCGTCGAACCATGCCCTGGTGTCAGCCCGCGAGTGCATCATCGTGAAGAGATAGAGCCGCCCGCCGGCGACGACGGTCGCGTCGATCTGGTTCGCCGCATTCCTGGACCTTGCCGACGTGTCCGTCGATGCTGATGTCCGCCTGTTGGGTCCGCGAGACGCCGCAGAAGCCAGGCGTGAGGTGCTCGTCGACCCATGCATCGATCGAGACCCCATCCGGGATCGGGGTCGAGGCGGCCTGTCCTCGGCGCGCCCGACGTCACGCAGGATCCGATGCGCGACGACGAACAGCCGATGAGCGATCCCGCGAGCGATGGAGGCGAAGGCCTCCTCGTCCCCGGAACGTGCCGCCTTGACAAGCGCGAGGTCCACCCATCCGGCTCCCTGCTTCGCGTCCCTGGACGGGACGCTTCATCCACTATGACTGAGGCGTGAGCGGATCCGGGGTGAAGATCGCGACGCAGGTCGGCCGCCCCCGTTTGCGTGGCATGCACGAACGGTCGACTGAGCGGCCGAGCCGGGGCGTTCGTTCGATAGGCGTTGCATCCGACGCACGAGGCGTCGAAGGACGGCTGAGGTCCGCTCGATCGTTCGACCGTTCGTTCATATGGCGCAACGCCGTCGGCTAGACTGCGGCGCCGGCCCGGTCCATTTGCGTGGCATGCACGAACGGTCGACTGAGCGGCCGAGCCGGGGCGTTCGTTCGATAGGCGTTGCACCCGGCGCACGAGGCGTCGAAGGACGGCTGAGGTCCGCTCGATCGTTCGACCGTTCGTTCATATGGCGCAACGCCGTCGGCTAGTGATCGCCGCGGCGGGTGCCGGGGAGCGTTCTGGGGTACGCAGCCCCGCTAGCGATAGCGCAGGCGGGAGCACCCCAGGTTCGTCCGCCGACAGGACCCGCCCAGCACCGCTTGCATGACTATGCATCAGTCGTGTATAGTCATGCGCCCATGGCGACCTTCCGTCAGGTCTCTGCGAACGATCCGAGCCAGCTGCCCGTGAGCGGCCTGGAGCGCCTGTGAGCGCGGGGCTCGGGTCGCCCGCGGCGATCGAGACGGAGCGGTCGTCGGGGTTCGTCCCCCGGTCGCAACGAGGGGTCCGGCCGGACGGCGAGCGCCGCCTGCGGGTCGGCATCATCGGTGCGACGGGCTACGTCGGCGCGGAGCTGATCCGGCTCCTCTCCCGCCACCCGACCGTCGACATCGTGGGACTCGCCGGACGCGACCGCCAGGACGAGCCGATCGGGGGCCACCACCCACACCTCGCGGCCACCGACCTCTCCGTCACGACTCACCTACCCGAGGTCGACGCCGCGTTCCTTGCCCTCCCGCATGGCGCCGCGGTCGGCCTCGTTCCCGACCTCATCGCGGCGGGAACCGCCGTCATCGATCTCGGTCCCGACTTCCGACTGCGCGACCCCGACGACTACCCGCGCTGGTACGGCTTCGAGCATCCGCGCCCGGATCTGCTCGATCGGGCTGTCTACGGGCTGCCCGAGCTTCACCGCGAAGAGCTGCGCGCCCTGGTCGACGAGGAAGTCGCGATCGTCGGCTCGCCCGGCTGTTACCCGACGGCGACGCTACTGGCCCTCGCGCCGTTGGCGCGGGCCGGCCTTATCGGCGACCTGGTGGTCGACGCGAAGAGCGGCGTCTCGGGCGCCGGCCGCGACCCCAAGCCCGACATGATGTTCGGCGAGGTCGACGAGAGCGTGAAGGCCTACGGCCTCGGCGGCCATCGCCATGTCGCCGAGATCGAACAGGAGCTGGCCTACGCCGCTGTCGATGGCGGCCTCGACCTCGACGCGAACCCCGGTGCGATCGCTGTCGATTTCCTCCCCCACCTGATCCCGATGGTCCGCGGCATCCTGTCGACCAACCATGTTCGGCCGACGCGCGACGTCACGCAGGGGCAGATCGACGCGCTGTACGCCGAGGCCTATGACGCCGAGCCGTTCGTCCGGGTCGTGACCACGCCCCCCGCCACGAAGCACACGACGGGGAGCAACTTCGTCCACGTCTACGTCAAGGTCGACGAGCGGACGGGCCGGATCATCGCGATCGCCGTCGAGGACAACCTCGTCAAGGGTGCCGCGGGCCAGGCCGTCCAGGCGTTCAACATCGTTCACGGCCTGCCCGAGATGTCTGGCCTCGATCAACACCCCCTCGCGCCGTGATGGCCATCTCGACGCTGACCTCGCCGCCGCTGCCGGATGCGGAGCGCCGTGCGGTGATGCCACGAGGCTTTCGCGCCGGCGGCTCGATCGCCGGGATCAAGGCGTCTGGTCGGCCCGATCTCGGACTGGTGGTCGCTCCGGACGGGGCCTCGGCTGCAGCCGTGTTCACGCCGAATACGTTCGCGGCGGCACCCGTGAAGCTGTCACGGGCCAATCTCGCCGCGACGTCCGGCGACCCGCTCGGGGGCTACGGTTACGCGAGCGCGATCGTGTCGACGAGCGGCTCGGCGAACGCCGCGACCGGCGCGGATGGGGCGGCCGATCAGGCGCGTGTCGGCGCGTTCGTTTCCGACGCACTCGGCGTCGAGCAGACTCGCGTGCTGCACCTCTCGACCGGGGTCATCGGAACGCGGCTGCCGCTCGACAAGGTGGAGCGCGGGGTCAAGGCGCTCGCACCGCGGCTCGGCGACGACGATGCGTCGCTCGCCGCCGTCGCCGAGGCACTTCGGACGACGGATTCGGTCGCGAAGGTCGCGACGACGTCGTTCATCCTGCCGGCCGCCGACGGGGAGCCCGTGACCGTCACGGTGACTGGGATCGCCAAGGGCGTCGGGATGATCCATCCGAACATGGCAACGATGCTGTCGATCGTCGTGACGGACGCGGCCGCCCCGCCGGACGTGCTGTGGAACCTCCTCCGGCCCGCCGCCGCGAGGACGTGGAACCAGCTCTCGGTCGACGGCGATACGAGCACGAACGACACGGTGTTTGTCCTGGCTTCCGGTGCGTCGGGGGCGGCGCCGGTGACCGCCGGCAGTCCGGGTGCGCTGGCGCTGGGCGCCGCGCTCGAGGCGGTCGCCCGCGATCTCGCGCGGCAGCAAGCGGCCGACGGCGAGGGAGCGACGATCCTGATCACCGCCGCGGTGCGCGGCGCCCATGACGACGTCGACGCGCGTGCGATCGCGCGAGCCGTGGTCTCGAGCAGTCTCGTGAAGGCCGCGGCCCACGGTAAGGACCCGAACTGGGGCCGCGTCGCGGGTGCAGCAGGGAACGCGGTGACAGCGTCAGAAGGCGTGCTCGGCGCCGCTGGGCTCGCGCCCGAGGAGGCCGCCGCGCGGGCTGGGCGACCCACGTCGCTCGATCCCGACCGGCTGCGCATCTGGATCGCCGGTCACCTCGTGTTCGACGGTGCGCAGGGCGGGCCGCTGCAGTTCGACCGGGGAGCTGCCCGTGCCGCCATGGACGCGCCGGAGCTGCTGATCGAGCTCGATCTGGGCCTCGGCGACGGTGTCGGCGAGGCATTCGGCTGCGACCTGACCCAGGAATACGTGATCGAGAACAGCGAGTACACCACGTGAGGGGCTCCCGCCTGACGGCCGTTCGCTGCGTTGCCGGCTCCGCCGCTTCGCCCACGCACCTCGGAGTGCGCTCGCTCGCGTGCTCGCCGCCGCCTTGCGCCCGGCACGCCACGCGCTCGCCAAGGCAGTTCCCGTCGTGAGCGAGATCCTCGTCGTCAAGCTGGGCGGGACGACGATCGCTGAGCAGTCGCACGTGCTCGCGGACGTCGCGGCCGTGGCTCGACGGCGGCCCGTCGTGCTCGTCCACGGCGGTGGCAAGCGCATCACGGAGTGGCTCGAGCGGCTCGGCGTCCCCTCGAAGTTCGAGGGCGGGCTCCGGGTCACCGACCAGCAGTCGCTCGAGGTGGCTGCCGCGGTCCTGCGCGGCGTGGTGAACAGCGAACTCGTCGCCGGGCTGCGAGACCTGGGTGTCGACGCGGTCGGACTCTCGGGAGTCGATGGCGGTCTGCTCATCGCCGAGCGGATCCCGCACCTCGGGCTCGTCGCGAGCGTCACCGGGCTTCGGCGCGATCTCCTCGATGCGGTGCTCGTCTCGGGGCAGGTCCCGGTCGTCGCGCCGCTGGCGCGCGACGCCGATGGCATCGTCTGCAACGTCAACGCCGACGATGCTGCTGCCGGCATCGCCGCCGGGCTGGGCGCTCGGCAGCTCGTCCTCCTCACCGACGTCGATGGTGTGCACGATGCCGACGGGGCCAAGCTCGACACCCTGACGGTCGCGGAAGCGGAGCACCTCATCGATCGCGGCGTCATCGCGGGCGGCATGGTCCCCAAGATCCGTGCCGCGCTCTCGGCGCTCGGGTGGGAGGGCTCGGAGGCGATCATCGCCGACTCCGCCGCGGACAACGCCCTGGAGCGGGCGCTCGATGACCCGAGCTTCGGCACGCGGATCACGGCGAGTCGGCAGGCGGTACCAGCGGCGTGAGTGGCGACGGCGTGAACGGGGACGGCATGAACGGCGATGGCGCCACCGAGCGGGTGACCGGTCAGGACCTCAAGCGGCTTCGACAGCGGGCGATCCGTCAGCTGATCGCATCGCGGCCGATCGGCAGCCAGCGCGAGCTCGTCGATGCGCTCACGGTCCAGGGCTTCGATGTCACGCAGGCGACGGTGAGCCGTGACATCGCCGAGCTCGGTCTGCTCAAGGCCCCGCGCGCCGATGGCCCGGTCTATGTCTCGCCCGAGGATGTCGCATCACGCGCCCCGTCGCCGCTCCCCTCGTCGAGCTCGTCCTCCGACGACCGACTCCGACGCATCCTCAGCGATGTGCCGGTGACCGTCGGTCGGAGCGGGCTGATCCTCGTGCTGACCGGGACGCCGGGCACGGCGAGCGTCGTCGCCCAGGCGATCGACGAGTCGTCGCTCCAGGATCAGGAAGGCACGCTGGCGGGCGACAATACGCTCCTCGTGCTGTTCTCGGATGAAGTCCGCCTCGAGCGCTGGCGCTCGCGCTTCGAGGCGATCCAACGCTCGATCGCGGAGGTAGCCGCACCCGTATGAAGAAGGTCGTCCTCGCCTACTCCGGTGGCCTCGACACGTCCGTCGCCGTCGCCTGGCTCAGGGAACAGTTCGATGCGGAGGTCGTGACGCTGACCGTCGACCTCGGCGGCGGCTCGCTGCGCGAGGGCGTCGAGCGTCGGGCGATGTCGGCCGGCGCGTCGCGTGCCTACGTCGTCGATGCGCGCGAGCGCTTCATCACCGACTACGTCTGGCCCCACCTGCAGGCGAACGCGCTGTACCAGGGCGCGTATCCGCTTGCGACGGCGCTCGCCCGGCCGCTGATCGCGCAGCTGCTCGTCGAGGTCGCCCGGCGCGAGGGTGCGGACGCGGTCGCGCACGGCTGCACCGGCAAGGGCAACGACCAGGTCCGGTTCGATGTCGCGACGCACGCGCTCGATCCAGGGCTAGAGGTCGTCGCACCGATGCGCGTCGGCATGGGGCTGACGCGCGACCAGGAGATCGACTACGCGAACGAGCGCGGCATCGAGATCCCGATCACGAAAGCGTCGCCCTATTCGATCGACGTCAACCTATGGGGTCGCTCGTGCGAGACCGGTGTCCTCGAGGACCCGTGGGTCACCCCACCGGCCGATGCATATGAATGGACGGTCGACCCGTCCGCGGCTCCTTCACCGGTCGACATCACGATCGACTTCGAAGGCGGCGTGCCCGTGGCGGTCGACGGGGAGCGGCTCGGAGCCGTCGACCTCGTGCAGCGGCTTCACGACCTCGGTGGAGCGCACGGCGTCGGGCGGATCGACCACGTCGAGGATCGGCTCGTCGGCATCAAGAGTCGCGAGATCTACGAAGCGCCGGCCGCGACGATCCTGCACACGGCGCATCGCGCGCTGGAAGGGCTGACGCTGACACGCGACACGCTGCGCTTCAACCGTTTCGTGGCCGACGAGCTGGCTCGGCTCATCTACGACGGGCTGTGGTTCAGCGCCCTCTCGCGCGACCTTCGCGGGTATGTTGCGTCGTCGCAGCGCGTCGTTTCGGGCGAGGTCCGGATGCGGCTTGACCACGGGTCGGCCGTCGTCGTGGGTCGGCGGTCGCCGCTGTCGCTGTACGACAAGAGTCTCGCGACGTACGACGAGGGCGATGCGTTCGATCACGCGAGTGC
This sequence comes from Chloroflexota bacterium, assembly GCA_046732155.1. Classification (GTDB taxonomy): domain Bacteria; phylum Chloroflexota; class Limnocylindria; order Limnocylindrales; family CSP1-4; genus SPCO01. The sequence goes on along the minus strand of JBKPMM010000048.1, from coordinate 9,833 downwards.
GGTCGGCTTCATCGAGATCTTCGGGTTGCCACTTCGCGTCGAGGCGGCACGTCACGGCGCCGTCGGGGCGCGTTACGGGGCGGCCTGGTCGTGGACCGACCCGCTGCTCGAGAGCCTGCCCACGAATGTCACGGATCCGGAGCCTGCCGCGGTCTGAGTCTGGCTCGCGCGGCGCGCCTCGGCGCGGCGCGGCGTGGCGCGCCGCGGGCGCGTGTCACATGACGTGTCACGACTAGCGGCTGAACGGCCGAGCTCGCCCCGGCCGCCATCCGTAACCTCGTGATGTAACAAACGGCAAACGAAGAGCGGTTCGGACGTCAGTCGTAACGCGTGAGGTACCAAGCGGGCCTTGCCGAGCAACACCCGGTTGACGCCTGGCCGCAGCGAGCGTATAGATATCGACGCGCGATATAACGCGCATCGATAGAGGGCCTTCGATAGTGGTCGACCTCGCGGCAGCGAAACCCGTCTCGGCGCGGGAATTCGTCCCCGCGAACGAGATCCTCCGTGAGATCACGCGCGGCGGCGTCGCCGGGCTCATCGCCGGCGTCCTGGTCGCGGGCGTCGGCGGTCGGATCGTGATGCGTCTGGCTGCGCTGCTGGTGCCCGAGGCGGCCGGCAGATTCACGGAGAACGGGAACCGGATCGGCGACATCACGCTCGGTGGGACGTTCGCGCTGATCCTGTTCATCGGTCTGTTCGTCGGTGTCGTCGGCGGAACGGTGTGGGTGACGGTGCGGCCATGGCTGCCGGAGTCGGCTGGGCTACGAGCGCTGATCTCGATCCCCATCGCGATCGCCCTCGGGACGAAGGGGCTCGTCGACGGCGCGAACCCGGACTTCAGCGTCCTCGGCGGCTCGACCGTCGTGGTGGCGTCGCTCGTGACGCTCGTCGCCCTATTCGGTCCGATCCTTGTGCTGGCGGAGACTTGGCTCGACGCCCGGTTACCGCACGCCGGGAAGGACGACCGCGGCGTGATCGGCGGTTACACCGTCGTGACCCTCCTTGGCCTCGTGATCGGGCTGATGGCCGTCGTCCAGGCCTATCTCGGCCCCGAGGACCTTCGCCCGGCAGGTCTGGCACTCCTTGTCGTCGGCGTCGCAACGCTCGCTTCCTGGCGATCGCGCGTCGTCGGCCGACCGCTGCCCAGCTGGATCCCGCCGGTGGCGAGGCTCGCGATCGTCATCGCCGTGATCGCAGGATCGGCCGTCGCCCTCGGCGAGGTGACGGAGGCGATCGGACGAGGCTGAGCGCCCGCGCGATGCGATGATTTCAGCCTGATGGCCCATGGGATCTCGACGACCGACACGCGCGTCCGCGAGCTCGCGTTCCTCCACGAGATCGCCCAGCTCGCGACCCAAGCGCGTGACTGGGACGAGCTGATGCGCTCGATCGTCGATGGGACGACCGCGGCGATGGGTGTCGAGGTCTGCTCGTTCTACCTTGCCGACCACGAGAAGACGCGCCTGACGCTCGCCGCGACCAACGGCCTCGATCGCTCCCAGGTCGGCAGCGTCAGCCTGGCGTGGGGTGAGGGCATCACCGGGCGAGTCGCGGCGACGCGTCGACCGATCGGCGTCGAGGACGTCACGCGCGACGAGCGTTTCGCGTGGGTGCGTGGCTTCGATATCGAAGGCCTGGCAGGGATGCTGTCGGTGCCGCTGGTCTGGCACGACGAGGTCGTCGGCGTGCTCAACGTCCAGACGCGCGCCGTTCGGCGGTTCGAGCCGCCGGAGGTCGATCTCCTCCAGACGATCGCCGCGCTACTTGCCGGGATCGTCGAGAAGGGACGCTTGAGCGCGGAAGTCGAAGCCCGGCTGGCCCAGCTCACGGCGCTCGACACCGCGAGATCGGAGCTGCTGAGCGTCGTGACCCATGAGCTGCGGACCCCGCTGTCGGTCGTCCGCGTCTATGTCGACCTGCTCGCCGAGGCGGCTGCCGACAACGCCGATGCCGATGGCTGGCGTGGGGCCGCCAACGATCAACTCGCGCGGCTCGACCGTCTCGTCGACTCGATCCTCGCATCCGTTCGTGGTGAGGGCCTGACCGGGCTCTCGCGGGCGCCGTTCGATGCGGTCGGTGCGGTCGATGACGTCGTCGAGACCCTCCGTCTGCTCCTCCGACCCCATCAGATCCGATGGGATCGTCCGAACGGCCCGATGACCGCGATCGGCGACGAGACGCGATTCAGGCAGGTGCTCGAGCAGCTGCTGGAGAACGAATCCAAGTACGCCCCGACCGAGAAGGGCGTGAGCATCGGCATCTGGCGTTCGGGCGACGAGGTGCAGGTGTACGTGACCGACGATGGCCCCGGCGTCCCCGTCGAGGAGTGGGAGAGCGTCTTCGAACCGTTCGTTCGCGTGGAAGGCCGCGGTCGATCGCGCGGATCGGGCATCGGCCTATTCGCGGCGCGGCGACTCATGGAGGCCATGGGCGGCCGCGTGTTCCTCGAACCGAACGGGTATGCCGGCTCGCGCTTCGTGGTCGCGCTCCCGGCCGGTTGACGGTTGACGCCGGGCATGGCGGCGAGCAGAGTCGCGTCATGCCGAGCCCCTTCGATGGTGCGGGTGAGCCCTACCGAGGTCCGCGATTCCGTGGTCCGATCATCGCGGCCATCGTGTGCATCGTGGTGATCGCGGTCATCTGGCTCGCATACAGCGCCGCGGTCGACATGCTTCCGCCCGGTACGGTCCCGGAGCCGCCGCGCTTCTAGCCGACTGCCTCGCTCGCGAGGCGGATCTCGGTCAGTAGGTCCTGGCCTGCCGCGTACACCGTCGACAACGGGTGACGCCCCCCGCGCAACGCCGACTCGGGTGCCGCACCGCTGAAGCCATCGTCCCCGATCCGCGCCTGGAAGCGGACCTCGCCGGGCTCGGGAAGGGGGAAGTCCGTGCTGCGCGTGAGCAGGCCCCGCGCATCGGCGATGACGGTGCGGAAGCGTGTGGCCTCGGCTCGGACGGCCGCGTGCTCGCCGGCACCGATCACGCCGCCGCCAGTGCTGGTGTACATGCTCACGGTCCCGTCGGCGATCGCGACGATCGACGCGACGGCTCGGTCCATCCCGATCTCCATCATCGCGACGCCGGCGCCAGTCCACGGCTCCTCAGCCGACGTGTGGAGTGTCGCGAGATCGACGGTCAGCGCCATCGACCGGAGGTCCGCGAAGATCCGCTTGGACGGGCGTTGACCTCGGATCCGCCCCCAGGTCTCCTTGAACCGTTCGAGCCAGGTCGCCATCGGACGCGTCAGACCGCGCTGGTCACCACCCGCGTCTCCTCGGCACGAAGACGCGCGTAGCCCGGCTTCACGACCTCATTGATGAGGCGCAGCCGCTCATCGAACGGCGCGAATGCCGACTTCAGCGCGTTGATCGTCAGCCATTCCATCTCACCGAGACCGATCGAGAAGGCTTCATCGAGGGCCGCGAACTCGCTCGAAAGCGTCACGCCGCTCATCAACCGGTTGTCGGTGTTGAGGGTGACGCGGAAGCGCAGCCGCCGTAGAAGGTCGATGGGGTGCTCGGCGATCGACGGCGCTGCCGCGGTATGGACGTTCGACGTCGGGCATAGCTCGAGCGGGACGCGGCGGTCGCGCACGAACGCCGAAAGTCGACCGAGCCCGACTGAGCCGTCGTCACGGACGGTGATGTCGTCGACGATGCGGACGCCGTGTCCGAGTCGCTCCGCACCGCACCACTGCAGTGCCTCCCAGATAGACGGCAGCCCGAACGACTCCCCGGCGTGGATCGTGATGTGGAAGTTCTCGCGGCGGACGTACTCGAACGCGTCGAGGTGCTGCGTCGGTCGATAGCCGGCCTCTGGGCCGGCGATGTCGAAGCCGACCACGCCAGCGTCGCGCCATCGCACTGCGCACTCGGCGACCTCGACGGAGCGAGCCGCCTGCCGCATCGCGGTGACCAGCATCTTCATGACGATCGGGTGACCCGCAGCTTCTGCGTTTCGTGCCCCGATCGAGAAGCCCTCGAGGTTCGCGGCGACGACCTCGTCGAGCGTCAGGCCACGTTCCGTGGACAGCTCCGGCGCATACCGGACTTCGGCGTAGACCAGTCCGTCGGCCGCGAGGTCCTCGGCACACTCCGCCGCGACCCGGATGATCGCGTCCTTCTCCTGCATGACGCCGACCGTGTGCTGGAACGTCTCGAGGTAGAGCTCGAGCGACTTTCGATCCGCGCCACGGCGGATGTGCGTCGCGAGCTCGTCGGGATCGGCGGTCGGAAGCCCGTCGTACCCGAATTCCGCGGCCAGGTCGACGATCGTGGACGGACGCAACCCGCCATCGAGATGATCGTGGAGCATGGCCTTGGGGGCCTCGCGGATCGTCTCGGCGCGCAGCATGGTGGCGGCGATGGTACAAGGCTGCGCCAGCTGTGGTCGGCCTCGACCATTGACGCTTGCCCGGCGCAGCGGGCACCCTAGACGCGAGGGGATCGATGGAAGCCGCACCAGGGGGAGCTCCTAGCATGACCCACCATCGACGCCGCCCCACGACCCGTCGGATCTGGCTCGCCGCCGTCCTGTTCGGGCTGCTCGCCGTCGGTCTGACCGCCGTACCCGTAGCCGCCGCAGGGTCCGACACGTATCGCGACTGCTCCAAGATCACGATCGCGGCGGGCGCCGATCTGCACCGCTGCGACATGGCCGACGCAACGATCATCGGGATGGATCTGCACGGGATCAATGTCGCGTGGTCCGACCTGTCGCGGGTCAACGGCGGGTGCGATCCCGATCAGCCCCGCACGAACCTGAACGCGGCGATCGCCTACCGGGCACTCTTCGTCGACGCGAAGCTGTGCGACGCCATCCTCAACGGCGCGGACTTGCACGGCAGTGACCTGACCCGCGCCGCCCTCGAGGACGCCAGCCTCAACGGCGCGAACCTGTCGTGGACCGTCATGACGGGTGCCGGGGCTGCGTTCGCCCCATTCGATGATGCCAACCTGTCGAACGCGTCGTGGCGTGACGGTGCCGCCAATGGTGCGTCGTTCGACGGCGCCGACATGCATCGCATCGACCTTCGGCGCACGGATCTGCGGTCGACGAGCTTCGCCGCAACCGACCTGCGCTACGCGCAGCTCGCCGGGGTCGACCTCACCAACGCCGACCTGACCGGCGCGAACTGGCGGGGTGCGACCGGCCTGTCGTCAGCCACGTTCTCGAACACGACCTGCCCGGACGGGACCAACAGCGACACCAACACGGGCGGGACCTGCGTCGGTCACTGAGCCGCGCTCGCGGCAAACCTACGCTCAGGGCGCCTCGAGCCGGCGTCGCGCGGCCAGGAGCGCCTCGGCGACCCGAGTCGGCGCCGTCCCGCCGATGACATCGCATGACGCGAGCGCGCCGTCGACCGAGGCCGCCCCGCGAACGACCTCCCCGATCGTCTCGTCGGCGGCGAGCGTCTGAGCGGTCGCGTCGCCGGCGGCGCCCAAAGCGAGACCGATCATCGAGTCGGGCACCTCGTCGAGCCGCAGACCGGCTTCCTCGGCCTGCGCGACGAGCGCACCGACGATGTGGTGTGCGGAACGGAACGGGATGCCGCGGCGGACGAGCGCATCGGCGACGGCCGTCGCGGTGGTGTAGCCCTCATCGGTGGCGGCACGCATCCGTTCGCGGTCGACGGATAGCGTGTCGAGGAGTCCGCTCATGACGCCGAGCGATGATGCATACACGGCGACCGCGTCGAACAGCGGCGCCTTGTCCTCCTGCAGGTCCCGCTGGTACGCCAGCGGCAGACCCTTGACCAGCGCCAGCAACCCGGCCTGCGCACCGATCACCCGCGCCGCGCGGCCACGAACGAGCTCGGCGGGGTCGGGGTTCTTCTTGTTGGGCATGACGGACGATCCGGTCGAGAACGCGTCGCTGACCCGGATGAACCCGAAGCGTGGGTTCGACCACCAGGTGATCTCCTCGGCCAGCCTGCTGAGGTGGACCATCCCGAGCGAGATCGCGCCTACGAGCTCGATCACGAAGTCGCGGTCGCTCACCGCGTCGAGGGAGTTCGCGGTCACGCCGTCGAAGCCGAGCTCGGCAGCCGTCTCGTCACGATCGAGCGGGAACCCGGCACCGGCCAGCGGACCGGATCCCAGCGGCGAGACGTTCAGGCGCCGGCGCGCGTCCGCCAGCCGACCGCGGTCCCGTTCGGCCATCTCGACGTACGCGAGGAGGTGATGGGCGAACAGCACGGGCTGCGCCGGCTGGATGTGCGTCGTCCCCGGAAGGATCGCGGTCCCCTCGCGCTCCGCCAACGCGACGAGCGACCCCTCGAAGCCGCGCAACGCCTCGTCCAGCCGATCGATCGCACGACGCGACCAGAGTCGAAGGTCCGTCGCGACCTGATCGTTCCGCGACCGACCCGTCTGGAGCTTGCCGGCGACCGGTCCGATCCGGTCTGCAAGCGCGGACTCCAGGTTCAGATGCACATCCTCGAGGGCGGGGTCCCAGGCGAGCGAGCCATCGGCGACGTCGAGCGCCAATCCCTCGAGGCCACCGACGAGATCCGACACCTCGTCGTCGGTCAGCAGCCCCGCCCGACCGAGCGCGCGCACGTGCGCGATGGACCCCGCGATGTCGTCGGCTGCCAGCTCACGGTCGAGCTCGATCGAGCGCGTGAAGTCGGCGACGCGCTGGTCGTTCTCCTCCGCGAAGCGGCCACCCCAAAGGCGCATGCACCCCTCCTTCCCGTCATGCTACCGGCATGACCGAACCGACTCCGTGGTGGCGCCACGCCGTCGTCTATCAGATCTACATCCGAAGCTTCGCCGATAGCGACGGCGACGGGGTCGGGGATATCGCGGGGATACGGTCGCGGCTCCCGTATCTGGGTGATCTCGGCGTCGACGCGATCTGGGTCAACCCGTGGTATCCGTCGCCGATGGTCGATGGCGGATACGACGTCTCGGATTACCGCTCGATCGATCCGACGTTCGGCACGATGGACGAGGCCCTCGCCCTCATCGACGACGTGCACGCGCACGGCCTCCGCATCCTCCTCGACATCGTCCCGAACCACACGTCCGACCAGCATCCGTGGTTCCAGGAGGCGCTCGCCAGCCCGCCGGGCAGTCCGGCCCGGCAGCGCTACATCTTCCGGGAGGGCAAGGGGCGCGACGGTGAGCTGCCACCGACCGACTGGCCGAGCGTGTTCGGCGGCCCGGCATGGACGCGCGTCACCGAGCCCGATGGCCGCCTCGGTCAGTGGTACCTCCACCTCTTCGCGCCCGAGCAGCCCGATCTCGACTGGTCGAACCCGGAGGTCGCCGACGAGTTCGACTCGATCCTGCGGTTCTGGTACGAGCGCGGCGTCGACGGCTTTCGGATCGACGTCGCCCACGGCGTCATCAAGGACCCTGTCTTCCCCGACCTGCGCGGCTCGTCGCCGAAGTCGCTCATCCACCCCGGTCCGTACTGGGACCAGGAAGGCGTGCACGACGTCTACCGCCGCTGGCGGACGATCGCCAAGGAGTACGGCGACCGGCCGTTCGTCGGTGAAGTATTCGTGTCGTCGGCCGAACGCCTGGCTCGCTACGTCCGACCCGACGAACTGCATACCGCCTTCGACTTCCGGTTCCTGCAGGCCGGCTGGGATGCCGCCCGACTCCGGAGGGAGATCGACGACAACCTGCGCTCCGTCGGGCCGGTCGGTGCGCCGGCAACGTGGGTCCTCTCGAACCACGATCAAGCGCGGCACGTGACCCGATTCGGCCGTCCGCGGACCGCAGATGTCGGCGTGGTCGAATCGGCGGGAGCAGGGGTCGCGCCGCCTCCGGCGTCCGACGTGGAGCTCGGCCGGCGACGAGCTCGTGCCGCGTTGCTCCTGCTCCTTGCGCTACCGGGAACGGCCTACCTCTACCAGGGCGAGGAGCTCGGGCTCGAGGAGGTCGAGGACTTGCCCGAGGACGTCCTCCAGGATCCGACCTGGGTCCGGTCCGGGCACACGATCCGTGGACGCGACGGCTCGCGCGTCCCGCTGCCGTGGTCGGGAACCGAGCCACCGTTCGGGTTCGCGCCGCCGGGCACGAAACCCTGGCTGCCCCAACCCGAGGACTGGCGCGACCGAACCGTCGAGGCGCAGACCGGTCGGCGGGGATCGGTGCTCGAGTTGTATCGGGCGGCGCTCCATCTGCGCCGCGAGCATCTCGGCTTCCGGGGCGAGGGCATGGCCTGGCTGCCAGCCCCTGATGAGGTGCTGCGGTTCGACCGCCCCGGCGGCCTCGAGACCGTCGTCAACCTCGGCTCTGAGCCGATCGAGCTGCCCGCGGGCAGGCCGGTGTTGCTCGCGAGCGAGCCCCTCCCGGAGAGCGGCGACCTCCCGCCCGATACGGCGGTCTGGCTCGGTTAACGGGTCTTGCGCAGGGGCGCGAGGCGCGTCCGTGCGTCACGCGGGAAGACGAACCAGCCCATCGTCGCGGCGACGATCGCGAGGATCAGACCCAACCCGAACACCGCCGCGTGGCCGATGTTCGCGTACAGGAGGCCACCGACCATGTTGGCGACGATCGCGCCCAGCCCGAAGGCGAATGTCTGGTACAGCGACTGGCCGGTCGCCTGGAGCTCCGAGGGCAGGAGCCGAGCGATCGTCAGGACGACGCACACCAGGATCCACGCGAACGCGACGCCGCTGACGAGCCGCGTCGCGATGATCAGCGGCGCGGAGTCGAGCACGATCCACGACGCCGAAACCGCGCCATAGAGGAGCGCACTAGCGACGAACAGCCCGCGCAATCCGACCCACTGCGCGACTCGCGCGGCGACGAGCATCGCCGGGATCTCCGCGACGGCCGACACGCCCGCCGACAGCGCGACATCCGACGGCGGACTCCCGAGATCGCCGAGGCGCAGCGGCAGGTAGGTGAACCCGCTGATGATGGTGATGTTGATGAGCATCACCGCGACGAGCACGGCGCCGAGACGGGGGGCGACGCGTAGCGCGACACCGGCGGATCCGAGCCATGGTCGGGATCGCGTCGCAGCGCCGGATCGGTGTTCGGACGCCGCGAGGTCGGCGCGCCCGATGTCGGGAACACGGCTCGCTGCCGCCGCGATCGTGAGGGCGGCCACCACGGCGAGGATGTAGGCCGCGTCGAACCCAGCAGAGTCGTAGAGGAACCCCGCCGCGATCGATGAGATCGCGAACGATAGGCTCGTCAGCAGCCGCACTCGGCCATACCGTGCGCGATCGACCAGGTTGACGGTAAGCGCATCGCCGAGCGGCTGCCACGCGCACTCGAAGATCCAGTACGCCATGAACAGCAGCCCGATGACGATCTGTGGCCACGCGCCGAGCAGGGCGCCGACCGCGACGGCACCACCGATCGCGCAGACCTGCAGGGTCCTCGCCCTGCCGAGGCGCACGTCCGCGATGTGTCCCCAGGCGGGCACCGCGAGCGTGAAACCGACCGCGCCGATCGACGCGACGAGCCCGATCTGCGCCGGCCCGAACCCGCGACTGGCGAGGATCACCGGGATGAACGGGTAGAAGACGCCGAGCGCCACGCCGAGCGCCAGGACGACGAGGCGCAAGGCGATCACCGCGGGAGGATACCGGTGTCTGCTGGCCGCTCGCCCGACGTTGGCATACGCCGGTAAGCCAACGCACGACGGCCTCTATACGCGACACTTCCGGCGTGGACTCGACGCCCCAGCTGACCGAACCCGCCCTGACCGCCGACGGTCTAGGCCGCGCGTTCGACGATCGCTGGGCGGTCCGCGGTGTGAGTCTCGCTGTCCATCGCGGTGAGGTCGTCGGGCTGCTCGGGCCGAATGGTGCCGGCAAGACGACCACGGTCCGGATGCTCACCGCGCTCATCCGCCCGT
>JBKPMM010000047.1:0-3769 GCA_046732155.1 Chloroflexota bacterium | reverse complement strand
GGCGATCTGGCGGTCGTGACCGTCGGCCGCAAGGGTCGCGACGCGATGCGCCGCGCCGGCGTCCCGATGGAGGCCCATTTCGCGGGCTTCGGCGACCGGCCGGTATTTGCCGACGTCATCCCCCTCGCACGCTTGATCACGGACGACTTCCTCGAGGGGAAGGTCGACCGCGTCGACATCGTCTTCAGCCGGTTCGTGACCACGCTCAGCCAGCGTCCCGAGCTGTTCCAGCTGCTGCCGATCAAGCCGTCGGAGGACACCGAGGGTATCCCGGGCAACCAGTTCATCTTCGAGCCCGACGCCGCCACCGTGCTGACCCAGCTGCTGCCACGTTACGTCGCGACGCGCCTGTTCCAGGCGGTCCTCGAGGCCAAGGCGAGCGAAGAATCGAGCCGGATGGTCGCGATGAAGAACGCTACCGACAACGCGGAAGAGCTCATCGAGGACCTGACGCTCTCGTACAACAAGGTCCGCCAGTCCAATATCACCCGCGAGATGATCGAGATCGCGTCGGGCGCCAACGCCCGCTGACGCATACCGACGCAGGAGGCTTCGACCCTATGGCCACCGCCGCACCGACCGCCACCGGTCGGGTCATCCAGATCACCGGACCCGTCGTGGACATCGAGTTCCCCGCCGGGAAGCTGCCGTCGATCCTGAACGCCGTCGAGATCGAGCGCGATGGGCAGGAATCGCTCGTCTGCGAGGTGCAGCAGCACCTCGGCAACAACTGGGTCCGCTCCGTCGCGATGACCACGACCGACGGTCTGGCGCGCGGCGTGGAGGTGCGTGACACCGGCGCTCCGATCTCGGTGCCCGTCGGCGAGGCCACACTCGGGCGCGTGTTCGACGTCCTGGGTCGGCCGATCGACAACAAGGGTCCGGTCGACACCTCGAAGACGCTGCCCATCCACCGCGTGGCGCCGCCGTTCGACGAGCAGTCGACCGAGGTCGAGGTGTTCGAGACGGGCCTCAAGATCATCGACCTGATCTGCCCCTTCAAGAAGGGCGGCAAGGTCGGCATCTTCGGCGGTGCCGGCGTCGGCAAGACCGTCATCATCCAGGAGCTGATCCGGAACGTCGCCCAGGAGCACTCCGGCTATTCCGTCTTCGCGGGCGTCGGCGAGCGCAGCCGCGAGGGCAACGACCTCATCCACGAGATGACCGAGTCGGGCGTCCTGGCCAAGACGGCGTTCGCGTTCGGGCAGATGAACGAGCCGCCAGGCGCGCGTCAGCGGGTCGCGCTCACGGGCCTGACGATGGCGGAGTACTTCCGCGATGAGGAGGGCCGCGACGTGCTCCTCTTCATCGACAACATCTTCCGGTTCACCCAGGCGGGCTCCGAGGTGTCGGCGCTCCTCGGGCGGATGCCGTCGGCGGTCGGCTACCAGCCGAACCTCGCCACGGAGATGGCGGGTCTGCAGGAGCGGATCACGTCGACCAAGAAGGGCTCGATCACGTCGCTGCAGGCCGTGTTCGTCCCAGCCGACGACTACACGGACCCGGCGCCGGCGACGACGTTCGCTCACCTCGACTCGACGATCCGCCTCGAGCGCTCGATCGCGGAGCTCGGCATCTATCCCGCGGTCGACCCGCTGACCTCGACGTCGCGCGTGCTCGATCCGAACGTCGTCGGGCAGGAGCACTACGACGTCGCGCAGGAGACGAAGCGGGTCCTGCAGCGCTATCGCGACCTCCAGGACATCATCGCGATCCTCGGGATCGACGAGCTGTCCGAAGAGGACAAGGCGACGGTCGCGCGAGCCCGGCGTTTGCAGCGGTTTGCCAGCCAGCCGTTCTTCGTCGCGGAGGTGTTCACCGGTCGACCCGGTGCCTACGTCTCGATCAAGGATACGGTGGCGTCGTTCAAGGAGATCCTTGAGGGCAAGACCGACACGCTCCCGGAGCAGGCGTTCTTCCTCGCCGGCACGGTCGAGGACGTGCGCGCCAACGCCGAGAGGCTGCAAGGCTGATGCCGCTTCAGCTGGAGATCGTCACCCCCGAGCGACAGGTCTATTCGGACACGGTCGACTCGGTCCAACTGCCAGGCTCCGAAGGTGAGCTCGGCGTCTTGCCGCACCATGCGCCGCTCGTCTCGACGCTCGGCGTCGGCGAACTGCGCTTCCGCAAAGACGGGGCCGAGGAGTCGTTCGCGATCGTCGGCGGCTTTCTCCAGGTCCGGCCCGACCGGGTCGTGGTGCTGGCGGAGACCGCGGATCTTGCGAGCGACATCGACCTCGAGAAGGCCCAGGAAGCTCGACGCGAGGCCGAGCGGGCGCTCGAGTCCGGGTTCCACGAGGGCGTCGATCTCAGCGCGGCGCGTGCACAGCTCCAGCAGGCGCTGCTCAGGATCCGGGTGGCCGAACGGCGGTACCGCGAGGGCCCGCGCCACCGCGGCTAGCCTTCATGGCCGACGCCAGACCGTTCCACTGGGAGTACGTCCCCGAGCCAGTCACGCGGGAAGTCTTCCGCGTGGAAGGCGGACGCCCGCTGTCCGGCTCCGTCCCCATCAGCGGCGCGAAGAACGCGGCACTCAAGATGCTCGCCGCTGCGACGCTGACTGGTGAGCGGTGCCGGATCACGAACGTCCCCGAGATCGAGGACGTGCGCGTGATGGCCCAGACGCTGATCGAACTGGGCGTCGTGGTCGATCACCCGGAGGACAACGTCTACGAGGTCGCCGCAGGCGACGTCGAGTGGCAGTTCGTGCCGCTCGAAGCGGCGGCGAAGATGCGGGCCTCGTTCATGTTGCTGGGCCCGCTGCTGGCTCGCTTCGGTCGAGTGATCATCAGTAACCCGGGCGGTGACCGGATCGGGCGGCGGCCCGTGAACCTGCATGTCGACGCGATGCGTGCGCTCGGTGCGGAGATCGAGTACCGGAACGGCTACTACTTCGCGACCGCGCCCGGACGCCTTCGGGGCGGCGAGGTCAGGTTCCCGTTCGTGTCGGTGATGGGCACCGAGAACGCGATGCTCGCGGCAACCCTCGCCGACGGGCGTACGGTCATCCGGCCCGCGGCGCAGGAACCGGAGGTCGACGACCTCATCGCCTTCCTTCAGAAGATGGGCGCACAGGTCGCGCGTACATTCCCCGATACGATCGAGGTCGACGGGAAGCGACGGCTTCGTGGAGCGGAGCACCGTGTGATCCCCGACCGCATCGAGGCGGGAACGTTCGTCATCGCGGGAGCGGTCACGGGCGGGCGGATCACGCTGACGGGCGCACCATGCGACCACCTCGGCTCGTTCCTCGAGTCGGTCACGAGCGCGGGCGTCGCCATCGCTTGCACCGCAGACACCATCGAGGTCGACGGATCCGCGCTCGCCGACGGCGGCTTCCGTGCGGTGGACATCGAGACCGGGCCGTACCCCGGCCTGCCGACCGACTTGCAGCCGCCGACCTCGGTCCTGCTGACCCAGGCCACCGGCGCCTCCCGTGTCACCGAGACCATCTTCGAGGACCGTCTCGAGTGGATGTCGGAGCTCCGGCGGATGGGCGCAAACGTGGAGATCCTCGACCCGCACACCGCCGTCATCACCGGTCGCGCACCGCTGCATGGTGCCGACGTCGACATCGGTGACCTCCGTGCCGGAGCGTCATTGATCCTCGCCGCCCTCGCCGCCGACGGTGAGACCACGATCCACGGTGCTCACCACGTTCATCGGGGGTATGAGAACATCGAGGGGAAGTTCCTGGATCTCGGCGCCAGGATCGAGCGCCTCGCAGAAGGGACTGACCTTTCCACCTCATGAAGATCGGGATCGACCT
>JBKPMM010000046.1:0-9081 GCA_046732155.1 Chloroflexota bacterium | reverse complement strand
CGCCTCGCCAGAGGTACTAGACCGGCCAGTACCCGCATGTGAATATCCGGCCCTCGATCGGTCCACGGACACCCCGAAAGGGGAGAGCGGCCGACGGGGGGACCACTCAACCAGAGGCTTCGGCCTCAGCTCGGGGACCGCCACATGTCGAGTACTCGCTCTGGCGCAAGGTCGCGCCTGGCCCGCCGCCTCTCATGGCTGGGGGTCGTCTCCATGGTCGCCACGGCGCTACTGGCGCCCTCGACCTCGCCCGTTCTCGCGGGTGCACCGGGCAACAACGCCACGGTCAAGATCGAGGATTCGGTCAACCCGAAGCCCGAGCCCGCGAACGATCCGCATGTCTGCCAGTTCGACATCAAGTTCTTCTTCGCCGATCCGGGGCAGACCGGCGACTGGCACATCCAGTCGTGGCCTCCGACCGGTGACAAGACGACCGTCCTCGAGGGGACATACGACACTAACGGCGCCGGGTTCGATCGGCAGCCGACGAGCGGCTACTACTCGCTGCCGGATGGGCACTACAAGCTCTTCTGGAAGGGCGACGAGGAGAAGCTCTGGAAGCACAAGGTCTTCTGGGTCGAGTGCGCGGAGACCGAGCCGACCGAGACGCCCACGCCGACCGAGACGCCGAAGCCCACGTACACGCCGAAGCCGACCGAGACGCCGAAGCCGACCGAGACGACGAAGGTCGATCCCACGCCGAAGCCGACGGGTGACGTCGGTCCCTCGACGGGCAAGACCAACCCGCCTCACGCGACCCTGCCGGCGACGGACACTCTCGACGCCGTCTCCTCGGCGCCCGCGAGCGACAGCTGGCGGATCGTGCTCATCGCGATGGCCGGGCTCCTGGCCGCCGCCCTGATGCTGACGCCGGCCCGCGCCGCGGCCCGGAAGCAGGACTAGCGTTCGCTGACCCGAGCGCACCGACCGCCTCGGGATCCGAGTACCCGACGACCGCCGCCCTTACCGGGCGGCGGTCGTCGTCCATCCGACTCCGCAAAGGCTCGCGAGGCGATCATCCGGATCGCACCCCTGCGACCGCGCAGGAACACCAGCGCTCGACGACCCGGAGTGTCCGAGCCGCTCTGGTCCGAGCACCGACGACCGTCGCCCTTCCCGGCGACGGTCGTCGTCTTTGTGCTTCGTGCACGAAATCGGTGCGTTAGGGCACCGCAAGTGTCAAAGGTTTGACGTTCGCGTTGACCCAAAAGTACTAGACGGACGCGCCGGACCGTGGGACTATCCGCGGCCTCGGGTCCGCGAGTGGGGGGCTCAGGACCGAGCCCGTCATGCCTGAGGCTCGCGCCTCCTTCTTGGGGACCGTATCGAATGACTGCCCAAACGCGTTCTCGAGCGAGTCGACGACTCGGTTGGCTCGTCGTCATCGCTCTTGCGCTATCGGCGCTCCTCTGGCCTGCCACGGCGGTCGCCGCCACCGGCGCGATCTGGACGTCCCTCTCCGACGGGACCACGGTGAACGCGAACCTGTACGACGCGAAGGAAGACGTCTACCTGAACGGCGGACCGCAGAACTGCGGCAACGGCGGCGGCCTTCCCGACGGCCTGTACTACTTCCAGGTCACGGATCCGAGCGGCTCGACGCTCCTGTCGTCCGACGCGATCAAGTTCCGGATGGTGACGGTCGCGAACGGCGTCATCTCCGGTGTGGGCGGTACCGGCAACCACGACGAAGGCACGAACGGCTGCAACGGTGGGACGCCCGTCCAGCTCATGCCGTACGACGACACGCCCAACAACGGTGGCGAGTACAGCGTCGACATGGCCTCGAAGGCTGACGTCGAGGACTGCGCCGGCTTCAACGCGAATTCGACGTCGTTCAACTTCCTCAGCTGCACGGAATCGAAGAACGACAACTTCAAGGTGAAGATCGCGGCCACCCCGACGCCGACACCGACGCCGACACCGACCCCGACGCCGACCCCCAGCCCAACGCCGACCGCCACACCCGCTCCCACCCCGACACCGACGGGCAGCGTCGAGCCCACGCAGACGATCAATCCGACGCCGACCCCTGCTCCGACGGGAAGCGTCGAGGCGGCCACCGCGACGCCCGCTCGCACGCTGCCGTCCACCAGCACGATCGACGGGTCCGGCAACGGACCGGTGAATGACGGGTGGCGCGTGGTCCTGCTCGCGTTGGCAGGCATCCTCGCGACCGCACTCCTGCTGACGCCGGCGACGGCCGTGGTCCGAAAGGACGATCGCCGGCGCTGACCGGGAGCCGAACACAGGGGTCCCCGAGACCCGGGCGGAGCGCCGCGCTGTCCGTGTGGTGCTCCGCCCACGTCTCCTCATGGGGCGAGCCGATCGGCGGCCGGAAGAGAGACGAACGCCTCAGATCGTGAAGGCCGACCCCGGGTGGACGAGCTCGACAGGGCCGTCGTAACGGCTACGGACGGACGCTACGGTCGCGTCAGGGTCGAAGCCCATCTGCAGGTGCGTCAGGAGGACGCGGCCCACTCCTCCTGACGCGGCCGCGAGATCGCCGACCGCCGGCCCATCAAGGTGCAGCGCGTCGGCGGCCACGGGTCCTGGCCCGAACGACACCTCCGACAGCAGCCAGTCGCCCGGCTCGATGAGCGGCCGAAGATCGCTGGCACGGCCGCAGTCTCCGGAATAGACGAGCCCGGGGCCGTCGCCTACCGACACGCGATAGGCGTGGCTGTCCGGCGTATGCGTCACGCGGATCGCCTGGATCCGGAACGGACCGATGGAGACATCAGCAGGGATCGGCTCGACGTCGAGGGTCGCCGCCGTGAACCCCGCTTCGTCGTGGAGCGCATCGATGCGGCCGGCGAGCCCCACGGGAGCGATGACCCGGACATGCCGCTCCGGATCGAATTGCCAGCGGAGGTAGTGGCGCATGGCGACAAGGTCGATGAAGTGGTCGGGATGCAGGTGGCTGACGAAGACCGCGTCCACGGTGCTCGGCTCCAGCGTCGCCGCCAGTCTCGGGAACGACCCCTGGCCGAGATCCAGGACGATCGACGTCGAGTCGGCACGGAGCAGGTATGACGCGCCGGCTGCACCGAGCTTATCCGTGTAGGCCGGACCCGCCCCGAGCACATCGAGGGTCATCCGCCCGGACGTGACGGCATCCACAGCGTGAGCGTAGCGGACGCGGCCGCGGCGTTTCAGTCCTGGGGGTCGCGAGGAGGACCGCTGGGGTGGGCGTCGCTCGGCTTCGGTGGCTTCGTCGGATCCGGTGTCGGCTTCGGCGTCGGATCGGGGTGATCCGTCGAGGCGGGCGCCCCGGTAGCGTCAGGCCGTTCGGGTGCGGCCTTGGTCGGCTTGGGATCCGGCTGTGGCTCACTGCCGTTCGATCCGCCAGCCGCGTTGCCGCCGCCTGCGTTGGTCCCGCCGCTGCTCCCACCGGTCTGCCCACCCGCATCGGTCCCACCCCCACCCTTGTCGGTCGGTGTCGGGCGCTGGATGGAGCCGACAGCGTGGATCGCGCCGTTACTTCGCTCGATCGCGCGCTCGAGGGCAGCACTGATCGCCTGATCGGCGCGCGACGGAACGTCGCCGATGAGCGCCCGGAGGATCTCGACGTTGCGGGCGAGGCCGGTCTCCAGCGCCGCAGCCGCGACGGGATCGCCGGCCGCGACGGTCGCGCTCGAGGCCTCGTTCATGATCCGCTCGTAGGCTGCAAGCGCTGAGGACGTCGCGCTCTGATCACCACGGGCTGCTGCCGCCTCCGCCTCCCGCAGCCGATCGGCAAGACGGCCGAGCTCCGCTACTGCGCGTGCCGGCGGCTCCGTCGGCAACATCGCCCACTCGACCCACAGCCGAGCCTCGTACAGCGCGCCACCGGGGCCCGAGGACGCTGCCGCCCCGCCGACCATCCCACCCGCCAGGAGTGCCGCCGCCACGAGCGCGATCGCTGTCCGCCGACCACGTCGGAGCCGTCGCTCGCCGGTGGTCAGCGATGCGCTGGGATCGACGATCCTCAATCCGGCATCAGCTCGGACGAGATCGGCTCGGCGATGCGCGTGCGCCAGGACCCGCGCCCGCATCCGCGACGTCGCGGCGAGGTCGGGCGTCAGGCGAACGTCAGCGTATGTCTCCAGACGTTGCCGTAGGCGCATGTCCCCCGCAGCCAGGTCGATCATCTCGTCGCTCATCGTCCGACCCGCCCATCGCTCGCGGCATCGTCACCGCGCTCGGTGTCGGGCTCGTCGATCCGGAGCTGCCGCCGGAGGGCGGCGATCGCCCGGAACTGGAGCCCGCGGATCGTCCCTTCCTGCTTCCCCATCACCTCGGCTGCTTCGCGGGCTGACAGCCCGGCGAAGAACCGCAGTGCGATGGCGTCTCGTTGTTCGTCCGTCAGCGCCGCGAGCGCGGCGGCCACTTCGTCGAGTTCCTGGCGTGCGACCGTGACCTCATCGGGGCCTGCGTCGACGTCGGGTTGGCGACTGGCGGACTCGAGGTCCAGGTGGTCGTGACGCGTTCGGACGTGATCGATGACGGTGTTCCTGGCCAGCCGGAAGAGCCAGCCCCCGAATGGGATGCCTCGCGCTTCGTAACGCGGCAAGGCTTCCAGGGCCTTGACGAAGACGAGCTGCGTCAGGTCCTCCGCGTCCGACGGGCGGTGGACGCGGCTGGCGATATAGCGGTAGACCGGCAGGTGGTAATGATCGAACAGGAGTCCGAACGCCCAGGCGTCCCCCGAACGCGCTTCCTGGACCAGCCGCTCGACCGCGGTTTCGTCGAGGGTCACAACGAACGTCCTGCGACGGCGTTAGGTGTGGTGGCCATCGGCACCACCACCGGGGCCTCTCCCCGTCGGAAGGTGAGCGTGTCGAATCCAGCGGCCGCCGCGACCCCGTAGCCGTCGTCGAGGCCCCATGCGAACGTGTCGGGACGGTGCGCGTCGGAACCGATCGTGATCCGTTCGCCGCCGAGCTCGCGGAACCGCGCGACGATGTGCGCCGGTGGGTAGATCTCCTTCGCCTCCTGGCGTAGACCGCTGGTGTTGATCTCGAGCGCGGTGCCGCTATCCACCAGCGCGTGCAGGAGCGGCTCGTACAGCTCAGGGGCACTGGCAAGGTCGGCCGCGGTCACGTGAGGGGCGAGGTAGCGCTTCACTACGTCGAGATGGCCGATCGCATCGAACAAGCCACTGCGGATCGCCCGGCCGACCTCTGAGAAGTACGGCTCGATGATCTCGGGGAGCGTCCGCCCGGCGACCCAGCTCGCGACCTTCGACGCTCCGTATGGCGAGCCCTGGTAGACGTGGACCGACCCGATCGTGAAGTCATACGCGCGACCGCGCAGGTGGTCGCGGATGTCGTCGGCCCACCGACTGTCCCAGGTGATCTCGGCGCCGAACCGGATCGCGAGGCCCCGATCGGCCCACCGTTCCGCGGCATCCCTGACGCTTCGCTCTCGATGCGCGAACGACGCGTAGCGGTACGCGGGCGCCCCTGGCTCGAAGTCGACGTGGTCGGTGATCGCGATCTCGGCGATCCCGCGTTCGACGGCCTGCGACGCGAAGACGTCGATCGACACCTCGCTGTCAGGTGACAGGTCGGTGTGCAGGTGCGCATCGAGCGGCAGGTTCCGTGCCTGTCGGTCCGTCATGCCCTTTCCCCCGGAGATGCGCTCATCCGGAGATCACACCGAGCTCGCGTCCGACGGTCGAGAACGCCTCGAGCGCGCGATCCAATTGCTCGTCCGTGTGCGCCGCCGTGACGATCGTTCGGATCCGCGCCTGGTCGAGTGCTACGGTCGGATACACCACCGGCTGGGCGAACACGCCTTCGCCCATCAGCTGGTCGCTGAATCGCATGGCGGTCTCGGGGTCGCCCATCATCACCGGCGTGATCGGCGTTTCGGATCGGCCGGTGTCGAAGCCGAGCCGACCCAGCTCGGATTTGAAGCGGCGTGTGTTCGCCCAGAGCCGCTCGAGCAGTTCCGGTTCTTCCTGCATCACCATGATCGCCTCGCGGCAGGCGGCGACGACGGCGGGCGGGTGCGAGGTCGAGAACAGGAACGGGCGGGCCCGCTGCGTGAGGATCTCGCGGAGAGCGGTGCTTCCTGCGACGTAGCCGCCGAGCGCACCGACGGCCTTGCTAAGCGTGCCGACCTGGATCGCGACGCGCCCATGGAGACCAAAGTGGTCGACGCTGCCACGACCGTCCCGGCCCAACACGCCGGACGCGTGGGCATCATCGACGAACACCGCGGCGCCGGCGGCTTCGGCGGCCTCGACGATCCCGGGCAACGGCGCGATGTCGCCGTCCATCGAGAAGACGCCGTCCGTGACGACGAGGATCGAGCGGTACGGCTCGCCGCTCCCCTCGCGGCCGTTCTCCACGGCTTCGGCGAGTACGCCCTTGAGCGCCTCGACGTCCGCGTGCGGATACACCTTCCGCGGCGCCTTCGAAAGCCGCATGCCGTCGATGATCGACGCGTGATTCAGGCTGTCGCTGACGATGAGATCCGTCTCCCCGGTGATCGTCGGGATGACACCCGTGTTCGCCGTGAACCCGGACTGGAACGTCAAGACCGCCGGCGTCCCCTTGAACTCGGCGAGCTCCGCCTCGAGCGCCTCGTGGATCGACATCGTGCCGGCGATCGTCCGGACCGCCCCCGAGCCCACGCCGAAGTCGCGGACCGCAGCAAGCGCGGCGTCACGCAGGCGTGGATGGTGGGTCAGACCGAGGTAGTCGTTCGAGGAGAGGCTGATGACGCGTTTCTCGTCGACCGAGACGATCGGGCCCTGGGCAGATGACATGACCCGGAGCGCCCGATACAGATGCCGCTCCTTGAGCGCCGCGACCTCATCGTCGAGGTAGGCGAGGGGGTCCTTGCGGGGCGTCGTCGTCATCTCAACTCGTCCAGTCCATCACGACCTTGCCAGAAGAGCCGCTACGCGCGGCCATGAACGCCGCCTCGTAGTCCGGGTAGTCGTAGCGGTGCGTGATCACGGGGCTGATATCGAGCCCCGACTTGAGCATCACCGACATCTTGTACCAGGTCTCATACATCTCTCGGCCATAGATGCCGTGAAGGCGTAACTGATCGAAGACGACGTGACTGACGTCGATCGAGATCTCGGCGGTCGGGATGCCGAGGATCGCCATCCCCGCACCATGGGCCATGTTCCCGAGCGCGTCACGCAGCGCCCCGGCGTTGCCGGACATCTCGAAGACGACATCGAAGCCCTCGACCATCCCGAGCTCGCGCTGGGCGCCCTTGAGGCTGCCTTCCCGTGGATCGACGACCAGCGTGGCGCCCATGGTCATCGCGAGCTCGCGACGGACGTCGTTCGGTTCGCTGACGACGATGAACCTGGCGCCGGCGTGCCTCGCCACCGCCGTCGCCATCAGGCCGATCGGCCCGGCCCCGACGACCAGGACGTCCTCACCGAGGACGGGGAATTCGAGCGCGGTGTGGACGGCGTTCCCGAACGGGTCGAAGATCGCGGCGACGTCCTCTGCGATACCGGGCCAGTGGTGCCAGACGTTGGTCACCGGAAGGACGACCTGTTCCGCGAATGCGCCATCGCGCTGGACCCCGAGCCCCACGGTGTTCGCGCAGAGGTGCCAGCGACCCGCCCGACAATGACGGCAGCGGCCACACACGACGTGGCCCTCGCCGCTCACGATGTCGCCGGGCGCCAGGTCACCGACGTTGCTGCCGACCTCGAGCACCTCGCCGACGAACTCGTGGCCGACGATGAGCGGCGGACGGATCGTCCTCTGCGCCCACGGATCCCAGTCCGCGATGTGCAGGTCCGTCCCGCAGATGCCCGTCTTGTGCACCCGGATCCGGACGTCGTTGATCGACATCTCCGGCTCCGGGACATCCCGAAGCTCGAGGCCCAGACCGGCCGTGGACTTCACGAGCGCCTGCATGGCCCGAGCGTACAGCGATGGTCCGGTATCGGACGGAGCGGTCCGAGGTAGTGGTGCGCGCTCGCCCCTAGTTCGCGTCCGACCAGTCGATGATCGGGTTCTCGACCGACCCGATCCCCTCGACGTCGCACCGGACACGATCGCCGGGTTCGAGGAAGACCGGCGGGTCACGAAATACCCCGACGCCCGACGGTGTGCCGGTGGCGATCACATCACCCGCTTCCAACGTGATGGCATCCGAGATGAACGCGATCAGCGAGGGGACGTCCCAGATCATGTCGGTCGTCGAGGCGTCCTGCATCAGCTGCTCGTGCCCGTCGGACGTGATCCGCCAGCTTCGGACGCGCAGGCCACGCCGGGGGTCGATCTCGTCAGCGGTCACGAACACGGGCCCGATCGGCAGGAAGGTGTCGCTGCCCTTGGCGCGCAGCCACTGGCCGTCGCCCTTCTCGCCGTCGCGGAGCGCCACAGGGATGCCCTGCCAGTCCCGCGCGCTGACATCGTTGAGGACGACATAGCCGGCGACGTGGTCCATGGCCTGCGCGGCGTTGACGCGGCGGGCCCGCTTCGCGATCACGACGCCGAGCTCGACTTCGAGATCGAGCGCGTGGGCACCTTTCGGGCGGACGATCGCCTCGCCATCGGCGATCACGGTGTTCCCGAACTTGGCGAATAGCAGGGGACGATCCGGTCCCGGCCGGCCACCCTCGGCGACGTGATCCCGGTAGTTGAGGCCGACGCACACGATCTTCCCCGGCCGGGCGATCCCCGGCGCGGGTGTTAGCTCGGTCGGGTCGATCGCCGTGCCATCGACGATGACCCGCCCGTCAGCATCGACCGTCCCCTGGACGACGTCCTCGCCCAGCGGGCCGGATCGATAGGCGAACAGTCGCACCGGGCCCCGGCCGATCAGCTCGGCGACGCCGACGCGGCGGGCGACTCGGTCGGAGCGGCGCTCGGGCTCGCACTCTCCGACCCGGCCGGACTCGCGGATCCCGAAGCCGCCGGGCTTCCGCTCGGGGCGGCCGACGGGCTCGCCGACGGGTTGCACAGCTTCTCAGGGTTATTCCGCTCGGCGTAGCGCGCGTAGAAGTCGAGCACGGCGGCCTGGTCCAGGGTCTGCATCGGGAGGACGCGGTCCCACACGAGCGCCGCGTACGGCCACGCCATCTGATCGAATCTGGCGATCACCGGCCCG
>JBKPMM010000045.1:0-15792 GCA_046732155.1 Chloroflexota bacterium | reverse complement strand
CGGGCCGAGGACCGTCTGGACGTGCGGCATCGCCGCCCGATGCTACGCCGTCGCGACGGCCGGTCGCTCGACTCCTCGGACGGCAAGGAGGACGTCGAGGACGGCGTTCGCCCGGCGCATCGACTCCTCGGGTCGATACGCGTCGCCGGCCTCGATGCGCTGGAGGAGCAGCCCATCGAGCAGTGCCATGAAGCCGCGGCCGAATCCGTCGACGTCGAGCCAGTCCGGCAGTTCGCCGCGGACGATCCCCTCGGCCAGCAACAGCTGCGCGGCACCGAGCAGGCGCTCGCGCCGCCGCGCCAGCATCTCGCGGACGCCCGGCTCCTCGCCCGCCTCGGCCCACGCTCGCACGAGGCTCACCTGGCCCGGCTGATCGCCGAAGTCATCGATCGTCTCGACGTAGTACGCGACGGCGGCGCGCAGCCGCTCGGCCGTTGACGTCAGTGGCGCCAGCCGTGCCGCGAGCTCGTCAAGGCCCTGCCCCGAGATCAGGTCACAGCTGTGGAGGAACAGCTCCTCCTTGCCGGTGAAGTGCGTATAGATGGCCCCGACCGAAAGCCCGGAACGAGCGACCACGTCCGCGATGGTCGCACGGTGATAGCCCTTCTCCGCGAAGACGGCGACCGCCGCGCCGATGATCCGGTCGCGGACCTGCTGTTCCTGAGCAGCGGTGAGGCGAGGCACGAAGCAGTGGCTCCAAAACGAATGGCTGCTCCCCGAACCGTACCTCGTGTGAAGGCGAGACGCAACGCTGAGGCGTTGACAAAGGGAATGAGCATTCTCTATGGTGCGCAGAACCAACACACCGCCCGACTGGGGTCCGAGACGATGTTCAGTGCCTGGGGAGCGTTCGTCTATCGCTTCCGCCGCCCCATCGCTTTGTTGTCGATCGGGATCGCCATCGCCTCGTCGATGCTCGCTTCTGGTGTCACCGGCGCGCTCAGCGCTGGCGGCTGGACGGATCCCGATTCGGAGTCCGCCGCTGTCACGCAGCGGCTGGCGGACGATTTCGGGGCCGGCGGCGGCTCGATCGTCGCGGTCTACCGGGGGAAGGCCGGCGACGACGCGCGGTCCGCTGGGTTCCAGACGACGATCGCCGATTCGCTGAAGGACCTCCTCGAGGACGAGCGGGTGGACTCGTCGATCGGGTATGCCCAGACGCAAGACGACCGATTCATCAGCAAGGACGGGACGTCGGCCTATGTCGTCGTCCGGTTGAACATCACCGACGAGAAAGCAGTCGACGCGATGGATGACTTCCGCGCGCTGATCCACAAGCCGTCGGACGTCACGCTCCAGCTCACCGGTGTCGGCCCGGCGACCCAGGACCAGGCGAAGCAGTCCGAGAAGGAACTCATCCAGGCCGAGACGGTCTCGTTCCCGTTCGCAGCCCTCATCCTGATCCTGGTCTTCTCGTCGCTCATCGCAGCCGGGATGCCACTGCTCGTCGCGGCCCTCGCCATCCCCACGACCCTCGGCGGGGTGTTCCTTGCGGCCCAGGTGACCGAGCTCTCGATCTACGTCCAGAACGTCGCGACGATGCTCGGGCTCGCGCTCGCGATCGACTATTCGCTGTTCATGGTCAGCCGCTTCCGAGAGGAGCTCCGACGTGGTCGCGATGTCGGCACGGCGGTCCAGATCACCGTCGCCACGAGCGGCAAGGCGGTAACGTTCTCCGGTCTCGCGGTGGCGGTCGGGCTGTCCGGTCTGCTGCTATTCCAGCCGACCGCGCTGCGCTCGTTCGGTATCGGGGGCGCGCTCACCGTCGGTGCCTCGGTCTTCTTCGCCCTCACGTTCCTCCCCGCCGTACTTGGCATGCTGGGGCCGCGCGTCAATGCGCTGAGCGTCCGCGCATTACGGGACCGGATCCGACGGATGCTCGGCCGACCGGTGGGTGCTGCCGCCGAGGCCGCCAGCGCCTCACGTTGGGAGCGGATGGCGCACTGGGTGATGGCCCGGCCGTTCGCCGTCCTCGCCCCCACCCTGGCATTCCTGCTGATCCTCGGCACGCCGTTCCTGCGGCTCAGCCAGGGCATCCCGGACGCCTCGATCCTGCCGCCCGGCATCGAGAGCCGCGAGGCGTCCGTGGCGCTCACGAACGAGTTCCAGGCAGGCGAAACGTCCCCGATCGTGGTCCTCGCGAACGTGCCGGGATCGCCGACCGACGAGGCCAACGTCCAGCGGATCCTCGATCTGTCCGTGGCGATCGACCAGGTCGCCCATATCGACCGCGTCGAAGGACCGTTCGCCGACATCAAGGACCCGCAGACAGGGGGCGAGCTGGATGCAGCCGGCATCTCAGCGCTGTTCGGCATGGACCGCAGCCTTCTCCCGGCCGAGATGGCCGGAGGCCTGGAGCGGCTCGAGGACACCTACATCCGCGGTTCCACCGTGCGGCTCGACGTGATCAGCCCGCTGTCGCCTCTCTCGCCGCAAGGCACCGCCGTCGTCAGCGATGTCCGCGATGTCCATGTCGATGGCGTCACGACCCAGGTCGGTGGCCTCGCTGCGAGCGGCCACGATTTCATGGTCAGTCAGTCCGACACGATCCCGTACGCGATCGCCCTGACCCTCGGCGCGAGCGCCGTGATCCTCTTCCTCCTGTTCGGGTCGGTCGTGATCCCGATCAAGGCCGTGATCATGACGCTGCTGTCGATCACCGCCTCGTTCGGCGCTCTCGTCTTCATCTTCCAGGAGGGCAACTTCTCGAACGTTCTCGGGTTCACGAGCCCGGGATTCACCGTCGCGGGTAACCCGATCATCATGTTCAGCGTCATCTTCGGGCTGTCGATGGACTACGAGGTCCTGTTGCTGTCGCGCATCCAGGAGGCGTACCGGCGGACGGGCGACAACACGGCATCCGTCGCCGAGGGCCTCGCGAAGACGGCGGGCGTGATCACGGGCGCAGCGCTGATCATGGTGTCGGTGTTCGCCGCGTTCGCGCTCGCGGAGTCGATCACCATCAAGAGCATCGGCGTGGGGATGGCGATCGCGGTCCTGATCGATGCGACCATCGTCCGCATCCTGCTGGTGCCGGCCACGATGCGGCTCATGGGCAAGTGGAACTGGTGGGCGCCTGGGCCGCTCGGGCGGTTCGCCGATCGGCTCGGCTTCAGTCACGTCGAAGACGAGGTGCCGCTCGACGCGCCTGGCTCGTCCACGCCGCGTTCCTCCCAATCGATCCAGTCGATACCCGACGCCGCGACGTAGGCATCGACCGCTGTCCCGACCGTGGGGTAGAAGGCGTCGTCGCCGATCTTCTGTAGCAAGCCATAGCGATCCAGCCAATCCTTGACCGGGTCCTTCATCTCGGCAAACCGGAGCTCGACCCCCGCTCGCCGGAGGTCGCCGAGAAGCTCGTCGAGGACGTCGGCGGCGGTCGTGTCGACGTCGGTGATCGGCTCGGCCGCGACGACGACCCAGCGGGTCGGGGTCGGCGCGGCATCGACCGCGCTTTCGATCGCTTCGCGGAATGCCTCGGCGTTCGCGAAGAAGAGCGGAGCATCCCAGCGGAACAGCACGAGTCCGTCGAGCCGACGAGCCTCCGGGTAACGGGTGATGTCGTGATAGCCCTTCAGGTCCTCGACACGGCCGAGGACGGCGGAATGGGGCCGCCATGCCCTCCAAAAGAAAGCGGCGAGGGCGATCACGACGGAGGCGAAGATCCCCGCGATGACACCCACGAACGCCACGCCGGCGAAGCTGATGATCGACAAGATGGCTTCCGTCGGCCGGAGCCGGATGAGGCGAAGGGTGCCGGCGAGATCGATGAGCGACGTGGCGGCGACGATCACGACCGCGCCGAGGGTCGCCTGGGGGAGGTTGCTCGTGATGCCGGGCGCGACGAGCAGCATGGCGGTGATCGCGAGCGCCGCGATGACACCGGTCAGTTGCGTCTTTCCGCCGGCTGCCTCGGCGACCGGTGTCCGCGATGCGCTCGCACTCACCGGGAAACCGGACGTGAACGCGCCACCGACATTGGCGGCCCCGAGCGCGACGAGCTCCTGGTTCTGATCGACCCGCCGCCCGCTTCGGGCGGCGAACGTCCGCGACAGGACACTCGTATCGGCGAGTGACACGACCGCGATCGCGAAGCCGCCGGCAAGCATCGCCGTCAGGTCGCCGAAGCCGACCGCTGGGATCGCGAGCCGGGGGAGACCTTGGGGCATCGCACCGACGACATCGACACCGGCGGCGGCCAGGCCAGCGACGGCAGTGACAAGGGTCGTTGCGACGGTCGCAACCACGATGCCGACCGCGGCGCGACCGACGAGCCTCGCCACGATCATGATCGCCAGGGCCAGGACGCCCATCGCCAAGGCCGGGACGGTCGCCATGCCCGTTGCGACTCCCTGCACGAACGCGATCGCCTCCGGGACAAGGCCGTCGGCGTCGGTCGAGAAGCCGAAGAGCTTGGGGAGCTGCGAAACGATGACGGTAAGGGCGATCCCGTTGAGGTAGCCGATCCGGATCGGGGTCGAGAGCAGGTCGGTCAACAGGCCGAGGTGGAGGACCCCGAACGCGATGCCGAGCCCTCCGGCGATGATGGCTAGGCCTCCGGCGAGCTCCACCGCCCGACCCGGATCGCCGCCCGCAAGCGGCACGACGGTCGCGGCGATGATCGCGGCCAGCGACGAGTCTGGACCCAGCACCAGGATCCGGCTCGGCCCGAGCGCCGCGTAGACCAGCAGCGGGGTGATGGTGGCGTAGAGCCCCGTGATGGCGGGTAGGCCGGCGGCCTCCGCGTAGCCCATGCCGACGGGCACGAGGACGGCAGTCAGGACGAGCCCAGCGATGATGTCGTTCGGCAGCCAGGCCCGCCGATAGGAGTGCGCGATGTCCACGCCGGGCACCCGCAGCCCGGCGATCCCGCTGACCGCCAACGTCCCCTCCGTGGGACAGGCCTCACGTCGCCCGTCGCACGACAGGTTACGCTCCTGTCATGGACCCACAGCACAGCGGCGATCCGCCACCATCGCCGCCCGACGGGACCGTGACGCGGCTCGGCCCCGACAGCGGCGGCCGTGAGGCTAGCGAGCCTGGTATCCGCGCCTACGGCTGGGAGTGGGGCACCGGACGGCCGGGCGATCAGGGACGCCGGCCGGGCCTCCCGTGGATCGGCGTCTTCCTGCTGGTCCTCGGCGGCCTGCTGCTGATCCAGACGCTGTTCCCGCAGTCACAGGCCATCGGCTCGGTGCTCGTGCTGGCCGTCGGGTTGGCGTTCCTCATCCGTTGGGCGGCCACTCGCGGGACGGGCTCGTTGTATGCGGGCGCCATCATCACCGCGCTCGCCGTGCCCAGCGCCCTTACCAACGCCGGTCTCAGTCGCGACGGCCTCGGGACGTTCTGCCTCGGGATCGCCTTCCTGTTCATCGCGTTGGTTCGGGCGACCAACGGTGGCGGCGTCGGCTGGCAGGCCTGGTTCGGCGGTCTCCTCGCGCTGTTCGGCGGGGTGAACCTGATCCAGCCGCAGATCGGCGGACTCGTCATCCCGATCTTGCTCGTGGTAGGCGGCGCCGTGCTCGTCCTTGGGAGCATCATGGCGCCGGGCCGCACATGGCGGTTCCCTCGCTAGGATCGCGAAGGGTGCGTGCGCACCATTGACCCGCCGCACGCCGGCGCGACCCTAGGTCGAGCCATGGTTGGTCGCAGGAGGTAGGCGCGATGAGACCACCGCCGATCGGTGTCGCAGTCCTCGGGTTCTTCGCCCTCGTCAACGGTCTGGGTGCCCTGATCCTCGGGCTCCGGCTGATGGGGATCGTGACGTTCGGACCGGCAGAGACCGGCTCGGGCCTCTTCTTCTGGGGGCTACTGACGTTCGTACTCGGGATCGCCTACGTCGCCGTCGCGTGGGGTGCCTGGACGCTGCGCATCTGGGCCTGGACGTTCGGCATGCTCATCGCGATCCTCGGCATCTTCAACGCCGTCATGGTCACGATCGCTACCGGTAACCTCGGCACCGGGCTTGCGACCGCGCTCCTGCCGGCGGTCATCCTCTGGTATCTGAATACCTCCGGCGTGAAGGAGGCGTTCGTCGAGGGCGAGATCGAGGCCGGCCGCGGCTTTGCGAACGACTACGAGCGCGAGGTGGCCGAGAGGATGGCCGCTGAGCGCGCCGACGACAGCATGGGTTGACCGGGCGCCACGTGCGTTGACCTGATCGCGGCCCGGCCTACCGCGCTGCTGCTTCCGAGGCCGTCGCGACGTCGATGGCCTCGGCGATCACCTCAGCGACTCGCTGCAGCTCGTCGTCGGTGATCACGAAAGGCGGGCCGAGCAGGATCGTGTCGCCGTCGACGCCGTCGGCGTTGCCGGAACCCATGTAAACCAGGACGCCGCGCTCGCGCGCGGCCGTCAGCACGCCTTCCGCGATCCGGGCCGTACGAGGATAGGCGCGGCGGGTCGTACGGTCCTCGACGAACTCCACGCCGATCATCAGCCCGCGCCCACGGATCTCACCGACCGACGGGTGCTCCTCGAGCGCTCCCTTCAGCAGCGTCATCAAGCGGACGCCCTTCGCGGCGCTGGCAGTCACGAGGTCTTCGTCCTGGAGGATGCGCAGCACCTCGTTGGCGACCGTCGCGCCTAGGACAGAGTGCGAGTGGGTGAACCCGTGGACGAAGCCCTTGCCCGGGGCGGTCACGGTCTCGTAAACCTCTCCGCTCCCCGCCGCGAACGCGAACGGCCAGTAGCCGCTCGTCGTGCCTTTGGCCGCGACGAGGATGTCCGGCCGGACGCCCCAATGGTCGAGGCCGAACCACCGCCCGGTGCGACCGAAGCCCGTCATCACCTCGTCCGCGATCAAAAGGACGCCGTGCCGAGCGCAAACCTCCGCGATCGCTGGCCAATAGTCGTCGGGCGGGACGACCGCGCCGAGGGTGGCGCCGACGATCGGCTCCGCGAGGAAGGCGGCCACCCGGCCGGCTCCTGCGTCACGTATGGCCGCGTCGAGCTCCGACGCGAGCGCTTCGCCGTCCCCGAGCGCGTGGGATCCGGTGTCACCGGCCCGGTACGGGTAGGCCGCCGATACATGGCGGAACCTGCCGAGCCACGGTTCGTACGGCGCGCGGAGGGGCGGCCGCCCGCCCGCGTCGAGGGCGCCGATCGTGTTGCCGTGGTAGCTCCCGTAGCGAGAGATCAGGACATCGCGGTCGGGCTCGCCGCGCGATAGGTGGTAGATGCGGGCAAGCTTCAGGGCGGTCTCGATCGCCTCCGAGCCGCCGGACACCGGGTAGATCGCGGGCGATTCGACGGGCAAGACCTCGCCGACGGCGGCGGCGTACGTCTCCAGCGGCCCGGTCGTGAACGCCGAACCGTGGGCGTAGGCAAGGCGCCGGACCTGATCGGCCATGGCGTCGGCGATCGACGCGCGGCCGTGCCCGACGTTCACGACGATCGCGCCCCCGGCCGCGTCGATGTACGTCTTGCCCGTGGAGTCGGTGATGGTCGCGCCGCTCGACTCGACGGCGATAGGCGGCTCGGCCATGAGCGACCGCCGGAAGACGCGGCCGGCGTTGTGCGTCTGCTCTGTCACGTCTCGATCGTAGCCGGTCGCGAACGGCCGTGACCGCGGGAACCCAGCCGAACCCCGCGGTGTACGGGGTACGGTTGTCGTGGAGGGCCGTCCACATCGAAGACGCCGAACTGATCGCGCGCGCCCGCGCCGGCGACGTCGCGGCGTACGAGGCCATCGTGCGCCGCTATCAGGACGTGGCCGTCCGGACCGCCCACCTCATCTGTCCGGAGACCGACGCGGACGATGCCGTCCAGGAAGCGTTCATCAAGGCCTTCGATGCGCTCCCCCGCTTTCGCGAGGGGTCGCCGCTCCGGCCGTGGTTGCTGCGGATCGTCGCCAACGAGGCACGCAACCGCCGGCGCTCGGCAGGCCGCCGGCAAGGTCTTGCGTTTCGTGCCGCGAACGCGTCACCACAGCGAGTCGCGCCCGGTCCCGAGCAGATCGTGATGGCCGCGGAGGAGCGGTCCGAGCTACTCGCGGCGCTCGCGACGCTCAGGGACGACGACCGCGAGGTGCTCGGCGCGCGGTTCCTGCTCGATCTCAGTGAGATCGAAACGGCGGAGACGCTCGGGATCCCGCGCGGGACCGTCAAGTCGCGCACCTCGCGGGCGCTCGGGCGCCTGCGAGAAGCACTCCGCGCCGACGGAGTGGGAGCCGAGCGATGACCGATCGACGTACGACCCTCGACGACGTGGGCCTCGAAACGGCGCTCCGGTCGCTGTCCGCCGAGATCGATTGGCCGACGGCAACGCCAATGACGGCGGATGGCATAACGACCGGACCGGACATCGCGACGCGTGTCAGGGCTCGGCTCGTCTCGCGCGAGCCACGGCCCCGCCGCACGTGGATGTTCGGCGGGCGGCCCGTTCGACGGGGGCTCGTCCTCGCCCTGCTGGCCCTACTCGCGCTGGCGATCGTCGCCGGTGCCGTGGGGCTGGGTCTGCCCGGCCTGCGCATCACCCTCGGCGAGCCACCGGCGTCGGTCCTGCCATCGGCGACGTCCACGGCCAGCCAGACCGGCAGCCGAGCGCCTACCCCAAGCCCGACACTTCCGCCGATCGCTGGCATGCACATGTTGCTCGGACGGCAGGTAGCGCTCGACCAGGTCGAGCCGGAGACCGGCATCGCCGTCCAGCTTCCGAAGGACGAGCGCCTCGGGCCGCCGGACAGTGTCTGGATCGATCCGACGAAGGGCGACCAGGTCGCGTACGTGTGGAACGCGAGCGCGGACCTGCCGGAGACCCTCGAGCCCGGTGTCGGGCTCGTCCTCATGCGCTTCGACGGCCGGAACGAGGAGGAGTTCTACGACAAGGCCATCCACACCGGGACGACGTTGGAGCGCGTGAAGGTCGACGGCCACGACGCCTATTGGATCTCCGGCGATCCTCACTTCTTCTTCTATACGGCGGCAGACGGACACTTCGTCGAGGACAGCCGGCGGTGGGTCGGCGATGCGCTGATCTGGAACGACGGCAGCGCGACCTACCGCATCGAGAGCTCGCTCGGCCGCGACGCGACGATCGCGCTCGCCGAGTCGATCGAGTAGGGCTGTACCCCGGCTCTCAGCCCGTTCTCAGGTATCGCCGACAATCTCCGGGCCTGACGGCGTACGACCGCGCCGCCGACCGGAGGCCCACTCGTGACTCGAACGCGCACCATCGCACTGACGCTCCTCGTCGTCGCCGCGATCGCCATCGGCGGCTACATCGCATACGACCAGGTGCTCCGCGGCGACGACGTCGCGTCGCTGGCCCTCCCGAGCTCGGCGCCCTCCCCTGCCACGGGCGCTGACGCCCCGACGCTCGCTCCCGCTGCCACCGGTTCCGCGGCAACATCGACCGCACCGTCGAGCGCCGGCGGCGTCGCCGGGCAGTGGACGGTCGGCCCAGGCAGCGTCGCCGGTTACCGCGTACGGGAGCAGCTCGCCAATCTCCCCGCAGAGTCCGATGCGGTCGGTCGGACCGAAGACGTCAGCGGTTCGATCACGGTCGCGACGGATGGCGACGCTGCGAAGCTGACCGCCGGAACGCTCACGGTGAACACCACGACCATCCAGTCCGACGAGTCGCGGCGGGACAATCGGTTGCGCAACGAGGGCCTTCAGACGGATCAGTTCCCGACTGCGACATTCAAGATCACCCAGCCGGTGGCCGTCCCCGCGGTCGCTCTCGCGGGGACGACCAGCGACGTCACGCTGGTCGGCGACCTGACACTGCATGGCGTCACGAAGTCGGTCCAGATCCCGGCCAAGGCTCAGCTCGCCGACGGCAAGATCCAGGTCGCGGGGTCGACGACGTTCCCGCTGTCGGACTTCGGTATCACGCCACCGAACGTCGGCGGGTTCATCCTGTCGATCTCGGACGAGGGCACCCTCGAGTTCCTGGTGTCGTTCGAGAAGCGCTGACCGGCGGCGTCCGCCGACCGTAGCTGCGGTGACCGGCGCTACTTCGCGTAGACGCCGGCGGGGTCGAGCTCCTCGCGGATCAACCGCAGCTCCTCGGTCGTCGGGGCCGGCGTCGACGCGACGTCGTCGGCGACCTTGACCTCCCACCCGATCGTGGAGCGCACGGCATCGAGGGTTGCGCCGGGATGCAATGAGACGAGACGCATCTCGCCGGTCTCATCGAAGTCGTAGATGCCGAGGTCGGTCACGACGACCGTCGGGCCACGTCCCAGCCAGCCGCCCTCGCGTCGGATCCGTTCCGCCTGCTCGGCCCCACCGAGGTTGCCGGGCGACGTCCGGAAGTCGATCGTCTCGACGAACGAGCGCGCCGACTGGCGCATGATCACGAAGACCTGCCGGGCGTTGATGGCGATCTCGCACGCGCCGCCACTGCCGGGCAGCCGGGTCTTCGGGTGGTCGTATGGACCGATGACGGTCGTATTGATGTTGCCGAACCGGTCGATCTGGGCGGCACCGAGGAACCCGACATCGACGAGGCCGCCCTGCAGGTAGTAGCCGAACAGCTCGAGCATGCTGACGACGGCGGTCGAGCCGGTGACGATCGTCGGGTCGCCGATGCTCAGCGGCAGGCGCTGCGGTCGCGCGCCGAAGACCCCAGCCTCGTACACGAGCTCGAGGCCCGGGGCGACCGTACGCTGCGCGAGGTTGACGGCGATGTTCGGCAGACCGACACCGACGAAGCAGACACGCTGACCCTCGAGTGCCCGCGCCGCCGCGACGATCATCATCTCGGACGCGCTGAACGTGGCGTCGGTCACGAGATGTCCTCGATCGACGTGTAGACCGTCTTCCCCAGGCGCTGCGCGACGTCGACCATGCGGTCCGCCCCTTCCGACGCACCCCCGATCCGGAGGACGCCGTCGCAGCGTGCCAGTACCCGTTCCGCGACCGGGTGGAAGATCTCGGCGAACGGGTCGCCACCGGCATCGTCGCGCTCCGCCCGCTCGATGAGCGGCAGCGCGAACCACTCGCCGAGGACGGGCAGGTGCCCGCGTCGGTAAAGATCGAGCGCGACCCGCGTCATGGCCTCGACATTGGCCGCGATCTTCTCGGGATCGCCACCGGTGCCGGAGCGGTACGGCCCGGCGACCAGGATCATGCGCGACTCATCCATCGAGGCACCCAGTCCCGAGGTACGCCATGGCCGGCCTTGCCGTGGGGCGAGAGCACACGACACCAGGGCACACGGATTTGCCGAGTCGTGCCACGCCACGACAGTTCGGCGACGGATCTGCCACGCCACGGAAAGATGCGTCAGCGGAAACGCCAAAGACGTCGTCTGCTGCCGTGGCACGGCAGTCGCCGATCACAACGTGGGCGTTCATCGGTACGACCCGTAGTCGACCGAGCCCGACGGCGCGCTCTCGCTCGGTCGGAGGGCGGTCATCCGCTCGGAGCCGAGCTTCTCGAGATACGCCGCCCGATCGTCGAGGTCGTAGACCCACTCGCGGAGCCAGGCCTGGACCTTCTCCTCGTCCCGCGTGATCGGGTCCCAGTCGAGATAGAAGCGGTTGTCCCGGTCATAGGCGCCTTGCACGTAGGAGGGATGGGCGCCCCACGGCTCGACGACGACAGCATCGACGATGAGGCCCGGGATGATCGTCCGGTTCGGGTCGGCGCGGATCACATCCTCGTCGACGAGCTCCTCGACGACGACGATCAACCGATCCGACGCGAACGCCACTTCCTTCTGACAGCCGAGCAGTCCCCAGACCTGGGTATCGCCAGCGCCGGAGGCCCGTTGGGCGTGGACGATCGCCACGTCCGGCCTGAGCGGCGGCACCGCGTAGATCGTGCCGTCGCCGTATGGCGAGTGGATCGGGCGGATCTGCGGGTTTGCGGCAGGCATGTCGGTCTCGAAGTACGACCGCAGCGGGAAGAACGGCAGGTTCATCGCGCCTGCCGTGTAGCGACCCACCATGCCGAAGTGGCTGTATTCCTCGATCGCGAGTGGCTGGTCCGGGATGTCGCCCTCGATCCGTCGGCGGATCGCCCCGAGCCCGCCCACGCCCGGATTGCCGAGCCAGCTGAACACGAGCTTCGATGCGACGCCGCCGGCGATCATCTGGTCGTAGATGAGGTCGGGCGTCAGCCGCGCCAGGGTGAGGTCGCGGCGCCGCTGGCGGATGATCTCGTGGCCCGCCGCGAACCCGATGAGGTGGGTGAAGCCCTCGATCGCGACCGTGTCGCCATCCCGGACGAGCTCGGCGATGGCGTCGCGCATCGACGCGACCTTCGACGTCATCCGGCGGCTTCCACCTCGTGAAGTGCCCCGGCGTCGATGACCTCGCGGCGCACCTCCGCCTCATGCTCCGCGACCTGTGCCACCGCCTCGGCGAAGAGCCGCAGCGCCGTCGCCATCTGGTCTTCGCTGACGGTCAGTGCCGGCGACATCCTCACGCTCGACACGCCGCATTCGAGGACCAGCAGGCCGCGCTCGAAGCACGCCCATTGGACTTCCTCGGCGTGCTCTGCGGTGTCGAACTCGACA
Organism: Chloroflexota bacterium; assembly: GCA_046732155.1. Classification (GTDB taxonomy): domain Bacteria; phylum Chloroflexota; class Limnocylindria; order Limnocylindrales; family CSP1-4; genus SPCO01. The sequence goes on along the minus strand of JBKPMM010000045.1, from coordinate 3,321 downwards.
CCGAGCATCAGTCCCCTGCCCCGGACGTCACGGACGAGCCCGTCGTACCGGTCAGCGAGGGGCCGGAGCTCGCGAACGGCCTGCTCGCCGCGCGCCGCTGCATTGGCGATGAGCCCACCCTCGAGAAGGTCGATCGTCGCGAGGGCCGCTGCGCAGGCGACCGGGTTTCCCCCGAACGTCGAGCCGTGGGTGCCTGGCCCCCATGCCTCCATCAAGTCGGCGCGGGCGATCATCGCGCCGAGCGGCATGCCGCTGGCGATGCCCTTGGCCGTCAGGACGATGTCCGGCCTGACGCCCCAGTGCTCGACCGCCCACATCTTCCCTGTCCGACCGGCGCCCGACTGGATCTCATCCGCGATCAACAAGATGCCGTGTCGATCGCAGATCTCGCGAAGGCCCTGCAGGAAGCCGTCCTCGGGCACGATGTAGCCACCCTCGCCCTGGATCGGCTCGACGATGATCGCTGCGACCTCATCGGCCGGCGCGAGCTTGTCGAACAACACCTCGTCGAACCAGCGCAGGTCATCGACCTTGCCGTACGGCGCGTGGAACACCCCTGGCAGCAGCGGCCCGAAGCCGGCGTGGTACTTCGCCTTGCTCGCGGTGAGGCTCACGGCACCGTACGTTCGACCGTGGAACGCGCCGAGGAAGGCCACGATGTACGGGCGCTTCGTCGTGTGTCGGGCAAGCTTGATCGCGGCCTCGACGGCCTCCGCGCCCGAGTTGCCGAGGTAGGCGCGGGCCGGTCCGTCGATGGGTGCGATCTCGGCGAGTCGCTTGCAGACCTCGGGATAGATCGGCAGGTAGAAGTCGGCCGCAGAGAAATGGATCAGCTCGGCGGCCTGCTCCTTGATGGCGGCCACGACCCGCGGGTGGCTATGACCGGTCGAGTTGACCGCGATCCCGGCGGCGAAGTCGAGGAACAGGTTGCCATCGATGTCCTCGACCGTCAGCCCCTCCCCACGGACCGGCACGATCGGATACGCCCGCGGCAGGCTCGGGGACGTCCACGACTCATCGAACTCGACGTGCGCTTTCGCCTTTGGCCCGGGCAGCGGCGTCACGATGTCAGGGACGGGGCGACCACGATCGATCCAACCTGACTCGGTCACGCTCACCTCGACACGACGTACAGCTCACGACTGCATAAGGGATATGCAGAGTGGATACTCGCGCCGGAGTATAGCGAGCGGTCGGACGCGTCGAGGGCGCCGGTTCAGCTCGTGGTGCGTGGTCGCAGTCGCGGGACAAGAAATCCGATGACGAGTCCGACGAGGCCCGCGAGTGCGACTGGGACGAGCAGGGCTGTGGACACCTGCGCCGGCGCTGGTGCACCTCCAGCGGCGACCTGCGAATGCGTGGGCTCGGCCACGAGCTCGGGAGGGGCCGCGGCACCCTCACCGGAGCCGACGACGATCGCGCCGATCATGCCCGGATGGAGCGGGCACATGTACGGGAACGTGCCCCCGTCGTCGAACCGGACGCTTCGCTCATCACCTGGGTCCAGCAGGACCGTTCTCCAGCTGTTCGCCCGTCCGATCACCTGGTGTTGGACGTTCGCCGTGTTCAGGAATCGGATGGTCGTCCCTTCCGGCACGCGCACGACGGTCGGCGCGAAGCTGCAGGCGTCCATCCGGACGACCGTCGCTGGTCCCTCCGTGTACGCGCTGCCGTCCCCGCCGGCGTGGCAGCCCCCACCGGCCTGGACCAGGAGCGGCGCCGCGGCCGCCAGGGCCAGGAGGGAGAAGGCCGCGAAGAGGGTGGCGACGGTTCGTCGGTGCATGTTGCTGATACACCGCGTGCACCTTTCTGGTTCCATCTCGCCGACCCTCCAGCGCGGGAAGACGGCCGGCCCGCGCGCCGACCGCCTTCGCCCGGACGCGAGAGGTCGCTAGTCCTCCGCGCGCTCACCACGCCGCTGGTCCTGAAGCCCCCTGTTTCCGGCGTCGCCGGTAGCCGCCTTGTTGACGTAGCCGCGCGTACCAGCCGAGTCCTGGGGCGCGGCCGGCGCCGGCACCTCTCCCGCGACGTGGATGTTCACGTACGGGTTTCCGGGAGCGGACGACGGCAGCACGTACGACCCGCCAGCGGGCATCGTCAGCTGCGTGCTCGCGTACGGGTTGTCGACGGTCGAGACCTCGCTCGAGATCTTGGAGGTCAGGACCGATGACGGTGTGGCGGGATCCGCCGCAAGGCGCGTGCCGATCCCGATCCCGGCCAGGAGCCCGATCGCCACACCGAGCGCACCGATCGAGCTCGCCATCAGCGTCGGATGGATCGTCCTTGTCCGGGTTACCGTTGCGGTCGTCATCGCGTGCCTCCTGTCCACAGTGCTCGACGTTGATCGTCGGGCTGTATTACTGTATGGCTACACCGTAACACACTGTGTCAAGGGAGTAACACACTTTCTTTGGGCGACATCCTGTCCGAGTTGCGCCTCGACCCCACCTCGGACCTCACGATCGTCGGGCAGATCCGCGCGCAACTGACGCTGCTCGTCGCCGACGGACGCTTGGAGCCTGGGGCCCGCTTACCCGCGGTCCGGGCGCTTGCCGACGCCCTCGACGTGAATGTCAACACGGTGCGCGCGGCCTACGCGAGGCTGGAGGAAGCCGGCGTCGTCGTGACGCGGCACGGCGTCGGGACGATCGTGCAGCCGCTCAGCGAAGGCACCCTTCGAGGCGGCGGCCCGCGCTACCTGAGCAACACGGTCGGGGTGATCATCGCGGGTCTTGACCCGTTCTACCTGGGGCTTCTCCGAGGGATCGAGTCGAAGGCCGAGGAACACGGGACCCTCATCCTCATCGTCGCGGCGCACGATTCCGCTGCCCGGGCTACTGCCGCGATCCGGCAGCTGGCGGCTCGCGGCGCCGACGGGATCATCGCGGTATCGATCGGTTGGCCTGAGAAGGGCACGCCCCAGGCGGCACTGCCGCCGATCGTCTATGTGGACCAGCCCGATCGACAGGGCGAATCGTTTGTCTTCGACGCTGAACAGGCTGGCTACGACGCTACTCGTCATCTGCTCGATCATGGGCACACGCGGATGGGCTTTGTGAGCCCACCGTTGGAATGGCCGAACCTGGGTCCGCTATTCGATGGCCATCGGCGCGCCATGTCCGAAGCCGGTCACGACGCTGAGGCGACCACGCTCTCGATCGTCGACGATTTCGATGTCGCTGCCGGCCGCCGAGGCCTCGTCCAGCTTCTGGAACGATCTGATCGACCCACGGCCGTGATCACGAGTAGCGCACTGATCACGGTCGGCGTCCTTGAGGAGGCCCGCCAGCGTGGCCTCGATGTCCCGAACGACCTTGCGCT
>JBKPMM010000044.1:0-4093 GCA_046732155.1 Chloroflexota bacterium | reverse complement strand
AGGTTCGGGTCGAGGGTCGCTGGATCCTGGATCAGCGGCCAGCGGAGGACCTGATCCTGGGCGAGGTCCGCCGAAGCGGCCGGTGATTCACCGCCGGAGGCTGCCGGGGACTCGCCCGGCGCCTGGCTCTCGGCAGGGGCTTGCGTCGCGCTCGAGCCGCCGCACGCGCTCGCCATGATGGCGAACGCGCCCAGGAGGGCGAGGAGACGTTTCTGTGTCATATGGGTCCCTTTCACGTAACCCCGTCGCCACGGCCTCCTGACCGCAGCATCCGGTTGGTTCGAGCACGCCCTGGTCGTGTCCACCGACCGTGGCGCCTTGACCGACTGACGCCGCGATCCTCCCATCGGTGGCGCCGTGCGCGAGAACACCCGCGGTCACGATGACGAGCCGCGGGCCTCAAGATGGCGCATATCATTCACAGGAAGGTAGTACCCGTCAACTTGACGGAAGTCAGGCTCCACATCAGTCCGGACAGGGCATCTCCGCACCAGCCATGGGTCGCCAGCGCAGATTCGGCTGGCGTGCCGCGGTCGCCTCGTCAAGGCGCTTCACCGGCGCCGTGTGCGGAGCCGACGTCACCATCTCCGGATCACGTTCCGCCTCGGCGGCGATCTCGACGAGTGCGTCGGCGAACGCGTCAAGCGTCTCGACCGATTCGGTCTCCGTCGGTTCGATCAGCATCCCCTCCTCGACGATCAACGGGAAGTAGATCGTCGGCGGGTGGAAGCCGTGGTCGATCAGCCGCTTCGCGACATCGAGCGTGCGCACACCGGTCTTCGCCTTGAGGCTGGCACCGGATGCGACGAACTCGTGCTTGCACGGCCGGTCGTATGGCAGGTCGAACGTGCCGGCGAGCCGCGACTTGAGGTAGTTCGCGGCGAGGACCGCATCGTCGCTCACCTCGCGGAGCCCAGAGCCGCCATGCGCGCGGATATAGGCATACGCGCGCACGAGGACACCCGTGTTCCCCACGAAGCTGCGCAACCGTCCGATCGACGTCGGCCGTTCACCCGGGCGCTCGAGCCGGAACGTGCCGTCATCGAGGCGCAGGACGCGCGGTGTCGGCAGGTACGGGAGCAGGCGCTCCCCCACACCGACCGGCCCGGCCCCAGGCCCGCCGCCGCCATGTGGTGTGCTGAACGTCTTGTGCACGTTGAAATGCATCACATCGAAGCCGGCTTGCCCCGGCCGGAACCGCCCGAGGATCGCATTCAGGTTCGCTCCATCCATGTAGGCGAGCGCGCCTGCCTCGTGGACGGCGTCGAGCAGTTCGCCGATCCGCGACTCGAATAGACCCAGCGTCGAGGGGTTCGTGATCATCACGGCCGCGGACCGGGGCCCGAGTGCGGCCTTGAACGCGTCGAGGTCGACGCCGCCGTCGCCAGCCGACGGGATGGTGATCGTCTTGAACCCCGCCATCGACGCGGTGGCGGGGTTCGTCCCATGAGAGCTGTCGGGTACGAGCACCTCGTCGCGGTCCGTATCGCCGCGCTCGCGGTGGTAGGCACGGATCATGAGGATCCCCGTCAGCTCGCCCTGCGCTCCTGCGGCAGGCTGGAGCGTGACGGCCCGCATCCCCGAGATCTCGGCGAGCGCCGCCTCGAGCTCCCAGAGCAGCTGGAGGGTGCCCTGCGCCACCTCGTCGGGCGCCATCGGATGGAGCTCGGCGAACCCAGGCAGTCGCGCGGCCCACTCGTTCAACTTCGGGTTGTACTTCATCGTGCACGAACCGAGCGGGTAGAACCCCGTATCGACCGCATGATTGAGCTGGCTGAGGTTCACGTAGTGCCGGACGACGTCCGGCTCGTTCATCTCGGGCAGCGCGGGCGGTGTCGCTCGGCGCGCGTCGGCTGGGAGCCGGTCGAGCGCGTCCTTGGGCGGGTGCGGGATCTTGCCCCCACCGCGCCCTGGGCGACTTCGCTCGAAGAGCGTGGGCTGGAGCTTCTCGCCGGTGACGCTCATCGGGCAGCCGCCACGGTGCCGGCCGCCGCTTCGGCCCCGGCGCCCGTCTCGACACCGACCGGCGGCCGACCGGTCAGCACCTCCTGCAGCGCGGCGACGAACCGGGCGATATCGCCCGAGGTCGTGAGCTCGGTCGTCGCGAGCAGCAGCCCGTCGGCAAGGGTCGGGTCGCCAGGCTCCGCATCCGCGAGGACGAGCCCCGCCAGGAAACCCCGCTCGATGAGACGGCGGTGGATCGTCCGCGCGTCCGCGACCTTGATCGCGAACTCGTTCAGGTATGGCCCGGGGTGCAGGCGCTCGACGCCGATCGCGGCGAGGCCGGCCTCGAGCTCGCTCGCCCGCGCCGCGCCGGTCGCCGCGACGTCACGCAGACCATGTGGGCCGATCGTCGCGAGATAGATCGAGGCGGCCAGCGCGAGCAACGCCTGGTTCGTGCAGATGTTGCTCGCCGCCTTGTCGCGGCGGATGTCCTGTTCGCGCGCCCGAAGCGTCATGACGAACGCGCGCTTCCCGTCGAGATCGGTCGTCATGCCGACGAGCCGGCCCGGGATCTGCCGGACGAGCGCGTCAGTCGAGGCGAGGATCCCGAGGTATGGGCCGCCGTACTGCGGCGCGATCCCGAGCGGCTGCCCCTCGCCCGCGGCGATATCGGCGCCGTATGCACCCGGCGGGGTCAGGACCGCGAGCGAGACCGGCTCGACGACTGCCACGAACAGCGCGCCCGCGGCATGTGTCAGTTCCGCGATCCGTGCCATCGGCTCGAGGAGCCCGAGGAAGTCGGGGTTCGCGGCGATCACTCCCGCGACGGGCCGGTCATCCTCGGCGAGCATCACTTCGAGTGCGGCGAGGTCGGTCGTAGCGGCGTCCTCGCCATCGGCGATCAGCGGGATCTCCTCGAGCTCGAGGCCGTGCATGTACGTGCGCAGCGTCTCGCGGTACTGCGGATGGACACCACGGCTGACGAGGACACGCTCGCGCCGCGTCGCCCGACACGTCATGAGCGCTGCCTCGGCCGTCGCCGCAGCACCGTCGTAATGCGACGCCGAAACGACGTCCAGGTCGACGAGCTCGGCGATCAGCGACTCGTATTCGTAGATCGACTGGAGCGTGCCCTGGCTGACCTCGGGTTGATATGGCGTGTAGGCCGTGTACCACTCACCACGGAGCAGGAGTTGATCCACCGCGGGTGGCGTCCAGTGCCGGTACACCCCGGCGCCGAGGAACGAGACGAGGTCGGTGCGATTGCGCCCTGCCATCTCGCGCAGGCGGGCCGAGAGTTCCAGCTCCGGCTCGGGCGGCGGGAGGTCGAGTGCGCTGGCGCGGAGGCCGGCCGGGATATCCGCGAAGAGTTCGTCGACGCTATCGAGGCCGAGCGCCGCGAGCATCCGCTGCCGGTCGGCCGGGGTGTGTGGACCGTACGGCATCGTCCGATCAGCCGGCCGCGACGAGATCGTCGTAGGCGGGACCGTCGAGGAGATCGTCCATCTCGGACGTATCGCTGACGCTGATCTTGATCATCCACCCGTCGCCGTATGGATCGCTGTTGACGAGCTCCGGGTTCGCCGCGAGCGCGCTGTTGATCGACGTGACGGTCCCGGTCAACGGCGCGAACAGGTCGCTCACGGCCTTCACCGACTCGACCACCCCGAACGCCTTGGCCTCCTCGAGGTCGCGGCCCTCGTCGGGGAGCTCGACGAACACGATGTCGCCGAGCTGATCGGCGGCGTACTGGGTGATCCCGACAGTCGCCTCCTGGCCGTCGACCCTTACCCACTCGTGGTCGCGGGTATAGCGCAAGTCGGTCGGTGCGCTCACGTCAACTCGTCCTCCGATAGAACGGCAGCGGTACGACCCGCGCGGGAACGCGCGCGTCGCGGATCTCGATATCCACCATGGTGCCCGGTTCCGCGTCGGTAGGTGCGACATATGCCATCGCGATCGGGACACCGAGCGTGGGCGACTGCGTCCCGCTCGTCACGACGCCCGTCTTGCGGTCGCCGGCATGGACCGGATACCCATGGCGGGCGATGCCGCGACCCTCGACCATGAGCCCGACGAGGCGACGCTTCGGGCCCTCGGCGGCCACCCGCTCGAGCGCGGCGCGCCCGACGAAGTCGACGCCCTTGTC
>JBKPMM010000043.1:0-5287 GCA_046732155.1 Chloroflexota bacterium | reverse complement strand
GACGACGGGCGTACGCGCTGGCTGATGGGCCGGGGACGATCGTCAGGCGCCGGACGTCTTCTTGCGAGGTGCTCGTTCTAGCCGTGTTGATCGACGGGCGCGCGCTCCACACCCATGGCTGGCGACACGATCGCTTCCCCGCGACGTTCATGTGAACCGGGGTAGCGGGACTCGGGCTAGCGGCGGTCATGGCGAGATGACAAGACGTAATGTTGTCAGGCCCGCTCGGCCCCACATTCGCCGAGGCACTCGCTGCGGAGGGTGCCCTCGCAAGGGGGGTGCAGGTCCCTCCGCGCGTGTCTTCCCTGATTGCCACAGAACGTCGCGAGCGTTCGGCCCGTCACGTGGCCCGGTGTGTTATGTCCCTCGTGATTACAATGCAAGCGTGAGCTCGTCGCGCCGATGTCCCGCGGCAGCGCGGACCTCGAACGTGCCGGACGACGCGCCGCGACGCGCCGTGATCCTTCACGACACGGCCCTGCTTGTCGATCTCATCGAGCTGACGCTGAACCACGGCCTGTTCGTCGTCAAAGCCGCTCGTGACCTGGCGGACGCGCAGTCGATCGTGGACAGCTGGCGTCCGCATATCGGTGTCGTCGACATGGACCATGATGACAGTGCGGCCCTGCTGGAACGGCTCGGCCGGGCGAACACCCTGGCCCGCGATGTGGTGTTGCCAGTCCTTGGCTTGACCCGCCGCGGCGACTTACAGACGAAACTCAAGGCGTTCGACCTGGGCGTGGACGACATCCTGACCGTGCCCTTCTCGCCGGAGGAACTGCTCGCCCGGTGCATGGTGCTTGCAAGGCGCGCGGCGGGCACCGATCGCCCGATCGTCCCGACCATCACCCTGGGCGAGATCGAGATCGACATCGTCCACCGCCAAGTCCGAGCCGCCACGTCTGTGATCCATCTCAGCGGCATCGAGCAGAACCTGCTCTATCTCCTTGCGAGCCGCAGCGGGCGCGTCGTGACGAGGGATGAGATCCTCGATGCGATCTGGGGCACCGACTTCGTTGCCGAGAGCAACATCGTCGACCGACACATCCGGAGCTTGCGGATCAAGCTCCAAAACGATTACCGGCGCCCGCGTTTCATCGCCACTGTGCCCGGCGTCGGCTATCGCTTCATCCCGACGTTCTCCAACTCCGGGTGGGACACCGGGGAAGCGGCAGGACCGTAGGACTACCGTCGGCGGCGAGAGTCCGTCGGACGCTGCCCAGCCGACGCAACGATCCGCTCGATCAGCCCGTCCTCCTCACGCAGGGCTCGGACCCATTCGGCTGACCCGCGGGGCAGGCTTTGGCGGAACTCGCTGATCGCCTTCAGGGCGGCGAGATCAGCGACCTGCTGCTCCAGCAACGGTCGTTCCGTCGCGTCCATCGTCTTACTTTCAGCGCTTTGCCAGAGCGTGTCATGACGAGGCGTCATCGCGATGGCGGCGAGCCCAGGCAGGCGATCGACCGGCGTACTGGAGTGGATGCCACAGAAGCATCGAAGCTGAGCCTGCCCTCAGGACCATATCGGTCGTGGGGCGCCCGTGCCCACCGATCGCCTGGGGGGAAAGGCAACGGGGCAGCGCGGGCGCCCGATCACACCCTACGCCGGTGGTAATGACGACCCGTAATGTCGTCCGCGGTCGACTTCCGCATATTCGCCCAAGGCACTCGCGGCGGAGGGGCCCATCTCCTGGGGGACGTGTCGGTCCCTCCGCGCGTGCCATCCTTAGAGACCCCAGGATCGAAATCACCATCGAGGTCAGCAGGCGTTGGCACAAGTGCACACGGATGAACTCGCGAAGATGTCCGACCAACTCCTCGACGCGCTTCGTCGGCTACGCGCGGCCGAGCAAGGCTTGCGCGACCAGACGATCTCGTCCGAGGAGTTCCAGCGGCTTGCCGACGCGGTCGACGTGTTGCGGGACGGGCTGTCGGCGCTGCGCCGGTGACGAGCGGCTCACCGCGTCGTCGGACGAGGGGGTAAGCCCCACGCGTCCCGTGCAGCGAACGCGCAAGAGGCAGTGAGCTTGACGCGATTGCTCGCCGGTACCGTCCGAATGCGACGAGCCCGTTAGCTGCGGCCTAGCTCAGAATCGCGCGAGGGGCTCCTCGGCCTTTCGGGCCCTTGCCGTTGCTATTGATCTCTCGCCCTCTTCCTTGGCGCCCGCTCCAGCTGTCCGGACCGGTCTGGCCACTCATAGCCTTCCCATGGATCGAAGTCGGGGTCGAGGGTTTCCTGCGGGGGCCGATCCGCTTCCGGGACATGGGTGAGGTTCACCCGGACTCGATACCAGAGCGAGGATCGGCCGCGCATGCCGTCGACGAGCACGTCCGCGGGCTCGAGCGCCGCTGCTGCCTCAGGGTGGCGGCCCTTCCACCGATCGAGGCCTTCGAGCGCTTCGGTCTTCGTCGGCGCTCGCGAGATCTCGATGATCGGCACGTTGGTCTTGCGTCGGCCGGTGGGCGTCGGACGGGACCCTTCCCACTCGGTCGGGAGCCCGGCGTTCCGGTCGCCGGCCGCGACGGCTGCGGCTCGTTCCGCCGCGACCTCGGGAGGTGGTCCGCCGGCCTCACCTCGACCGACCTCGTACTCGGAATCCGGTCGACGCTTTCGAGATGGCTGGACGCGTGGGGGCTCCCCGGCCTGTTTGGCATAGTTGGGCGGCCATGGCGCGTCGCCATGCCCCTCGCGTTCGTGCTTCGCCGAGAGCTCGAGGAGTGCCTCGAGCGACCCGACGGCGTCGTCGATGCCCGCCCCGGGGTCGCGCGTCGTGGCGAACCGCTCAGGGACGGTCGCGATGGTGAACGCCTCCGGCTCGCAGGTCGGGACCTCGTCCCACGACAACGGCGTCGATACGCGGGCATCCGGCAGCGGTCGGACCGAGTACGCCGACGCGACGGTCCGGTCCTTCGCGTTCTGGTTGTAGTCGATGAAGACGCCGACGCGTTCCTCCTTCCACCACTTCGACGTCGCCTTGCCGGGCATGCGCGCCTCGACGTCCCGTGCCAGGGCGAGCGCGGCGCGGCGCACCTCGGGGTACGTCCAGCGCCGCTCGATGCGGACGTTGATGTGGATCCCGCGCGAGCCTGACGTCTTTGGCCAGCCCACCAACCCGACCGCCTCGAGCGCCTCCTTGCAGCTCATCGCGACATCCCGGATCTGCGGCCATTCGATCCCGGGGATCGGGTCCAGGTCGACCCGCAGCTCGTCGGGATGATCGAGGTCGTCGGCGCGGACGGGGTGCGGGTTCAGGTCGATGCACCCGAGGTTGACGACCCACGCCAGGGCCGCCGCCTCGTCGACGACGATCTCGTCCGCGGTCCGCCCGGACGGGAACGTGAGCTCCGCGGTGCGGATCCAGTCGGGCGTGTTGTCCGGCGCCCGCTTCTGGAAGAACGGCTCCTTGGTGATGCCGTCGACGAACCGCTTCAGGGCCATCGGGCGGCCTCGGACGCCGGTCAACGCGCCATCCGCGACGGCGAGGTAGTAGTGGACGAGGTCGATCTTCGTGTACCCGGCGTCGGGGAAGTAGACCTTCTGCGGGTTCGAGATCGACACCTCGCGACCGCCTATCTCGAGGATCTCCTTTGGGGTCGCCACAAACCCACGATACCTCTCGACAGGCGCCCCGGCCGCGACGAAGATGCCCAGCGGGTCGCGCTGATGTCGATTCGGCCGCGGGTGATTCGTCGTGACGATGACGACCCAACCGATCGCGGCCGTACCAGCACAGGAGGTGACCTCATGCAATACCTGATCCTGATCTATGACACCGAGACGGCGAACCCATCCCCTGAGCCGCCCGATCCGGCGGTCATGGGCGAGGTCTTGGGCGCCTACAACGGCTACACCCAGATGCTCAAGGACACGGGTGCGTTCATCGCCGGCGAGGCACTCCAGCCGGTAACGACCGCGACGACCCTCCGCCAGAAGGACGGGCAGACCGTCACGACCGACGGCCCGTTCGCCGAGACCAAGGAGGGCCTCGGCGGGTTCTACTTGATCCAAGCCGCCGATCTGGATAGCGCGCTCGCTCTCGCCGAGCAGTGCCCCGGTATCCGGTTCGGGTCGATCGAGGTGCGCCCCGTGGTCGACTTCGAGGCCGCCCAGGCGTCGATGTCGGCGGGGGCTGCGACCGCCGACTGAGCCAGCGCGACGCCGCCACCCACGATCTCGTCGACCGCCTGTTCCGCGAGGAGCAGGGACGGGCGGTCGCCACACTGATCCGCGTCCTCGGCGACTTCGATCTCGCCGAGGAGGCGGTGCAGGACGCGTTCATCGCTGCGCTCGAGATCTGGCCCCAGCGTGGCGTACCGGCGAACCCCGGCGCGTGGATCACGACCACCGCGCGCAACCGCGCGATCGATCGTCTGCGCCGGCGCCGCCGACTACGTGAGAAGACCGAGGAACTCGCGCGAGAACACGCGATCGAAGCGGAGCTCGAGGCGATCGGACCCGGCGCCTACGCGGAGGGTGTCATGCAGGACATGACGATCCCCGACGATCGGCTGCGGCTGATCTTCACGTGCTGCCATCCGGCACTCGCGATGGACGCGCGTGTCGCGCTGACCCTTCGGACGCTCGGTGGCCTCACGACGCCCGAGATCGCCCGCGCCTTCCTCGTCCCTGAACCGACGCTCGCCCAGCGCCTCGTCCGGGCGAAGCGGAAGATCCGAGACGCCGGTATCCCATATCGCGTCCCGCCGCACGAGGTGCTGCCCGAGCGGCTCGACGGGGTCCTCCGAGTGCTCTACTTGATCTACAACGAGGGCTATTCGGCGACCTCCGGTGACGAGCTCGTGCGCCGTGAGTTGACAGCGGAGGCGATCCGTCTCACGCGGGTCGTGGTCTCGCTGCTCCCCGACGAGCCCGAGGCGACCGGTCTGTTGGCCCTGATGCTGCTCCACGATGCCAGGCGCGACACCCGCGTCGATGATGCAGGCGATCTCGTGCTCCTGGAGGATCAGGATCGGTCGCGCTGGGATGCGGCCCGGATCGGCGAGGGCCGCGACCTCGTCGCGAGCGCGCTGACGGCGCGACGTGTCGGCCCGTATCAGATCCAGGCTGCGATCGCCGCACTCCACGACGAGGCGCCGTCGTGGGCTGCGACCGACTGGCGCCAGATCGTCGAGCTGTATCGCGCGTTGCTCGTCATCGAGCCGTCGCCAGTCATCGAGCTGAACCTCGGCGTCGCGGTCGCGATGGCCGAGGGACCCGCCGTCGGGCTGGCGATGATCGACGGCCTCGCGGCGGACGGCAGCCTTGCCGACTACCCGTATCTCCACGC
>JBKPMM010000042.1:0-9097 GCA_046732155.1 Chloroflexota bacterium | reverse complement strand
CCGGGTGATCGGCGTCAGCCCGATCCCCGCTGGGCCGGCACTGTTCGCGGCCGTCGCCGCTGGGACCGTCGTCGTCGCACTCGCGTCGTGGCGATTCTTCGAGCGACCGATCAATGACCTCAAGCGGCTGATCCCGTACACGGATCGCCGCGTGTCGGCCGCGGCGGATACGGACAGCCTCGTGATCGCGAACCGCGACGCCCTGCCGCGGATCAAGTGATGGGAAGGCCCTCGATGAATCGTCGACCGATCCGGCGCGCTCCGGGCGGGATGATGCGACGGGCGATCGCCTGGAGTGAAATGGCGGTGGCGTACGAACGCGGATGGCGGTAGGGCCAACCTTGTCGACGGACGGCGCGCCTGATCGCGGCGTCCCCTTGACCTGTCACCCGTAGATATCTCTCGAGCCAGGCGAGGAACCGCCGTCGTGCCTCGGTCGGCCGAGTGTCATCCGAATGTCTGCCTTCCCGGATCCGAACCTCGCAGAGCGCGTCGGGATGTCGCCGGTAGCGGTCCCATGCGTCGGCCTCGAGGTAGGCGGGGTAGCGGAGCAGCAGCTTGTAGAAGAACGCCTGGTCCTCGTACAGGTCGACGAAATCGTCCTCAAAGCCCCCGACCGTCTCCACGGCCTCGCGGCGGATGAGCACCGCGCACGTCGCTGGCGTATCGGCGCGGTCGGCGATGAACGCGCGAACGAGCGCCGGTGGTTCCACCGTCCGTTCGGGCGGGAAGCCAAGACGGCGCGGATGGTCGCGGGCGACATCGGCGGCCTCGCCCGTCCAGCTCCACCAATGCAACGTCGGGCCATACACGATCGCGACCTCTGGATGACGGTCGAACACCTCCAGCTGGCGGGCCAGCTTCTCCGGGAGATAGAGGTCATCGGCGTCGAGGAATGACACGAACTCGCCCCGCGCGTTCGCGAGCCCGAGGTTCCGTGACGCGCTCATCCCGCGGTTCGCGCGGTCGGGGTGATGCAGGAGTCGCACCATGTCCGGGCGATGGGTCGCCGTCCGGCGAGCGACCTCGAGGGGGGCGCCGTCCGCCGACCCATCGTCGACGAGGATGAGCTCCCAGTCGGGAACCGTCTGGTCGAAGACACTCTGGATCGCCTCTTCGAAGAAGCCGACGGGCGGATCCTTGAAGATCGTGATCACCGATACGCGAGGGGCTGTGGTCATGACGCCCTGATCCCGGCGCGACGCCACAGGAGCCGTGCGAAACCCTCCCCGTCGACGTCATCCACGAAGATCCGCGGTAGCCGCATCCGGTCGGCGCGCTTGCGGACGGTCCCGCCTGTCGCCATGAACGCCGTCTGGAACCCAGCCTGACGGGCGATCGAGGGTGCGGCACCGATATCGTCGGGACCGCCGTGTGGATACGCAAGCGAGCGGACTGGGCGTCTTAGTCGACGCTCGATCTCGGACCTTCCGCTTTCGATCTGCGAGGTCAGCTCGGCCTCATCCAGCCCCGCCAGCCACGCGTGGTCGGCCGTGTGGGCCTCGATCTCGACACGGTCGCTGTTGGCAAGGACGTCGAACTCGTCGGAGGTGAGCGTGCGACGGGCCGGTCGCGGCGTCAGCGTGAGACCGGCCCACTGGAGCACCGCTGCGGCCAACGCATCGCGCCGGTCGGGCGGAAGCGCCCGAGCGATCGCCCAGACTCGTCGGTGCAGCTCGCCGCGAGAGCCTGTTGCCGACGGGTCGATCGTCGTCGGCCGGTCGGTCATCTCCAGCCGAAGCGGGTCGCGCGGGATCTCCGGGCCGAGAAGGGCGCGCTCGACCTCGTCCCACCAGAATTCGCGATCGCGGCCGATGGCGTGCGACACAACGAACGCGGTCGCCCGCAGGTCTGCGCGGTCGAGCCGGGGCAGGGCTTCCGACACGAGATCTGCGTACCCGTCATCGAAGGTGATCGCGACGGTTCGCGCGGGGATGCGCCCGTCGTCGAGAGCGACGCGCAGGTCCTCGACCGTGATCGTGTGAGCGGAGCGGCGAAGGATGTCGAGGTGCTCGGAGAAATGCTCGGGGGTGACGGCCAGCCTCCACGGGTCCACGTCAGCTGGCCCGATCCGGTGGTACAGCAGCACGACCGCACCGCGCCACGACGGCGGCGTCACGCGCCGCCAGATGTCTCGCAGACGCGATCTCATGCTCAGCCCTTCACGGCCCGAACGGCGACGGTCACCGGGTAGGCCTCGTCATAGGGGAGCAGTTCGTCCTCCCGCAGCTCGTCGGCGGCGAGCCCCTCGAGGAACGCCACTGCGGAAAGGACGTTCCCGCTGGCACTGACGTCGATGTTGTCCAGGCCGAAACGCTCCGCGAACAGGCGGGTCATCGACGGGACCGTGAACGACCAGTACCAGGTGTCGCGCCACTGCCCCCGCTCGATCTGCGAGATGCCGGGCGCGGTGGCGAGGAGGACTCCTCCGTCGGCGAGGATCCGATGCAGCGTGGCCACGGCGGCCGGAACGTCGAAGATGAGATGGAGCGTCTGCGTGAGCACGATGCAATCGAACGCATCACCGGGGATGCTGTCTCCCGAAGCGAGGTCGGCGACGATCGTCGCCTCAGGCGTGCCCGGTGGAACGTGCAGGACGTCGCTTCGCGTCACTCGTTGGCCGCCGAAGCGCGCGGTGTACGCCGCGTCACCGACCTCGAGGACGCGGCCGCGGATGTCGGTTTGGTTCGCGTCGAGGAACCGTTCGATGTAGTAGCGGTCGACGGGCAGACCCCGTTCGTACCCGAAGTGCCGACTGATCGGGCGGCCGCGCCGCAGATCACCGAGATCGACCGCGCCGTGTCGCGGGATGGCGTTGGGACGCAGCCGGCGCCTGAGCGATCCGGGCAGGAGGCTCACGAGTCTCCCGCGTAACGTCGCGCCGCTGCTCATCGGCGCTCGAACCGAACCGAACTCGTGACGGCGCCGTATTCGGAACCAGGCGTGACCCCGAACGACGCCGATTCCTGGGCGACGACGTCGACCTGGAACGCCGGGTCGATCAGGTCATAGCCGACACCGACCGTGTCCCCGATCCACAGCGCCACGTCGTACACGCCCGGGTTGAGATGGAGCGCGTCGATCGTGAGCGACACGGTGTTGCGGCCAGGATGGAGTTCGAGCTCGCGGCCCGTCGTCAGGATGTCCGCGTTGACGAGCTTGGAACCGAACCGGTCGGAGAACACGACCCCGAAGCTCGGCGCGACCCGCTCCCGGTCGGCGTCGATCTCGAAGACGAACTCGAGCGGCCCGTCCGGGAACGGCTGGTACCCCGCCTCCTCACTCCCGCTGGAATATCTCGCGGAGACGAACCGGGCCTCGCCCGTGCCGCGTCGCGCCACCCCAGTGACGTCGATCGTCTGGCCCGGTTCGATCGGCCCGGTACCGCTCCCGAGGTAGCGAGCCACGACCTCCGATGTCGGGCCGTCGGCCATGAGTCGCCCTCGCTCGAGCAGCAGGCTTCGTCGGCACAGTCGCTGCACGATGCCCATGTTGTGGGTCACGACAAGGACGGTCCGACCTTCCCGATCGGCGATATCCGCCATCTTCCCCAAGCACTTGCGCTGGAAGCGCGCATCACCGACCGCCAACACCTCGTCAACGAGCAGGATGTCTGGCTCGAGGTGGGCGGCGACCGCGAACGCCAACCGCAGGTACATCCCGTCCGAGTAGTGCTTGACCGCGGTATCGAGGAAACGGTCGACCTCAGCGAAAGCGACGATCTCGTCGAACCGCTTGGCGATGTCCGAGCGCCGCATGCCGAGGATCGCGCCGTTGAGCTGGATGTTCTCGCGGCCCGTGAGCTCCGGATGGAAACCCGTCCCGACCTCGAGGAGCGAACCGACCCGACCGTGGATCCTGGCGCTGCCCGCGGTCGGCTCCGTGATTCGCGAAAGGAGCTTCAGAAGCGTGCTCTTGCCGGCCCCGTTGGCGCCGACCACGCCAACCACGTCGCCTGCGGCGATCGAGAACGAGACGTCCTGAAGCGCCCAGAACCGCTCGTGTTTCGCGCGTCCATCCGAGCGACCCGTCGCGCGGCGACCGACGCGGCCGGCGAAACGACCAAGGCTCTCGCGGAGCGTCTCGTAGCCCGCCGTCCGGCCGATCGCGTACTGCTTTCCGAGACCGGTCGCCTCGATCGCGACGTCCATCAGACCACGTCCGCGAACGCCCCTTCGACGTACCGGAAGTAGGCGACGCCGGTGAGGAGCGCAACCACCGCGACGACCGTCCCGATGGCGATGAGCGGCAATGGATCGGCCGGGATACCGAAGAGCGCCCAGCGGACGCCTTCCACGACACCGACCATCGGGTTCAGCGCGTACACGTACCGCCAGGGCTCCCCGATGAGGCTGCTCGGGTAGGCGACGGGCGTCGCGAACAGCCACACCTGAAGGAGGAACGGGACGACGTAGCGAACGTCGCGGTACCGGACGTTGAGGGCGGCCAACCAGATCCCGACCCCGAGTGCGCTCAACGTCGCCAGCCCGACCAGCGGGATGATCCAGATGGCCGTGAGACCGGGCGATGTGCCGAGTACCACGATCATCCCCGCGAGCACGACCGCTGCGATGGCCAGGTCTGCGAGTCCAGCAAGGACGGCCGCCACGGGGATGACGAGCCGCGGGAAGTACACCTTCTTGAGGAGGTTCTGGCTCCCCACCAGGCTGTTGGACGCTTGCGTCACGCCGGTCGAGAAGTACGTCCACGGGACGAGCGCCGAGAACGCGAACAGCGGATAGGGGATCCCGTCCGTCGAGACACCGACGAGGCGACCGAAGATCACCGTGAAGACGACCATCGTCACGAACGGCTGGATCACCGCCCACGCCGCACCGAGGAAGGTCTGGCGATAACGGACCTTCAGGTCGCGCCAGACTAGGAAATACAGGAGCTCGCGATACCGCCACAGGTTCGCAAGGTCGAAGCCGACCCAGCGGGCGCGGGGCCGGATCTCGATGACCTCGCGTGACGGGGGAACCCGGGTGCTTGTCGACTGCGTGACGGTCTTCATCGACCTCGGTGGGTGACGAGCCACTCGGCGGCCCCGGCGATGAGCGCCGCACTGTACACGAGGTCACCGGCTCCATCACGAGCATTCGCCAGCGCGCGTCGAGGCGCGCGGCGGATGTGGCGCCACAGGTCGCGCCGGAGTCGATCGAGCATGTATCGATCGCTCCGCGAGAAGTGCTTTGCGAAGTACGCTCCCTGGCCGCGCCCGTAGCTCCAGCGAAGTGGCAGGAGCGCTGCCGGTGAACGCCATGCGCGATGGATCACCACGATCGTGGGATCGTAGAGGATGGTGTAGCCCGCCTCGAGCAGGCGATACCCCAGATCGTTGTCTTCGGACGACGGGAAATGTGAGCCCGCTCCAAGCCGGACATCGAATGACCCGACGTCGTCGAACGCTGCGCGGGGCACGGCCATGTTGAGGGGCAGCAAGACGTCCTTTCCCGGCCGTCCCTGATAGGTGACGGGCTCCTCGGACAGCGACAGTGACGGCGCGAAGGCACCATCGCGTTCGGCCTCGCCGGCGACGACACGACCGGTCACGATCGTGCGAGGCGGAGCTTCCCGGAGCCGACGCGACATCCGCTCGAACCAGTCTTGTGGCACGACGACGTCATCGTCGACGAAGAAGAGCGACGCACCGGTCGAGATCGCGATGCCCATGTTTCGACCGCGGCTCAGCCCCCGCTCACCCGTGTGGACGTACCTCAGCCGACCTGCACTCGTCGACGCGAGCTCGGACACCCGCGTGCTCGGGGTCGCGCTCTGATCGATGACGACGATCTCGTCCGGCACGGCGCTCCCCGAGAAGATCGACTCGAGCACCCGTTCGAGGAACGACTGGCGTTCACGGGAGCTGATGATCAACGATGTGGCGACGGGGGCCGCTGCCTCCGTCGCCTGATGGCTCGCATCCGTCATCCGGCGGTCGCTGCGGTTACGTCGATGACGGACCCGCTGGCACGGCCGGCGGCGCCGGCGGCGGAGGTGGCGGCGGTGGTGACCCGCCTTCGCCGTCACTCTCGTTCGACGCCGCCAGGTACCCCCGGAACGTGTCGGCGAGCTGGGTGATCTCGAGCGGCAGCACGTACTTGGTCGACGGGCTGGCGCCGAGGGCCTTGAACGCCTCCAGGTACTGGAGCGCCATCGTCTTCTGGTCGACCTGCGACGCAGCGTTGTAGATCTGCGTCAACGCAAGCGCGAAGCCCTCGGCCCGCAGGATGGCGGCCTGGCGGTCGCCCTCGGCCTTGAGGATCTCGGACTGCTTCGTGCCCTCCGCAACGTTGATCGCCGACTGGCGCGTGCCCTCCGACTCGGTGATCACCGCACGCCGCGTCCGCTCGGCCGAGAGCTGGCGGTTCATCGCGTCCTGGACATCGCGCGGCGGGGTGATCTCGCGGATCTCGACCGTCGTGACCTTGCCGCCCCAGCGCTCGGTGACCTCGTCGAGCTTGATGCGCAGGACCTCATTGATCTGGTCGCGCTTCGACAGGACGTCGTCGAGGAGGATGTCGCCGACGACCGCGCGAAGGGTGGTCGTCGCGATGTTCTGCAGGGCGCCCTCGAAGTTCTGGACCTCGACGACGCTCCGGTACGGATCGACGATGCGCCAGTAGATCAGGAAGTCGATGCTGATCGGCGCGTTGTCCTTCGTGATGCTGGTCTGGCTGGGGACCTCGATGAACCGCTCGCGCAGGTCGACCTTCACGGCGCGCTGGGCGATCGGCACGATGAACACCCAGCCCGGGCCCTTGACCTCGGTCGGGCTCGTCCGGCCCAACGTGAAGACGAGCACACGCTCGTACTGGTTGACGATCTTGATCGACGCGATCGCGATGACCGCGATGATCAGGATGACGAACGCGGCCGCCAGGATGGTGGCGAGCTCCACGGTTTCCTCCTACGCACCTTCCGGCGACGGCGCCGGACTGGATTCCACGATCAGTGTCAGGTCCTTCTGCCCGACGACCCGGACCGGCTGCCCCGGTGGGATCGCCGTGTCGCCGCTGGCGCGCGCGCTCCATTCTTCGCCTGCGGCATGCACGACACCGAGCGGCTCGAGCGCAGTTCGCGCGACGCCGGCCGTCCCCTTCGGGACCTTCATCGTACCGCCCGCCCCGTACTCGCCCGAGAACGCCAGCGACCGCCGCCGGACGCGTGCGACGGTCACCAGGACCGTCAGGACGAACACCGTCGTGACGCCAGCCATCGCGACGATTAGTGGGACCGCGACCGCCACCTCCGGCGCCGCGGGCGTGCCCGGAGCCGTGTAGAGCGTGGCCGCGCCCAGCACGAAGCAGACCACGCCACCGACCGTAAGCAGCCCGTGGCTGGTGACGGTCGTCTCGAGGATGAAGAGGAGGACCGCGAGGCCGATCAGGATCAGGCCGGCGACGTTGAGCGGCAGGCTTCCGAAGCCGATGAACGCGAGGATCAGTGCGATCGCGCCCAGCGTTCCGGTGACGAAATTCGGGCTTTGGAGCTCGAACAGCAGGCCGTAGAAGCCGAGTGTCAGCAGGATGAACGCGATGTTCGGGTCGGATAGCAGGTGGATGATCTGCTGGAACGGGTTCATGCCCACGTCGACGAACGGGACGTCGGTCAGCTCCAGCGTCACCTTCTCGCCGGACACCTCCACCGTCTGACCGTCGGCCTTGTCGCGGACCTCCTCGAGCGAGCGGGCGATCCCGTCGACGGCGTGCAGGGAGACGGCCTCGCTGGCCGGTGAGGAGACCGCCTTGTCGACGGTCGATACGGCCCAGTCGACGTTCCGGCCACGCGTCTCGGCGATCGAGCGGATGTTCGCGATCGCGTCGTTCTTGACCTTGGTGCCGATCGTGCCGGTCAGATCCTCGCCTTGCGAGCCGACCGGCGATGCCGCTCCGATATTGGTGCCGGGCGCCATGTACGCGAGGTTCCCGGAGAGCGTGATGAACGTCCCGGCACTCGCGGCGCGACCACCGCTCGGTGCCACCCAGACGATCGTGGGGACGTGTGCCTCGAGCAGCGACGACACGATCCGTTGCGTGCTATCGAGCGCGCCGCCCGGCGTATTGAGCTGCAGGATGACCGCGCTCGCCCCACCCGACGTAGACGCCGCGACGCCCTGCTCGATGTACGTCGCCATCACGTTGTCGACCGTTCCGGTCGCGGTCAGCACGTCGATGTGCGGGTCGGTGGTCGTATCGGCGGCGAGGACCGACACCACCGGCGAACTGGCGCTCGCGAGCACAAGCCAGACGAGTCCGGCCAACAGGATCGATCGATGCAGACGGGCCGCGAACCGACCCGCCCGCGATGATTGAGGCATCGAGGTAGCTCGTATGCATCATCGCACGAAGTCCCGCGACGTCAGTCGCCGCCGAATACGTACCGGTCGAGGAAGGGGTTCCGGAAGACACCGTCCGGATCGAGGCTCCGTGCCAGCTCGACGAACCGTGGCAGCTCCGGATATCGCTTACGCAGCTGGTCCGGCGGCATAACGAACCGCTTGCCCCAGTGCGGCCGCGCATCGAACGGCTCGAGCGCGCGTTCGATCGTGGCGAGGGCGGTGTCGACCTCGGCCGGCGACTGGCGCCAGGTGAAATGGAACGCGACGGAGTCACGTCCGGAGGCAGGGCTCAGCCACAGGTCGTCCGCTGCGACGGCGCGGACTTCGGACACGAGGGCCGCCGGCCGGATCCAGTCTCGGATCGCGAGCAACGTCTCGAACGCCGCGGGGCCGTCGGCGTTGGCGACGAAGTACTCGCTCTGGAACTCCTCGCCGACGCTCGGCGTGTGGTCGAGTCGGAAGTGCGGCAGTCGCTCGTGCCACGGACCGGGGACGCCGCCCTGGCGTGTGCAGTTCTCCGGCGAGACAGCTCGGATCGGATGCCGATCGACGACCGCGGGTCGCGCATGTGCGAGAGCAGCGGGTGGCTCGACGTCGTCGGCGCCGATGCGGACCTTCCGCCAGACCTGGTCGATCACCCGACGGTCCCACTCCGTGAACAGGCTCACGCTGTAGGCCGAGCCGAGGATCTCGTCGAAGCTGGCGAGCGCGTCGTCGATCGGGAGGTCTTCGAAGACGGACTGGGCGACGTCGAAG
>JBKPMM010000041.1:0-6691 GCA_046732155.1 Chloroflexota bacterium | reverse complement strand
CGGAAACGCGGAACGGCGTAGATCAGGCGGGCGTCGTCACCGAGCCGCCTGGAACCGCCGGCTTCGGTCGGGCCAGGCCGTACAGCACCGCGCCGGCGAGCCCGCCGACCGTCGTCACGAGGAAAAGCGAGCCCGCGACCGTGAACTGCTGCTGCCAGTAGGCGCTCGAGAATGAGGCAGCATCCGTGACGCCGGCAGCCTCCAGCTGTGCCTGCCGGTCGGGCAGCGCGAGATAGCGTGCATAGACGCAGTCAGCGCCGGTCGAGCAGGTCGGCGGGACGACCTGCCCGGTCGCCGGATCGACCCGGTTGAAGTCCGGATACCCGGTGTCGGCGAAGAAGAAGATCGCCTTCAGCAGCAGGATCAGGGCAGCGAACGCAAGCCCGGTGACGGCGCCCGCGAAGACGCCGTTACGCAGGATCCGGGACCACGGCCCTGCCCGTCGATCCGCGCGCTGGTTGGCGTAGTACCCGATCAACAGTCCGGACGGGACGGTCAGAAGCCAGATGACTGGCTCGATCGGGATGATCAGGATGAAGCTCACGGCGATCGTCATCGCCATCCCGATCCCGACATAGGCCGCGATGACGGCTCCGCGATCGACGAACCGGGTCACGACCCCGCGAGCGCGGCGCGACCGAGGTAGCGTGCCCCGTCGCCGAGCTCGCCCTCGATCCGGAGCAGTCGGTTGTATTTCGCGACCCGTTCCGACCGCGATGGAGCGCCCGTCTTGATCTGACCGGTGCCCATGGCGACGACGAGATCGGCGATCGTCGTGTCCTCGGTCTCGCCAGAGCGGTGCGACACGACGGCGGCCCAGCCCTCCGAACGGGCGAGGTCGATCGCCTCGATGGTCTCGGTAAGGGTGCCGATCTGGTTGAGCTTGATGAGGACGGCGTTCGCCGCGCGCGCATCGATGGCCCTCGCGATCCGCGAGGTATTCGTGACGAGCAAGTCGTCGCCGACGAGCTGCACCCGGTCACCGAGCCGTTCCGTCAGCCGGCCCCAGCCGAGCCAGTCGTCCTCGGCCAGTCCGTCTTCGATCGAGACGATCGGGTAGCGCGACGTCCAATCGGCCCAGAGGTCGATCAGCTCGTCGCTCGCGAGCGTCCGGCCCTCCTTGGCCAGCACGTACCGCACGGACTCAGCGTCGGCGGCGTCTTCCTCGACCAGTTCCGTCGTCGCTGGGTCGAGCGCGATCGCGACGTCCTCGCCGGGTCGGTACCCCGCTCGCTCGATGGCCCGGAGGATCACCTCGACGGCAGCCTCGTTCGAGGGGAGCGACGGCGCGAACCCGCCCTCGTCGCCCTGACCAGTCGCGTGCCCCTCATCGTGCAGGATCGCCCGCAGCGCGGCGAAGATCTCCGAGCCGGCACGGAGCGCGTCGGTATACGTCTCGACCCCGACCGGCATCACCATGAATTCCTGGAAGTCGGTCGAATCCTCGGCGTGCTTCCCGCCGTTGAGGATGTTGAACATCGGGACCGGCAGGACTCGTGCATTCACCCCGCCGAGATAGCGATAGAGCGGCAGGTCGTAGGCCGCCGCGGCGGCGTGGGCGACGGCCAGCGAGACGCCGAGAAGGGCATTCGCACCGAGCTCGCTCTTGTTCGGCGTCCCATCGAGCTCGACGAGGAGGCCGTCGATGCCGACCTGGTCGGTCGCATCAAGACCGACCACCTCAGGCGCGATCCTGTCGGTGACGTTCCGGACGGCGGTGAGCACGCCCTTGCCGCCATAGCGATCCTTGTCGCCGTCTCGGAGCTCGACCGCCTCGTGTGCCCCGGTCGAAGCGCCACTCGGGACGGCCGCCCGCCCGACCGACCCGTCGACCAGGACGACATCGACCTCGATCGTCGGATTGCCGCGTGAATCGAGGATCTCTCGCGCGTCGACCGCGTCGATCAGCGTCATTTGCGGCTGCCGGTCTTGGCCGGAGCCTTCGATGCTGCTGTCTTCGCGGTCCTCTTCTCGGCAAGCTTGGGGTCTTCCGCGGGTTCACGATCGAGCAGCACCGTGACGCCCGGCAGCTCGCGACCCTCGAGGAATTCGAGCGACGCGCCGCCGCCCGTCGAGATATGGGTCATCTTCGAGGCGAGACCCTGCCGGGTGATCGCAGATACCGAATCACCGCCGCCGATGACGACGGTCGCGCCCTGGTCGGCCCGATCGGCGAGCATCCGCGCCACCGCGTTCGTCCCGTGCGCGAACGACGGGATCTCGAAGACGCCTAGCGGCCCGTTCCAGAAGACCGTCTTGACGTCGGCCAGGGCGTCGAGCATCAGCTCCTGGCTCTGCTTGCCGAGGTCGACGATGTGCCAGCTCGCGGGGATCTTCTCGGCGAGCAGCGTCTTGTACTCCGTCCCGCGCGTGACCTCCTTGGCGACGATGACGTCCACAGGCAGGACGACGCGGACGCTGTTCTTCTCGGCGGTCGCCAGGATCCGGCGGGCGTCCTCCACACGGTCAGGCTCGGCAAGGCTCTTGCCGATCGTCTTGCCCTTCGCAAGCAGGAACGTGTTCGCCATGCCGCCGCCGAGGACGAGCAAGTCGACCTTCGTCAGCAGGTTGTCGATGACGGCGATCTTGTCGCTGACCTTCGCGCCACCGAGGATCGCGGCGAATGGCCGCTCGGGGGCCTCGAGGAGCTTCGAGAGCATCGTCAGTTCGCGCTCCATGAGCAGCCCCGCGTAAGCGGGCAGGTGCTCGGCGATGCCGACGGTCGAGGCGTGCGCGCGATGTGCGGTGCCGAACGCGTCGTTGACAAAGATGTCGGCGTACGACGCAAGCGTCGAGGCGAAACCCGGGTCGTTGGCTTCCTCCTCGGGGTGGAAACGCAGGTTCTCGAGCAGGACGATCTCGCCGGGACGCATCCGCTTGAGCGCGTCCTCGGTTCCGACACCAAGCGCATCACCGGTGACAGGGACGTTCCGCCGGATGAGCTCGGTCAGGCGCTGTCCGACGGGCCGCAGCCGCAAGCTGTCGACGACCTTGCCGTTCGGTCGCCCGAGGTGGCTCGCCAGGATGACTCGAGCGCCCGCCTGGACGAGCAGGCCGATCGTCGGCACAGCCGCGCGGATCCGCGAGTCGTCTTGCACCTTGCCGTCGGCGATCGGGACGTTGAAGTCGACGCGGACGAATACCCGCTTCCCAGCGACGTCCGCGTCGCGCACCGTCAGTTTGTCCATGGCGAACGGTCGATCCGGGTCAGGCTGCGGCGACGGGCAGACGGGCCCCCACGAAGGCGATCAGATCTGCGACGCGACAGCTGTAGCCCCACTCGTTGTCGTACCAGGCGATCACCTTGACCATGTCGCCATCGAGGACCATCGTCGACTCCGCGTCGATGATCGATGACCGGCTATCACCCTTGAAGTCCATCGACACGAGCGGCTCGTCCGAGACACCGAGGATGCCCTCGAGCGGCCCCGCGGCAGCGGCGCGGAAGGCTTCGTTGATCTCGTCAACGCTCGTCGGCCGACGGACGGTCGCCGTGAAGTCGACGACGCTGACGGTCGGCGTCGGCACGCGCAGGCTGAACCCGTCGAACTTGCCCTTCAGGTCCGGGATGACGAGTGCGAGCGCCTTCGCAGCCCCGGTCGTGGTCGGGATGATGTTCTGGCCTGCGCTCCGCGCGCGGCGCGGGTCCTTGTGGGCGACGTCCAGGATGCGCTGGTCGTTCGTGTAGCTGTGGATCGTGTTCATCAGCCCCTTCTCGATGCCGAGCAGGTCATGGACGACCTTGGCGGCGGGGGCGAGGCAGTTGGTCGTGCAACTCGCATTGCTGATGACGTTGTGTGTCGCGGGGTCGTAGCGATCCTCGTTGACGCCGAGGACGATCGTGATGTCCTCGTTCTTCGCCGGTGCGCTGATGATCACCTTCTGCGCGCCGGCGTCGATATGCGCCTTGGCCTTCGTCGCGTCGGTGAAGATCCCGGTCGACTCGAGCACGATGTCGACCCCGAGGTCGCCCCACGGTAGCGCCGCGGGATCCTTCTCCGCGAGGATCCTGATCTCGTGGCCGTCGATGATGATCGAGCTGTCGCCAGCGCGGACGTCGCCGTCATACGCGCCGTATGTCGAGTCGTGCTTGAACAGCAGCGCGTTCATCTCGGCGTCGACGAGGTCGTTGACCGCCACGACCTCCACGTCGGGGGCACGCTCGATGAGCGCCTTGAGCGACTGGCGGCCGATCCGGCCGAAGCCGTTGATGCCGACACGGACTGCCATCTGGGGAACCTCCTGCGGCCGGTGTCGACCGCTGGTTTCGGACGCGCACGCGGCGCCCGTTCGGATCGAGCTTGGGGAACCGGGCCATTCTAGCAAAGGGCCACCCGGCTTCCGGGTGAGGGCCAGCCGGCTCGCAGGTAGAGGCCAGCCGGCTCATCAGCCGGCTTCGTGACGCGAAAGACGGCCCCCGCCTCGCGGCGGGGGCCGTCGTTCCTTCCGTGGTGATGATGCCGGGGATCAGCCGCCGATCTTGAAGACCTTGTTGCCGCAGATCGGGCAGGTCCCCTGCAGGGCCGGCTTGCCGTTCTTCATGGTGATGCGCTGCGGATTCTGGACTTCGACCTTTCGCTTGTCCTTCACGCAGTAGGCCTCAGCCATTCTTGGCTCCTCCTCGTTGGGCCGAGCGTCACGAGAACCCGTGTCCCGTATCCGCTCCTCGGTGTCGCTAGGTCGTCCACAGCGACGGCCGCCAGCGGTCCGTCGATGCGGTGCGCTTCTGCGCGTCGATCTGTGCCAGCACCAGCAAGCTTTCGAGGCCGGTCTCGACGCAGGCCGCCTCCGCGGCATCCTTCTGCGCTCCGCCGATGAACTCGCCGGTCGTCCGGTTGGCGTAGACCGCGCAGACGACGCCGGCTCGACAGCCGGCAAGCGACGCGAACACCAGCAGAGCTGATGCCTCCATCTCGAAGTTCATGACACGCTGGCGCGCCATGTCCTCCGCCAGGTCAGGGTAGCGGATGGGCAACTGCGGGATGGGTCGCCCCTGTGACCCATAGAAACCCGGTGCCGTCGCCGTCACTCCGACGTGGTAGCGGTGACCGAGCCGTTCCGAGGCCTCGATGAGCGCCGTGACCGCCTCGTAGTCGGCGACCGCGGGGTACCCATCGTGGACGTACCAGCTCGTCGTCGTCTCGAGACGGACCGCTCCCGTGGTGATGGCCAGGTCACCCAGACGCATCCCCGGTTGGAGGGCTCCGCACGAGCCGACCCGGATGAGGGTCGGACGCTGCGTGATCGCGAGGACCTCAGCCACCACGATCTCGACGTTGTCCGTGCCGATGCCGGTCGAGACGACCGACACCCGCTGACCCTTGTACGTGCCGGTCGCCGATGCGAACTCCCGGTGTCGGTGCTCGAGCTCGATCGAATCGAAGCGCGAGGCGATCCGCGAAGTCCGGTCCTGGTCCCCGGGGAGGAGGATGTACTCGGCCAGTTCGCCCGGTCCGAGTCCGATGTGGTACTGCCGTTCGCCTTCTGGGACCGCGATCCTGCGGTCTCGAGGCGTCTCGACGCGGGTATCCGCGTTCGGCAAGACCCCTCCTCGCTCACGTAGCGTGCTTCGCTGGCGCGAAACTCGGGCGAGGATAGTCCGGCGATTCTGCGAGCGTCAAGCACGGCCACGCACGAATCCGGCGTGCGAGAGGCCCGTTCGGCCACGCTCGGGCGGACGTCACTCGACGCTCCGCAGCCGCTTCGTGCCGGGCGCGGCGTCGCCGGCGGCGGTAGGAACCCCGGCCACGGCCGCCAAACGGGTCGCAACGCGGGCTGCGAGAAGCCTGCGGCCGTGCCGTCTCCGCAGGATGGTCATGCCCACAGAGGCGACGGCGATCGCCAGCATGGTGGCCAGGCCCGCGCCCGCACCTGGCAGGAGCGCGGGGTCGACCGTGGCGGCCGTTCGGACATCGTCCGGGGCTGCCGACGGCGTGGGAGACGGACTCTGCGCGGGCCCAGTCCCGGCGCCACTGTCCAGCGAGCTCGCCAGGACGACGGCGGCAGGATCGTCGACGACGACCGCTAGCGAATCGTCAGGACGTCGTTCCACCCTCCCGGTGACGTTGACGGCATCCGAGGGCTCGACGAGGTCCACGAGGGAGCTCGCCTCGCCGGTCAGGACGACCGGTGCCGTCGCGGTGCCATCGTCGAGCGTGAAGCCGTCGGGGCGCAGGTCGACGACAAGACCACCGACGCGCACGGACTCGCCGAGCACGGACTCGAGGTCGATCAGATCGGCATCGATGTCGGCCGTGGGCTGCTGCGCTCCGGCCGCGAGCGCGTCTCCGGCTTGTGCCGGGTCTGTGGCTGCGGCTCCGCCGACGCTCGCCCCACTCGGCGCGGCTGAGCCGCTCTGACGGACATCCGCGGGAGAACGCGGCAGGATCGACGCCCGCTTGTCCGACGCGCTCGGGTAGGCCGGGCGCACGATGCCCGTGATCTCGGCGACGCGTCCCTCGGCGAGGGCCGTGTTGGCGATGCGGGCGCCGGGTTGGCCCACGACCACGACCATCTGCGAGCCGACGGCGATCTCGGCCCGCCAACGCTCGCCGAGCTTGTGGACGCTGTCGACTCGGCCCGTGATCGCGACGAGCCGCCAGACGTGGGCCGAGGTGAGCATGCCCTGGACGCGGAGCGCCGCAGGAACGGGACCTGAGCCTTGGCGATCGACCGACTCGGCTCGAAGTCG
>JBKPMM010000040.1:0-24008 GCA_046732155.1 Chloroflexota bacterium | reverse complement strand
CCAGACCGACGCCGAGTAGGCGACGACCAGACAGGTCAGACCGAGCGCCAGCGTAAGCGCGATCGGGACCGGGCTGAGCAACGGCGTCGCCGGACGGGGCGCCGTGTTCACGGGGAATTGGAACGCGTACAGGTAGGTCGGCAACAGGCCCTGGAACGCATTCACGACCGTGGACGGGAGCGGCAAGGCCGAGATGTTCGGGTACCAGATCACGAACCACGCGAGGACGGCGACGCCGATGCCCATGGCGAAGCGGCGTGCGTCACGGGCAGCGAGCACCTGCCCGGCGAGATACAGCATCGGAAGAAGGACCAGGAGCGCCACCGGTTCGACCGGGATCCCGCGCCAGGTCACGAGCGCGGTGTCGGGCAGGGCCGATGCGAACGCGATCCCGAGACCGACCGCGATGACGCTGCCGAGCAGCGGACGATCGACGTACGGCCGCGCTCCCCCGACATCCTCGCGGTCACGTGCCTGGGTACGCGTGAGCCACAGCCACAGCACGATCCCGGCAGCCACCAGCAGCCCGATCAGGGCGAGGGTGCGGACCGTCAGGACGACGTCCGGGATGACCGCAGGGCACGCCTGAGACCCGGGATTGGCGATCGTCACCCCGACCAGCGCGCACAGCGGCCGGGACAACAGCCACATCAGCGCCGGGCCGATGATCGCCGCGGCGGCCGCGATGCGGACCCACATCCACGTTCGGCGGGACGGGCCATGCCACAGCTCGGCGACGAGATACGCGAGCGCCAGGATCACGAATGGCAGGGCCGTGTAGTAGTGATATTGGAAGGCAGCTCGATCGATGCGGGCCCAGGGCACCCACTGCCCAGCGAAGCCGACCGCGATCAACGCGAGGGCCGGTGACCGGCGGCGGTATGCCATGACCGACACGAAGATCAACGCGGCCACACCGAGCCACCAGGTCACGAGGTTCCCTGAGTCGTAGATCGCGCCGCTCGTCGATCCCGCGAAGCCCTCCTGGTAGAACCACACGGGCTTCAGGTCGAACGGGAACGCCCACCACGGCGACGATGCGGGATGCGGCGACGTCAAACCATTGTGGTAGTCATACATCTGGCGGGTGAGCTCGATGAGGGTCTGGCCGGTGTGCCCGACGGGATAGCCGGTCCAGAGCTGGTGGTTCTCGATGGCGGCCCACGGCAGGTAGCTCACGATGTAGAGCCCGAGCGGGACGGCGAGGACGCACACCGCGGCCCAGACGATCGGGATGCCGTACGCCCAGCCCGGCCGCAGCCAGCCGGTCGGTGCCGGGTCGGGGGGCTCCAGGACCTGCGCGGGATCGCCTGGTCGTGCGGGTTCCGCGAGCGGACCGTATCCGAGTGAGCCGCCCACCCGGAACGCGCCGTAGACGACCATCGAGCCGATCGCGGCCCCGAACGCCGCCAGCAGCGGCGTGATGGACAGCGGCCCGACCACGATCACCGCATCGAGCTTCCCGAGGGCAAGCGCGCCAAAGAACAGGACCGTTCCGATGACCGCGGGGGCAAGCAGCGCGAGCCACATCTCCTCGTCGGTCCAGCGGATGGGATGGAAGACCGCGAC
Source organism: Chloroflexota bacterium (assembly GCA_046732155.1). Taxonomy (GTDB): domain Bacteria; phylum Chloroflexota; class Limnocylindria; order Limnocylindrales; family CSP1-4; genus SPCO01. The sequence continues at coordinate 22,439 of JBKPMM010000040.1, read as the reverse complement.
GACGACGGCCAGCAGCGTGAGCGCGATCATGATCACGAGGAACGGCAGGTTCCCGAACGTCTGCCCGGCCATCGCGAGGTAGCCGAGCAGGCCCGTGATCGCGATCAGACCGAGGATCGATACGACCCGGCCAAGTGCGCTCCGGACCAGCAACAGCAGGATGAGCGCGCCGATGGCATACGCCGCGACCCACTTCGATGCGAGCGCCAGCCCCAGCAGCAGTCCGATGATCGGCATGGCTATCCAGAATGCGGCCCGACCACGCCACCAATGGGTCCACACCGCCGCGAACACGGTGTACGCCGCCACGATGAACAACCCGACGTAGACGTCGTTCATCCCGATCCGGGATTGGACGAAGAACATCCCGTCAAGGAGGGCGAAGGCGGCCACCGCGACCGCGACGCTTCGTCGAGCGAACAGGATGCGGGCGAGGACGTACAGGCAGGCGGCCATCAGGGCGCCGGCGATGACGCCTGGCAAGCGCCATGCGAACGCGTGCGAGCCGACGTCGATCGATGCGACGGTCCCGCCGCCGTCGAACACCAGCAGGTCCTCGCGGTCATCGGTCTGGTACTCGGGCTCGACGTCCATCGCCCAGTCCACGGGCGTGAAGTCGGCTGGCAGGAGCGCGTCGGCGTATACGGCGCCGATGGGGGCTGTGTTGCCATGCGGTTCGACGACGTAGACCGTCCAGCGGTCGCTCGGAGAACCCGAGCCCGATGCCGCGCGGCCAAGGATGTGGACCATCTGGGACGCGCTGTCATAGGCGACGCTCGACCCGAGACCTGGAAGTGCGTTGCTACCGCGGTCGACCGGCCCGTTCGCGGCGGCATCACCGCTGACCTTGATGACGTGGTAGTTCGGAGCCTCGGCGGTCCCGCTCGTCACGAACAGCTCCGTGTCGTCGATGCCGGTCACGAACGCCATGCCGTGCGCGCCGCCGTCGAGCGGAACCGTCGCCGTCGTGCTCGCGCTCGCCGGGTCGATGAACGCGACGCCGGTGCTGGTCCCGACCGCGACTCGGGGGAGGTCGACGATCTCGACCCCAGGGAGGCGACCGTCCGCGATCGCGTCCTCGACCGACGTGCGGGTGTCGCCGCTCCCCGGGCTCCCGAACAACACGGTCGCGCCCGGCGCAGCTCGGCTGATGCGCGACTCGTAATCCTGGGGATCGCCGCCGATGAGCGACGCGACGGTCTCGGCGACCGCGCTTGGATCCTCCATCGCGCCCGGATCGCCCTGGAGCACGGGACCGGTCCCACCCGGCGAGAGGTCGCTGATCTCGTCGAACTCGGTCTTGCCGAGGATCTCGCCGGACGTCCCATCGATGGTCGTGAGATCGAGATCGGACGCCGCCACGATCGTGCCGTCGCCGGTCACGAGCAGGTGCTTTACGGGGTACGGGACCGTGGCGAGCCGCACGGGCGGTGGGGTATCACCATCGACGCCGATCTGTGTCACGTCGAGGGTCGACACCGTGCCGTCATCGGCGCCGAGGATCAGCCGGGTCTGCGTGGGGTCGAAGGCCAGCGCGCCGACGCCCGGCGCCGGTGTACGCGCCACGCTCTGCCGCGTGACTAGATCCTCGGTCCGGATCTCGGTGCCGGTGGCGACATGAAGCCGTTCTCCAGCGCGTGCCGTGGCATCCTCGCGCCGCGGCTCGATCGTGACGGCGCGGACGGGATCGCCGAGTTCGTTCGTCGCGGCAACGTGGTCGGCGCCCCACAGGACGAGGCCGCCTGCCATCGCGTACTTGGCGAGATGCGGGTGCGTCCATTCGTAGATGGGATGGGATTCGCTGTAGCGCCAGTCCTGCAGGAACTCGGCGGCGGTGCGGGCGTGATAGACCTCGTCGAAGTGCATCTGGTACGGCTCGGCGAGTCGGAATAGCCGGAGCCCGAGCGTCGCCAGGACGAGGACGAGGATGAGCCAGGCGTCGAGCCGGTCGAAGCGCCCGCCGCGCTCGCCGACGAGCGTCCGGCTGCGATCGGCGCGGACCGGGATGGCATGGAGGCGGTCGTAGACCCAGCCGCTGATCCCGACCTCCTCGAACCGGGCGGGTTCCGACCAGGTCGGGAGCGTTGCCGAAGCCGGACCGGCTCCGGCGGCAGCGAGCGCCGTCGCGCCGGTCGACCCGACGGGGACGCGCTCGCCATACCACGTGTCATCCGCATCCGGCTCGATCTCCCGGCCGGCGTAGGTCTCCTCCTCGAGCCGCTCTCGCGCAGATCGCCGGAGCTGCAGCCAGACCCAGATCGAGCCGATCGTGTACGTCAGGGCGATCGCGGTGACACCCACCTGTGACCGGATCCCCGGTCCGATGCCGAGCCAGTCGCGGATCGGGTTCGTCGCGTCCGTCGGCGGGTAGATCGTCGTCGGGACGACGTACATATTCGCGAACGTCGCGATGCTCAAGACGACGTACAGCAGGCGCCATCGGGGGGAGATCGCAAACAGCAGGGCGGCGATCGCGAAGAACGGGAAGTCGTAGCGTTCGTGGACGCGCGTCGGAGCCATGAAGAAGGCCAGCGCGATCACGGCCAGGCCGACCGTGATCGTGAGCCGGTCGGGGTTCCGCCAGATCGCCCAGAGGGCGGTAAGGATGACCCCGACCAGCAGCACCGCACCAACGGCGATCGCCGGCACCGAGCCGAACTGGACATAGCCGGTCCCGCACTTGTCCGCGGGGGTCGCGAGCGTGTCGCAGACCCATTGCCCCGATCCGGCCAGGCTGATCCCGAGGTCGCTCGGCACGACCGCCCAGGCGTTGTACGCGTTGACCGTCAGGTAGGGGTAGCCGCCGCCGGCGAGCGCGATCTGTTGGAGCAGACCCGACGTGAAGAACGGCGCCGCGGGCGTGAACTGGAGGACGCTCAGTCCGAACGGGATGCACAGCACCAGGGCCGTGAGATACCCGACGAGCGCCGTGGTGACGATCCGGATCGGATGCCCCGTCCGAGCCTCCAGTCGCCGGATAGGGTCGGTTTCGGGCAGGGCCTCCGGGTCTTTGGGCTTCGGCCGGAGTGCTCGCCTGATCGTGACGACTGCGATCACCGGGAGCAGGATGCCCAGCTGCGGCTTGATCACCGCCGCGACCACACCGAAGATCGCGGCCCGTTCGGGTTGGTCGCGCCACAGGCTGCGGAGCCCGAGCATCAGGAACAGCACGCCGAACGAATCGACCTGGCCCCAGATGACGTTGTCGAACCAGAAGATCGGGTTGAGCATCACGACGAGCGCCCCAAGGACGGCGAGGCGCTCGCGAACACCGATCTCCCGGAGCATCGACCAGGTCAGATAGGCGATCCCGACGTCGGCGATGACGGGTGGGATCTTGATCAGGTCACCGATGCCACCGAGGGCCTTCCCGACGGTCCCGACGAGCCACAGCACGTACAGGTAGCCAGGCGTGTAGTCGTGGAAGAAGTCCCGCTGGTAGAAGCCGTTCAGCCCATTGGTGGCGAGATCGTTCGCCCAGAAGCGGAACGACGAGAGGTCGGGCCCGAAGCCCGAACCGGGAAGCAGGTATAAAAGGCTGAGTCGGATGGCGAGTCCGAGCGCGAGGGCGATCAGGACGACGCCGACGGCCCCCTGCATCCCGGTCGACCGAGGCGGCGCTCCCGTGCCTCGCTCATACCCACCGGGTTCGGGGCCAGTCAAGCTGGAGAGCGGCTCCTGCACGAGCGTGGAAGGTGGATCTGAGCGTAGCACAGGCACCCGCAGACCACTCCCGACCCGGTCGGGTCGCGTCCCAGCCGCATCTGGCGCTCGTCATGATCGGCGGCATCGCGCTGGCCGTCGCGGCGTTCGCCGTCTATCGGCTGACCTTCGTCGAGCGCTACTACGACCACTTCGTGTGGCAGGCATCGGCGTTCCTCGAGGGACAGGCGGGTATCCACTACCCGGTCCTCAACACGGCGGAACGCTTCGGCAACTACTTCTTCCAGGATGTCCTCCCGGTCGCGCGCGCGGCGGGCAGTGAACGGGCCCTCATTCCGTTCCCGCCCCTCCCCGCGATCCTGCTCGTGCCGTTCGTCGCGGCCTTCGGGCTCCGTGCCGACGATCAGCTGATCTTCACCGTCCTCGCCGCGGTCGACGTCGCGCTGTGCTGGTGGATGATCGGTCGGCTTGCCGTTTCGAGCGTCGTGAGGGTAGGGACGACGGTCCTATTCGCGTTCGGCACGGTGTTCTGGTACGCGGCGCAGAACACGACCACGTGGTATCAGGCGCACATCGTGGCGGTCGGTCTGACGATCCTCGCGGTGGGGCTCGCGCTCGGCGCGGACGACGCAGCGACCGCGCGCGATGACGGAGCGGCGGTACCGCTCGCGCACCCGACCCGAACGGCCTTCATGAGCGGCCTGCTTGTCGGCCTCGCTTCGACGGCTCGCCTCACGATCATCCTGGCGACACCGTTCTTCCTGATCGTTGGACCGCGCATCGGCTGGCGTCGTCGGTCGGCGTCGGTCGTGATCGGCGCGGGCCTCCCGGTCGTGGCGCTGCTCGCCTACAACGTCGTCTCGACTGGGCACGTCTTCCATCCGGCGTACGACCACCTGTATCAGCTCGAGGCGCGTGCGTACACGGGGCTCGGCTACCACCCTGAATGGTCAGCCGAGGACCCGCGCTACATCCCGCAGAACCTCGCGATCATGCTGCTCTCGGCGCCCCAGCTGTTCCCGGAACGGTTCCAGGACACGCTCGGGACCGTGGATCGGCCGCTGTGCACCGAGCCCGGTGCGACGCGCGGCGTGTTCGACGTCGATTGCCCGATCGCCCTCCCGCGGGACACGGGGATGAGCGTCGTCCTCACCACGCCGGCCTTCCTGCTCGCGATCCCGGCATGGTTCGATCGCCGGCGACGGCGGATCGTCGTCGCGTCACTGCTCGCGATCCTGCTCGTCTCGGTCGTGAACCTCATGCATTTCAGCCAGGGCTGGGTCCAGTTCGGGTACCGCTTCAGCAACGACGTCGTGCCCTTCGCGCTCGTGCTCGTCGCGATCGGCTTCGCGCGACTCGTCGACCGAGCGTCGCCGCGACCGTGGGCGATGCCGCTCGCCATCGGCCTGATCGTCCTATCAGTCGCGATCAACGCGTGGGGAGTGCTCTGGGGCCGCTTCCTCGGATGGTGAGGCGCATCGCGGGGACGTGGCTTCCGGCCGTCCTCGTCGGGGTCGTCGCATTCGTCGGTGCCCTTGTCGCGATGATGCCCGGCGTCAGCTTCTGGGATACGGCCGAGCTCCAGACCGTCGCGCCTGTGCTGGGCACCGCCCATCCGACCGGGTTCCCGACGTATGTGCTGCTCGGTTGGGTCGCGAACGTGCTGTTGACCCCGTTCGGCGATCCCGCCTTCCGGATGAACCTGTTCGCCGGCCTCTGCGTCGCCGTCGCCGCAGCCGTCACCGTCGACCTCGTCCGCGCGCTGACGCGGTCCGCCCTCCTTGGCGTCATGGCGGGCCTCGGCCTCGCCTTCACGGGGATCGTCTGGAAGATCGGGACCCATGCCGAGGCCCACGCGCTCCACCTGGCCCTCGTCGCCATCCTGCTCCGCCTCCTCGTCGCCTGGGAGGACGGCCGGCGTGATCGCGCGCTCGTCGGCGCGGCGGTCGTGTTCGGGCTCGCCGCGGGCAACCACTCGCTGACGCTGCTGCTCGCCTTGCCGATCGCGCTGTACGTGGCTGCGGTCGACCGCGACATCCTCCGGCGTCCCCGGTTCGTCGTCGGGTGCGTCGGTGTGGCGGTCCTGACGGTAGCCCTCGTCTACCTCGAGCTGCCGCTACGGGCCGGTCCGTTCCGCGCCTCGATCGTCTATGGACAGCCCGAGACCTGGGACGGCTTCTGGTACATCGCGCTCGCCGAGCAGTTCCGCGGCAGCCTCGTGGCGCCCTTCAGCGACCTTCCCGTGAAGGCCGCGGACCTCGTAAACCGGAGCCTCGACGCCTTCGGTCCGCTCGCGCTGTTCGTGCCGCTCGCGTTCGTCGTCACCGCCCTCCGACGACCGAGCTACGCGCTCCTGACCGGCTCGGCCCTGGCTATAACGTGCTTCTTCAACGCCTCGTACGTGAACGCAATGATCGACCGGTACTACGTCGTGCCGGTCCTCATCGCGTGGACGTGGCTGGCCATCTTCGCCGAGGGGATCGCCCGCATGGCGGGCACTCGCGTCGATGACGATGGCCGCACGGCGCTGCACCCCGTCGTCGCGACCGTCCTCGCTGTCGTGCTGCTCGTGCCGACGGCGCTCGGACTGGGTGATCGATATCAGGCCGTGGATAGGAGCCAAGACGACACAGCCGCCCGATGGCTCGACATGGCACTGTCGTCGATGGACCGCGATGCCGTCATCGTCAGTTGGTGGAGCTACTCGACGCCGCTCTGGTACGCGCAAGTGATCGAGGGTCGCCGCCCCGACATCTCTATCATCGACGACCGTACCCGCCTCGACCAGAACCTCGGAGACATCTACGACGTGATCGATCGGAACCTGCCCACGCGGCCGGTCTACGTGATCCGGATCGAGCCCTCGGAGATCGCCGGCATCGCCGAGCGCTACGAGACGCAGCCGATAGGGGCATTCGACCCGAGCATGCTCTCGCGCGTCATCCGTCGCCGCGAGGTCGCCCAGTGACGGGCTCCGCACCGTCGCGGGTCGCGCGGCTGTCGTACTTCTTCCCGGCCCACAACGAGGAGGCCAACATCGAGGGCCTCGTCGCCGAAGCCCTCGACAGCCTCCCGGCCATCGCGGACACGTTCGAGATCATCGTGGTCAACGATGGTTCTCGGGATCGGACGCAGGCCCTCGCCGACGAGCTGACCGCGGCGCACCCAGGCGTCGTGCGGGCGATCCACCATCCGACCAACCTGGGCTACGGGGCGGCCCTGCGATCGGGGTTCGCCGCCGCGCGCTACGAGCTCGTCGCCTTCACCGACGGCGATCGCCAGTTCCGCGTCGAGGATCTCGCCCGTCTGACCGAACGCCTCGCAGCTGCGGATCAGCCGGATGTGGTGGTCGGCTACCGGATCCGCCGCGCCGACCCGCTCGTTCGGACGCTGTATGCGCGCGCCTACCGCCTCGCGAATCGCATCTTCTTCGGCCTCAAGGTCACCGACGTCGACTGTGCCTGCAAGCTGTTCCGCCGCGAGGCGGTCGAGGACATCCATGTCGAGTCGGACGGCGCGTTCTTCTCGGCCGAGCTGCTCATCAAGCTACGCGCCGCCGGCCGATCGGTCGTCGAGGTCGGCGTGCCGCACTACCCGCGGACGGCAGGGTCACCGACCGGCGCGAAGCCGCAGGTCATCGCGCGGGCGGTGCGCGACTTCTGGCGGACGCGCCTTGCGATGTGGGCGAACCGGTCGCGCGCCCTGCGGCGGGGCCGGCCGATCATCGCGGAGCGCTGACAGGGCCTCCTCCCGGGTGGGGCGCGTCAGCTCTGGCGATCCTCGCTGTCTGGCTCGACGTCGAGTGAATTGACGAAATCGCGGAAGACGTCAAGGCGCGGATCGACGATCCGCTCGCCGGTCGACTCGAGCATGCTCCCTTCGCCCTCACCCTCGTCGCCGATCCCGCCATCGGCGCCGAGCCCGGCCTGATCGAGGACCGACGGGACCGCGAAGATCGGGGCACCGACGCGCACCGCCAAGGCGAGCGCATCCGACGGCCGGGCGTCGATCTCGCCCACCTTGCCGTCGCGCTCGACGAACAGTCGCGCGTGGAATGTCTCCTCGGAAAGGTCCGAGATGATGACTCGCGCGACCCGAGCATCGACCGCTTCGAGCGTGCTCGCGAACAGGTCATGGGTGAGCGGCCGCTCGGGCGTGAGCCCCTGGAGCCGCATCGCGATCGCGCTCGCCTCCCATGGGCCGATCCAGATGGGCAGATACCGTTCGCGACCCGTCTCCTTGAGGATCACGACGTGGCGGCTCGAGAGCATGTGGACCCGGACGCTCTCAACGACCATCTCGATCAAGCCGTCGTCCATCGGCCGGATTATCCCACGGTGCGACGCGTCCGCCTCACGGCGGCCCGCCTTCGCGCCCGAGGGTTCGAACGAGCAGTGCCGCCGCCGCGCCGAAGACGAACCCGCCGATGTGGGCGAAGAACGCGACGCCACCGGTCGTGGCCTGGCCCATCGCGCCGAGCGACCCGAGACCGTCGAACAGTTGCAGCACGAACCAGAACCCGAGCACGAAGATCGCCGGGATCTCGATGAGCTGATAGAAGAAGACCAGGAAGATCGCGGTCGTGACGCGGGCGCCAGGGAACAGGACGAGGTACGCACCCAGGACCGCAGCGATCGCCCCCGAGGCGCCGATCGTCGGGACCGTCGAGGTCGGGTCGATGGCGACCTGGGTCAGACCGGCCACGATCCCGCCGACGAGGTAGAAGGCCACGAACGCGAGCCGCCCGAAACGATCCTCGATGTTGTTCCCGAAGATCCACAGGAACAGCATGTTGCCCGCGATGTGGACCAGGCTGCCGTGCAGGAACTGGCTCGTGACGAGCGTGACCAGCTCCCCAGACGCCAGCGCGCCGGCCCGCAGCGCGTCGACGAGCTCGACCGGCACGACGCCCCATCGGGTGATGAAACGATCGAGCGCACTCTCACCGCCCTGGGCGAGCAGCAGCACCTGGTACCCGTACACGAGGACGCACGCCGCGATGATCGCGAGCGTCACGACGGGGGTACGGCGGGTCGGGTTCGCGTCGCGGAGCGGGATCACCGGGCCGCGCCCCGCCTAGGGGCTCGGGGACGTCGACGGGGAGCCGCTCGCACCAGCCGAGGGCGACGGTGACGCCCCGTCCGCGCCCGCCGCTGCCTCCAGGACCGCTTCATTGACCGCGTCCTTGGAGAGCCACACGAGCTTGTCCGGCTGATCCTCGAGCCCGGGGATGATGTACATCGCGCGAAGATCGGCCCACGCGTCGCTGTCCTTGAGTCGGTACTGGCCGACGAAGTCACCGGTCCGCTTGTCATAGGCAAGCACGCGATCGTTGGAGCGATCGAACGTGTACACCTTCCCCTGGTTCCGGCTCTCCGGATCGTTCGAACCGGCGACCAGGACCTGGCTGATCGTGGGCCGCAGCAGTTCATCACCCGGCTTGCCGGGGTCCCATGCGTCGCTCTTGCCGGCCGTGTAACGGTCGAGCTGCCCGTTCTCGGTGATGTAGATATCCCCGTCGATATACAGCGAGCTCATCTGGTCGATCGCTCGCGCGGTCGCGAGCCACGCCGACGACTTGGCCGGGAAGCCACTCCCGTCGCCGGCCGGCGGGTAGGCGCGGATCTGCTGCTCGGACGGATCGAGGACGTACAGGTTGTAGAGCCCGCGGACGCTATCTCGGAGGAACGTCCCGATCCCCAGGATGTCGTTCCCCCACTGGGTCGCGCCGTTGACGTTCACCCGGGTCGTGGTCCCACGCCCTGCGTCATTGGACGCCCGCCATCGCCAGAGCGCGTTCTTCGTGTCGAGGATGAGCAGATCGCGGCCACCGGTGGCGAGCAGCTTCGGCACCGCCATCCTCGTCCCGCCGACCGTCCGTCCGTTCTTGGCGATGTTCGTGGCGCGTTTCCGCTTGAGGTCGACGCGATAGACCGACTTGGTGGTGCGATCCATCAGGTACGGAGCCCCATCGGGACCGCGAACCATCTCGCGCATGTCGAACGGCGCGGCGCCCTGAGCCGCCTTGAACGTGAACAGCGGCGTCGACGTGACCTCGACGACGCCGTAGGCCCGATCGAGGAGTGCCACGACCTTCGCTCGGACCGGGTCGACGACCCGTGAACTGACGCTTGCGTCCTCGGCCTTGCCGAGCTCGGTGTACGCGTCGGTCAGCAGGCGAAGCGCTTCATTGCGATCGTCGGCCACGAGATCGATACCCGGGCCGGAGACCTGCGCGAGGTCCTCCTGGGCCTTGTCGAGCGCCGCCTGGCCGGCGTTGATCGAGCTGATCGCTCCCTGCGGTGTCCTGCCCCCGAACGCCCACACGGACATCGCCAGGCCGCCCACGACGACGAGTAGCGCGACGATCGCGATCGCCGCCCGGCGCTGCGTCTCGCGGCGTGACGCGAGTGGTGTGACGCGTCGGTACGCGGGTCTCCGCCGGGGCAGGAGATCATGCAGCCGCGCGATCGTTCGCTCGAACGCACTGCCGGCGACCGTCCGCGCACTGTCGGCCGCCGAGGCGACCGCCGCGCCGGCCGCCTGGACGTTGTCGGCGAGCGGGATCGGCGAGCGGTCCGGGGCGCCGGCGAGCGGCTCCGCGGGACGGACCGGTACGAGGATCCGGCCGCGCGTGGTCGGCGCGACCTCGGTCGCCTCGAACGCGATCGCGCCATCGCTGCCCGAACCGTCCGCGGACTTGAACCGCTGATGCAGGTGCTCCATCGCGGACTGTGGATGGAGCGTGACCATCGCGTCCTTGAGCTCGTCCGGCCCCAGTCGGGCGACGATATTCGGTGAGATGAGAACAAGCGAGTCGCCGACGGTCACTTCCCCGCGCCAGACCTCGGGCTCGAGCCCGTTCGATGGCAGGCCGCGCTCACGATGCGGGTCGGGCAGGGTCGACAGGCGGGCCTGGCGGATCAGGTACGCCTCCGCGGGCCCCACCGTCGCGACGTACATCTCGTTGCCGCGGACGACCCCCACGCCGACCCCGATCGGGCCGTTGCCCTCCGGTGATTTGAGGCCCAGGCGATCCGCCTGGTGCAGCAACCGTTTGTTGGCGGTCGCGATCGCCTTCTGCAGACAGACGCGGATGCCTGCCGACTCGTCGTAGTAGTACTCGTTCCGGATCGTCTCCGCGGCGAGCCGCGTCGCCTCCAACGCGTGGCGTGAGCTCGTCCGCGACGTCACGAGCAGATAGAGGTTGCCCTTCGACCTGGCCACCGAGCCGACGCTCGGCTCGACGACGACGAGCGTGTCGGGCGAATCGTCGAGCCGGTCGTGCTCGGCGACGATCCCTAGCTTCAGTTGGAGACGGGCGGCCATGCGGGCCTCTCGATAGGGTTGGTCAGGCGACGGGACGATCCCTGGCCGGATCGGCGTGACGTTCGCCCCGAGATGGCAGGCAGGTTCGGGGGATTATACGCGGGGACCTCCTCGCCGAACGTGCACTCGAAGGTCCCGGATCCCGATGCCCCCAGGAGCGGCCGCGAAGGCCGTCAGGAGCTCACCAGAACGCAGTCGCAGCTCTTGCGCGACGATCGGTGCGTCGGCCTCGACGTCGATCGCGAACCCGACGATCCCGACGACACGACATGCCCCGGCTGCCGCCGGGACGCGCTCGGCGACGATGGCTTCGAAGGTCGCCATCGCCCGCGCCAACCGGAGCTCGTCCTCGAGACCGAGCGCGCGAGCGGCGTCCGGGATCAGGTCGCCGATCCTGCGCATCGGCCGCCGTCGCGGCGCGTTCTCGGTCATGCCGGGCTCGGTGACCGGCGCGGCGCGACGGTGGCCTGCCGGAGCTCGGCACCGTCCGAACCGGCGCGGACCTCCCAGCCGTGGGCGATCGCCAGCAAGGCTGGGTCGAGGTCGTCGGGCGTCGTCGTCGTCACGAATGCCTGCGGTAGCGCGGCGATACGGCGCACAAGGTGCGCGCGGCGTTCCGGATCGAGCTCGCTGAAGACATCGTCGAGCAGGAGCAGCGGCGGATGGCCATCGAGTGTCGTGAGCAGGTCGAGCTCGGCCAACTTGAACGCGAGGATCGCCGTTCGCTGTTGACCCCGCGATGCGAACCCGGCGAGGTCGCGCCCGGCAAGGTCGAACGCGAGGTCGTCCCGATGCGGACCGATGACGGTAGAACCGTTCCAGATCTCCTTCTCGGCGGTCTCCACGAGCCTTCGGGCGAGCGCGTCCCGCGGCGTCTCACCGGGGCGTGTCGGCGCGTTCGTGACGTAGCGGAGCGTCAAGCCGCCTCCGGCCACCTCTTCGGGCGCGATCTCGCGATGAGCATCGGCCAGGGGCTCCGCGAGCTGTCCTACCAGCTCATGCCGTGCGGCGACGACTCGACCGCCCGTGTCGAGGAATGTGTCATCCCAGAACCGCAGCTGATCTCGGGTCGCGGACTCCTCGCGGATCGCCCGCAGCAAGCTGTTGCGCTGCTGGAGCGTCCGACCGTATGTGGCCAGATCGTCGGCGTAGGTCGGGAAGCGGGCCGCGGCGAGCGCGTCGAGCGCGGCGCGGCGGAGCGATGGCGAGCCCACGACGAGCAGCATCTCTTCCGGCGCGAAGAGCACCACCCGGAGATACCGCCCGAGCGTGCCCGCCCGTCGGCCGACCCCGTTGATCCGGATGCGCTTCCGGCCTCCCGAGCCATCAGCACCTGAGCGCTGGATGGCCACCTCGAGGACATCGTTGCCGACCTTGCCTTCGATGCGAGCGAGGTCGTGTCCCCACCGGATCAGCTCGCCGTCGGCATTCGTCCGGTGCGATCGACCCCATCCAAGCAACGCGATCGCCTCGAGCAGGCTTGTCTTGCCCGCTGCGTTCGGGCCCCAGATCAGATGCGGGCCGGCATCAAAGGATGCGTCGAGGGACGCGTACCCGCGCAGGTCGAGAGCCGAGAGCGAATCGAGCGCCGCGATGCTAAGACGTCGTCCGGACCGGCATGACGACGTGGACGTAGCGGTCATCGCCGACCGGCTTGAACACGCCCGGGGACAGCGGCCCGTTCAGCTCGAGTGCGAACTGGTCGGCTGAGACATTGGTGAGGACATCGGCGAGATACCGCGCGTTGAACGCGATCGTCGTGCCGTCGCCCTCGACCGCGGCTTCGACCTGTCCGACATGATCACCCACTTCGGCATTGGCGCTTACGGTGACACCGGGATCACCGTCGCCGCCGATCTGCAGCTTCACGATGTTCGCGGACTCGTGGGCGATCAGAGCTGCAGGTCGAACCGCCCGCAGGAGCTCCTCCCGATCGAGGACCGCGCGCGTGGCGTGCGCCTGCGGCATCACCTGTTGGTAGTTCGGGAACTGTCCGTCGATCAGGCGACTGACGAGGTCGATCCCGTCGAGATGGAACAGCACCTGGTTCCGAGCACCGGCAAGGACGACATCGACCGGATCATCGACGTCGCCGAGGACCCGCGAGAGCTCATTCAGCGCACGCGCCGGGATCACGACGCTGGTCTCGGGAACCGGGTCGAGGATCGGTACGGTCTTCACCGCGATCCGGTAGTTGTCCGCCGCTGCCAGGGTGAGCTGGTCTCCCTCGAACCGCGCCAGGACACCGGTGAGGATCGGGCGTGCCTCGTCGCTCGCTGCCGCGAATGCGGTCTCGGCCAACGCGCGGCGCAGGACGTTCTGGGCGATGCGCGTCGTGGGTCGATCGCCGGCCGTCTGGATGGCCGGGAACTCCTCGTCGCTGATCCCCTTGATGTGCGTCTGGAACCGGCCTGCCTTCACGTGGAGGGTGTCGCCGGCGGTCACCTCGAGCTCGACCTTGTCACCGGGCGGCAGCGAGTTCACGAGGTCCGTCAGCAATCGCGCCGGCACGGTCGTGGCGCCGTCCTCGTCGACCTTGCCGGGAACCCAGTAGGTGATCCCGATCTCGAGGTTCGTGGCCGTCAGCTTGAGCCCTGCATCCTCGGTCTTGAGCAGGACGTTCGCGAGTACCGGCAGCGTGCTGCGACTCGACACCGCCCGGCTGACGATCGACAGACCGCGAGCCAGGTTCTCCTGCATGACCGATAGCTTCACGTGGGCGTCACTCCCTCTGGGACATGGTCTGGGTGACCGGGGGTCTTGGTGGGTATCTTCTCTCTTTCTACTAGGTCCGTCATCACCGTAGTAACGGTGTGGACCGCGTGGACGGTCGTGCTCCGATGTGCGTCGCGCGGACGTTGACGGAACCCCCCGGCCCGTGGACAACCATGGCTCGATACGGGACCCGACCGTCGATGGACTGGGGATGGGCGGACGCGCGTCCGACGGAGCGCCAAGGATTGCAGGCTCATATCCACGCTGCGACCAGACATTTCAGGGACATATCCTCAGCGATCGCAGCGTGGCCTGTCAGCGATCGATGGCGACGGAGCGTCGAGGCGCCGACGGCGAGTGCCGCCCCGGGCGCTCTACTCGGCGTAGATGAGCTCGCGGACCGCGGCGATCTCGCGGCGGAGCTCGTCGTTGGTGGCCACCTCGCGCGTGATCTTGTCGCACGCGTGCAGGACGGTGGAATGGTCCCGGCCGCCAAGCTCCGCGCCGATCCTCAGCAGCGAGACATCCGTCTCCTCGCGCATGAGGAACATCGCGATCTGGCGGGGCATGACGATGGCCTTGTCGCGCTTCTGGCCCTGCAGCGCCTCCATCGGCACGCTGTAGTAGTCGGAGACGGCCTTGGCGATCCGCTCGGGGGTCACCTGGCGCTTCTTCGGGTTGTACAGCACGTTCGATAGGACGGCTTGGGCGAGCTCGATGCTGATCGGCGTCGCGCCCATGCTCGCGAATGCGACGATGCGGTTGAGGGCGCCCTCGAGCTCGCGGACGTTGGAGACGACCTTCCGCGCGATGAACTCGACGACGTCCGACGTGATCGGGACGGCGCCCTCCTCGGCCTTGGCGCGCAGGATCGCGATGCGCGTCTCGAGGTCGGGGGCGGTCAGGTCGGCGATCAGACCCCACTCGAACCGTGAGCGGAGCCGTTCCTCGAGGGTCAGGATCGCCTTGGGTGGTCGATCGCTCGAGAGGACGATCTGCTTGCCGTCCTCGTGGATCGCGTTGAACGTATGGAAGAACTCTTCCTGCGTCCGTTCCTTGTCGGCGATGAACTGGATGTCGTCGATGAGAAGGAGGTCGATCCGTCGATAGCGCGACCGGAACTCGTCGATCTTGCCCTGCTGGATGCTCGTGATGAATTCGTTCGTGAACTTCTCGGATGTCGCGTAGACCACGCGCTTGCGCGGGAAGCGCGCGATCACCTGGTTGCCGATCGCATGCATCAGATGGGTCTTGCCCAGCCCGACGCCGCCGTACAGGAACAGCGGGTTGTAGGCGTGTCCCGGTCGCTCGGCGACGGACAGGCTGGCCGCGTGGCCGAGGCGGTTCGCCGACCCGACGATGAAGTTCGCGAACGTGTAGCGCGGGTTGAGGTTGGTCGCGCCGCCCTCGCCACCGACCCGCGTCGCCTCGACGCGGACCTCCTGCCCGTTGAGTCCGTTGCCGGACGGCATGTGCTGTGGTTCCAGCCCGTCCTTCGGCGTCTCTGCGGGGGCCGGCCCGACGACGAATTCGACCTGGACGCTGTAGCCCACGATCCGCGCGAGCGTCTGACTGATCAGCGAGCGATAGCGGGTCTCGAGCCAGTCCTTGGCGAAGCCGTTGGGAACCGCGATCCGGAAGCGTTGGTCGTCGACATCGACCAGCTGGGTGTCGCGCAGCCACGTCTCGTAGTTGGCGGGCGACAGTGAGACCTGGAGTTCACCCAGGGCAGCTCGCCAGACCTGCTTGGCGTCCATTCGTTCGATAGGACCTGCGTTCGGGGTTGACGGTCGATGAAGTAGCGGCGGCCAATATCCCGGTCGTGGCGCGAGTCGGTGGAGCGTCCGATCGACGTCCATCCGACGAGGCCGGACGACCGCTGCCTGCGCCCCTCCACGAGGCTGCTGGCGTCTCCCGCGAACGTCTCCGGCGCCGAGGGCCCGCAGAGGATAGCACCGGCCAAGATCGCGTCGCAAGGCGAATCGCGCATACTCCCTGGGAGTATCCGTGCGCAGCCTCATCGGTGGCCTCGCTTCGTATCCTGACGATCAGCACCGGGGTCTCGACAGAGCCACGCGGGGCGCCATCGTCGGGTGTCCATGACACCCCCTCCCGAACGTTTGACACCCACTCTGGGGCAGCCCTATCATCCGCCGGACGACGACGCGCCATGTGTCCTGTGGGACACGAGGCGCGTTTGCGTGCCTCTAGGGGAAGACGGAGCGACCGTCCCCGAGGTCGGATCGAGAGGATCGCAGGACCGCCCGGATGAAGCAGACGTACCAGCCCAAGAAGCGCCATCGTGCCAAGGAACACGGCTTTCGCGCCCGCATGAAGACGACCGCGGGACGCCGGATCCTGGCTGCACGGCGAGCTCGGGGCCGGAAGCGGCTGACCGCCTGACGACCGAGCGCGGCACACGTTCGCCGCGACTCGTGATGCTCTCTCGACCGCAGGACTTCGCGGCGATCCAGGAGAAGGGATCCACCAGGTCCCACCCTCTGCTCTCCGCCAGGTTCCTGAGGACCGATCTCCCGGCGACTCGCTTCGGGATCTCGACCGGACGCAGATTGGGAAGCGCGGTCGTTCGGAACCGGGTCCGCCGGCGACTCCGAGAGGCGCTCAGGGTGATGGCGCCCTCGTTCCAGCCCGGCTGGGACGTCCTCATCATCGCCCGGCCTGGCATCGTCGAGGCCGACCATGACGCCGTGGTCGGAGCGTTGCAACGGACACTCGTCCGGGGTGGCGTACTCGGAGGATCCAGTCGATGAAGCAGATCGGGATCGGGGCCATCAAGCTCTACCGGATCGTCTTCGCATGGCTTCCGCCGTCGTGCCGCTTCGAGCCGACGTGTTCGCACTACACCGAGCAGGCCATCATCAAGTACGGCCTGGTTAGGGGGAGCTGGATGGGGGCCAAGAGGATCGCCCGATGTCACCCCTGGAACCCAGGTGGGTATGACCCGGTCCGCTAGCGAGGCCGTCCGCCCGTGACCGTGTCTCCCGGCCTGCGCCGGATCCTTCCGGCGCTCGTGATCTTCGGGATCATCCCGCTCGTCGTCGCCTGCGTCCCGGGCGCCACGGGACCCGGCGGGGCATCGCCTACTCCGGCACCGCCGCTGACCCCCGCCACGCCCGGTGCCGACCCGGTCAGCCTCCTGGCGTGGCTGTTCACGCCGATCTTCCAGGCCATGTTCATCGTCATGGTCGCGGTCTACGAATTCCTCTACAACCTTGGCGTCCCCGGTGCCATCGCGTGGGGGATCGTCGTCCTGACGCTCGTCGTCCGGGCCATCCTCATCCCGCTCTATCGCCGACAGCTGGTCTCGCAGCGGCGGATGCAGCTCCTCCAGCCGGAGCTCAAGGAGATCCAGCGGCGGTTCAAAGGCGACTCGATGAAGGTGCGGACCGCGCAGCAGGAACTGATGCGCGAGCGCGGCGTGAACCCGCTCGCCGGCTGCCTGCCGCTCCTGCTCCAGCTGCCGCTCCTGTTCATCATGTATTCGGTCATCCAGCACGGCCTGACCAACGTCGACCCGCGCGCCATGCTGACGGTCGCCGGCGTGCAGGTCGTCCCGCTCACGTGCACGAACATCGATCCTGCGACGGGTCTTCCGAGCGCGGCGCTGGGCCCGTGCATCGATACGGTCATCCCGTTCTTCGGGCTCGAGATCGACGTGAGCAAGCCGTCGACGATCGCGACGGTCGCCGGCTTCGGCATCAGCATCCTGGCGATCTTCTCGGCGCTGCTGCAGCTCGTGCAATCGCGCATGATGCTGCCGGCGGCGGATCCGACCAACGACGACCCCAACGCGCGCATCCAGCGTCAGACGATGCTCTTCCTGCCGCTCATCTCCGTCGTCTACGGCGGATTCCTGCCGGCGGGCCTGTTCATCTACTGGATCGTCGCGACGATCTTCTCGATCGTGCAGCAGTACCTCATCGTCGGGTGGGGCTCGATGTTCCCGATCTTCGGCTGGACGCCGGCGTTCGCGGTCGACCACACCCCACGCTTCCCGGTGGAGATGCCACCACCCCCCGATCCGAGCAAGCGAGCGGCGATCCTCACCGACGCCGACAAGAAGACCACGGCCGACAAGACGATCCGCCGACGCGAGCGCGGACGTCAGGGCCGACGAGGGAGACGACGCTGAACATGAGTGCTTACAAGGAGTTCTCGGGCAAGACCGTCGAGGAGGCGCTCAAGGCGGCGCGCGACGAGTTCGGCGCGGAGCTCAACGACCTCGATTTCGAGATCCTGACCCCAGGCAGCCGAGGCGTCCTCGGGATGGGCGCGGAGCCGGCCCGCATCGTCGCGGCGCCGCGGAGCGCCCTCGGCGGTGCCGCTCCGAAGCGCGACGCCGCTGCGTCACAGCCGCTGCCCCCGGCGCCGCCGCGCGACTACGACCGACCGCCTCGCCAGGATGATCGGCCGCGCGAGTACAGCGATCGCGGACCCCGCCGCGACGATCGCGGTAGTCGCCCGCCACGGCGTGACGATCGCGGCCCACGGCGTGACGATCGCCCGCGTGAAGCAGGTCCGCGGCGCGACGATCGATCCCGCGGCCCACGGCGTGGCGGGACCGATGTCTCGGCATCAGAGGCGGCGGAGGTCGCTGCCGCTCGCGGTTCGCTCGCAGCAGAGCGCGCCGACCTTGAGGCATCCGAAGCGTCGCCCGAGGCGCTCGCCGCGGGCAAGCGCATCCTCGAGACCCTCATGGGCCACCTCGGCTTCGACGCCACGGTCGAGGTCGCCGCGGGCGAGACGAGCCGCCTCAACGTCGTGGCACAGGGCGACGACCGCGATTCGCTCGGGGCGCTGATCGGCCGCAAGGGCGAGCGCCTGTCAGCGTTGCAGCACCTCGTGAACTTGATGCTCTCCAAGGAGATGGGGTCGTGGACCCGCGTCCTCGTCGACGTCGAGGACTACCGCGGCCGGCGCGAACGCCAGCTTCGCGAGCTCGCCGATCGCGCCGCTGCTCGGGTCATGGAGACCGGCAAGATGCTCCAGCTCGAACCGATGCCGGCCCTCGAGCGCCGCTGGATCCATCTCACGCTCCGCGATCACACGGGCGTTGCGACGCAGTCGATCGGCGAGGAGCCGAACCGCCGCGTCGTGCTCGTTCCGCGGGGTAGCTAGCGGCACATCACGCTCGTCGGGCGGTCATCCGCTCTCTCAGTCGACGGAGGGCACCCTCCAGCGGTCGCTGACGACGCTCGGGCGCGACGACGCCCCGTTCCCGCAGGCCTTGGGCGACCGCTTCGGCCTCCTGGCTGCTGAGGCCGAACCGGCGTAGCGAGTAGCGCGCCATCTGGACCGCCAGCTCGCGCTCGCCGTGGACGGCCTGCACCTTGCCACCGAGCGAGCGCAAAAGCGCGGCCTCGCCGTCACTGTGCGTCCGCACCACGATGTCGACGCCCGGGTCAAGCGCCTGGACCCTTTCGACGATGAGCCGTGTCTCGTTCGGCTCGGACGTCGCGACGACCACGAGCCGCGCGGTCGGGACGTTGACCATCCGAAGGACCTCGGTATGCGCGGCGTCGCCGTACATCGCGATGACGCCGGCTGCGCGAAGTCGATCGACCACGTCGCGTTCCTGTGTGATCACCGCGTACTTGAACCCGCGGCGCTCGAGCGCCGGGCCGATCAGGCGGCCGACCCGGCCGTATCCGCAGATCACGGCGTGGTTGACGAGCTGCGCCCGCTGGCCTTCGTCGATCGCCGCCAGGTCTCCGATCGTCCGTCGCGTCAGGGCTCGCAACCAGCGCTGGTCCCGGAGCCGCCGGTCGAGCGGCCGGATCAAGGCGAACAGGACGGGGTTCACGGCGATGGACAGCAGTGCCCCCGCGACGATGAGCTGGAACCCCCCGGCCGGAAGCAGCCCGAGGGTGAGGCCTAGCGTCCCGACGATGAACGAGAACTCGCCGATCTGGCCGAGTCCCGCGGCGACCGTAAGCGCGACGCGTGGCGGGTGGCCGAACACGAGGACGATGGCAAGGGCGACGAGCGGCTGGGCGATCACGATCAGGCTGACGACGGCGACGATCGCGATCGGATTCGCGAGGAGATACGTCGGGTCGAGGAGCATGCCGACCGACACGAAGAACAGGACGGCGAACGCGTCGCGAAGCGGGAGTGCGTCCGCGGCCGCCTGGTGACTCATGTCGGACTCGCTCACGACGAGTCCGGCGAGGAACGCACCGAGCGCGAAGGAAACGCCGAACACGGTCGAGGCGGCGTATGCGATCCCCAGCGCCACCGCGAGGACCGAGAGGGTGAAGAGTTCGCGCGACCCGAGGCGCGCCACCTGCAGGAGCAGCCACGGGATGACGCGGGCTCCGGCCACGACCATCAGGACGGCGAAGATAGCCGCCCGACCGAGGGCAAGCGCGATCTCGAGCAGGGGACCGGCACTCGACCCGGTCTCGCCGTGCGTGTCGGCCGACACGCCACCCAGGCTCGGCGCGACGACGGGCAGCAACACCAGGACCACGACCATGAACAGGTCCTGGACGATCAACCACCCGACAGCGATCCTGCCTTGCTGGGTGTCGAGCTCGTCCCTGTCCTCAAGTGCCCTCAGGAGGACGACGGTGCTCGCGACCGAGATCGCCAGGCCGAGCTCGAGTGCGCCGCCGATGCCGTACCCAAGAGCCAGACCGAGCGCCGTCCCCAGGCTGGTCATGACGGCGATCTGGATGGCCGCCCCGGGTACCACGATCGAACGGACGGCAGCCAGGTCGCGGAACGAGAAATGGATCCCGACGCCGAACATGAGCAGGATCACGCCGATCTCGGCGAGCTCCCTCGCGATCGTGGGGTCCGCCGCGATACCGGGCGTGAAGGGCCCGATCACCACGCCGGCGACGATGTAGCCGACGATCGCCGGCAGGCCGACACGGCGAGCGACGAACCCGCCGATGAACGCGGCGGTCAGGCCGATCGCGATGGTCGAGATGAGAACGGGCTCGTGGTCCATGGCTCCTTCCCGTGGCGGGCGGGGGTGCTGCGCAGGACTGGCGCGGGTCCGTGCCAGAACGACGGCTAGGTCAACGTGGTGCCGGGGAGGATACCTGACCCCTCCAGGACGTCGGCGATCGGAACCGGACGTCGGCGCACCGCGCCCGCCGATAGCATCGTCGGGTGAGCCTCCCATCTCCCGACCGCCGGCTCGCGGCTGGCATCGTCGGAAGCCTCACGCTGCTCATCATCGGCTGGACGGGTCTCCTCGTCCCGTCGCTGATCCGTTCGATCGAGACGGCGTTCGATCAGAACGATGCCGGCATCGGAGTCGTGTACCTGGCGTATTCGATCGCCTATGCGATCGGGTCGGTCATCGGCGGCCAGCTCATGGAGCGGGTCGGCCGGCGCCTGGTCCTTGTGATCGCCGCGGTCCTGCACGGCATCGGGATCGCCGGATACGGACTCGCTCCGAGCTGGCCGCTGTTCCTCGCGGCGACGATCCCCGCCGGCCTTGGTGCGGGCTGTCTCGACGGCGGATCGAACGGGCTCGTCCTCGATGTCTATCGCGAAGGACGTGGCCGCGCGATGAACCTGCTCCACGTGTCCTTCAGCGTGGGCGCGTTGCTCGCGCCGTTGGTCGTTGGCCGTGCGGTCGACGCCGGCGTCGTTTGGCAGGTGATCATGGTCGTCTCCGCGCTGCCACTCGCCGGCTTGGCGGCCGCATACGCGATCGTGCCCATGCCCAGCGGCCAGCGCCAGCCGAGGAACGGGCCCTCACCGACCGGCCGAGCGAGCGCTGCCCGCCTCCTGTCTGGACCACTGATCCTGCTCGGCGTCGCGATCGCGACGTACGTCGCTGCCGAGATCGGCGTGTCGAACTGGCTGGTCCGCTATCTCGAGCCCGCACCGCTGGCGACGGCGACGCTCGCGCTCTCCCTGACGTGGGCCGGAGCGACGGTCGGCCGTCTGCTGTCCTCGGCGATCTCTGATCGGTTCGACCACCTGCGGTTCACGATCGTATGCATCGTCGCGATGGGACTCGCCATCGGAGCGGCCGTGGCCGCACCGTCACTGCCGCTGTCGATCGTCCTGTTCTCCCTCGCCGGGGTCGCCTCGGGTCCCGTGTTCCCGATGATCGTCGCCCTCGGTGGAGAGCGCTACCCGGAGCGGTCGGCCGCCGTCGGCGGCTCGCTCGTCGGGTTCGCGGTCGTCGGATCGACGATCTACCCGCCGGCGATCGGCTTCCTGTCGGTGACGGTGGGGCTGCCGATCGCGATGGCCGGCAACGCCGTCATGTGCCTGCTTGGGGCGGGCGCGCTGATCGCGTTCGGGCGATCGACGGACGCGCGCGACGGGGTGATCGATCGCGCGCCCTGAATGAGCGTGGCAGGAAGCGCGCAGGTGTAAGGGATGTGGTGGAGATGGGGGAGAGTCGAACTCCCCGTCCAGAACCCTTCGTCGGAGACCACTACGAGCGTGTCCGATGGTTTGTCGTCGATCGCCCGGACGGGCATCGGCACCCTGCCGGACGATCCAGTCACGTGCCCCTAGATCGGGCTTGACTCCGGACTACGCGACGCTCATCCGGATCGCAGCCTCGCTGCATGACGCTTCCACTGCCCGCGAGGCGGAGGCAGCTTCCACGCTCACCTTACCGCCTAAGCGGCGAGGGCGAGAGTCGACTGGCGGTTGCCAGGTACTTCGTTTTGCCGCCTGTTTAACGAGGCCTGACGGCACCTCGGCTCGCACTCTCCGACAGCCAAGCCCTG
>JBKPMM010000039.1:0-4429 GCA_046732155.1 Chloroflexota bacterium | reverse complement strand
TGCTCGACCGGGACCGGCGTCGCACCGATGGCCTGGCCAAGGAGGGCGGGGGCAAGCTCGCGGGCCGGGTTCAGCGACGCGCCTGTGATGGGCCCGACCAGGATGATGATCCCGTACACGATGAACCCGATGATCAGCCCGGCAAAGCCGGATGGCGCCTTGCCCGAGACCGCGGCGCCGAACACCGTGAACGCCAGGATCGCAGTCCCGATCACCTCTGCGGCGAAGCCGACGGCCAGACCTGCATTCGCGTTGACCGACACGGCGCCGAGGCCGAGCTTCGCGGGGTCATTCCCGGTGAGGATGATCAACGTCAGGGCCGCGCCGAGGAACGCGCCGACGAGCTGAGCGCCGATGTACGCCCCCGCGGTCCGCGAGTCGATCTTGCGCGTTGCCAGCAGAGAGATCGTGATCGCCGGATTGATGTGGCAGCCGCTGATGTGGCCGATCGAGTAGACGGCCGCGAAGATCGCGAACGCGAAGGAGAACGAGATCGTCGACAGGCCAGCGGTCCCGTCGATGCCGGTGTGGCCGGCACCCGCGGTAAGGAACACGGTCAGCGGCACCGATCCCGCGCCGATGAAGACGAGGATCGCTGTTCCGATGGCCTCAGCGGTGAGTTTCTGCGACAGGGTCGGGGACGACATCAGGTCTACCTCCTCAGGTGTCGGTGCGTCAGCCGGCTGGGCTGACGTATGGGGACAGTTCCGCTTCGAGAGCGGCGAGCGCGGCGTCGGCATCGGGGCCGTCGGCCGCGAGGGTGATCTCGGTCGACGGTCGGATCGTCAGCCCGAGTAGGGCGATGAGGCTCTTGGCATCGGCTTCGCGGCCGTCCTGACGGAGGACGATCCGACTCGCGAACCGATTCGCGGCCTGGACGAATCGGGCTGCCGGTCGGGCATGCAGCCCGGACGGGTCGATGACGACGAGGCGGACTTCCGACATCTCTGTCACGCCCTCGGCAGCTTGGCCATCGTCGAGGCCGACTCGGCTGCTGCCATGACCTCGTCAAGGCTGGCTCCCACGCTCGCCTGGACCGCGGCCAGGACCGCCCCCTCGACGAGCGGGGCTTCGCTGACGCGGACTCGCCGCCGGTCCTCCTCCGAGAGGTCCTCGAGCGCGAGCTCGAGACTCAGGGCGGCACTCCCAAGATCGAGCAGCACCACGGCGCCGTCGGCACGATCGAGGACGTCGCGCACGGCCTGGGCGATGCGCGGTGCGCTCGTGCCAAGGCGGCCGTCCTCGGTGCCACCGGCCGTCGCGACGGCGACGTCCGGGCCTGCGACCTGGACGACCATCTCGCGTAGGCCGTCGACGAGCGTGCCGCTGTGGGAGACGAGGATCAGACCCACCAAGCGTGCCTCCTTTCGACATCCGGATGCCTCGCACCCGGTTCGTGGATGACGCCGATGGTCCGTCGCGACTCATCAAGAAGAAAGCAAGGCCGCATCAAGAGATGCGCAGAACGTCGCCGCTTCGCGCGTCGAGCCGACCGGACCGGCGTCACGCGCGTTGCCCGAGACCATTCGACGGACTATCGTCGGCCGACGTGAACGGGTCCGCGTCGCCACCCGGCGTTAACGTCGTCGATGGTCCAGCCGTACGCGCGGCGCTCCACCGCTGCCGCCTCGTGCTGGAGCGGCACGCCGCGTATCTCACCCGCCTCGACACCGTGCTGGGGGATGGGGACCACGGCGACAACCTCGTGATCGGGTTCAGGGCAGTCGAGGCCGCCCTGGACGACCTTCCGCCGGATGCCGCGCCGGGGGAGCTTCTCCGCGCCGTGGGCTACCGCTTGGTGGCCGCCGTCGGCGGAGCGTCGGGACCGCTGTACGGCACGGCATTCCTGGAGGCTGGAGCAGCGGCGGGCGACAGCGCAACCGTGGACGGATCGACGCTGGCGCGGATGCTGATGACCGGCTGCGACGGAGTCGCACGACGCGGCCGCTGCGCGGTCGGTGACAAGACCATGCTCGACGCGCTCGCGCCCGCTGCTCACATGTTCACTGCGCGCGTCGAGGCGGGTGACGGCATGGCGGCCGCGATGGGCGCGGCGGTCCAGGCCGCGGCTCGGGGGATGCGCAGCACCCGGCCCCTCGTCGCGCGGCGCGGCCTCGCCCTGCGGCTGGGCGACAGGTCGATCGGCCATCTCGATCCCGGTGCCGTCTCATCGATGCTGTTGCTCCGTGCGATCGCCGATGGTTGATCGATCTTTGGTCGGGCAGACCGCCGAGTCGGCAAGGATCGAAGCGCTCGAGCGCGAGCGACAACGCGCGTTCGACGACGCGCAACGCCAAGCGGACGCCCTGTTCGCGCAGTACCAGCTCAGCCAGCTGATCGCATCGGGTGGCACCCTGCCCGACTTGGCAGCGTCCGTCCTGAACGAGGTCCTGCGGCTCGCGGATGCAGCGGGCGGCGCACTGTGGCTCGGCGCGGATGACGCCGGGATGTCGCTCGTCGCCGTGGCCGGTGACGTATCGGACCCCGCGGCGCCCGCCGAGCCGGCCGACCCAGATGGCGCACGCACATGGACAGAGGGCCGAGCTGGCGGTCGCGCGCTGGTCTTGAGCGAGCTGCCGCCGCGCGCCGTCGTCGGCATCTGGCCACGTCCGGGCGGTCATCTCGACGAAGATGGCGTCCGGGTCGTCCTTCTCGCCCGACACGAGCTCGGTGTCGCGTTCCTGAACGCCCGTCTCCGGGAGGCACTCGAGCGCGAACGATTGGAGCTGAGCGCCATCGTCGAGGGGGCGACCGACCTGATCCTGCAGGTCGACGAGAACGGCGACGTCGTCCGGCTCAATCCTTCCGGCCAGCGTCTGCTGGGGACGAGCCTCGAGGCGACGATCGGACGGTCATGTGGCGACGTCCTCGGGTGCGAGATCGCCGGGGGCCACTCCCTGGCCGACTGCCCCCTTGCCGAGGTTCGTGCGAGCGGCGAGGCGATCGCGTATCGCGAGTCGGCGATACGGGGTCCCGACGGAGCGCGCATCGGCGTCGCAGGCAGCTACGCCGTCACCGCCTCGCAAGGGGAGGCAGGCGGGGCGCGAGCCACCGCGATCCTGCGTGACATGAGCGCCGTCCAGGCTCTGGAGGAGCTGCGTGAGGGTTTCGTCGCGACGGTCAGCCATGAGCTCCGGACACCGCTCGCCCTGATCCGCGGCTATGCCGAGACGCTCCTGCATCTGCCCCTCGAACCAGCAGAGCAACGTCTCTTCGTCGAGCGGATCAGCGAGGCGACCGAACGACTCGGCGCCCTTGTCGATGAGGTCCTCGACGTCACTCATCTCCAGGCCGACCCACTCATCCTCGACCGCCGGACGACGACGCTCGCGGCACTCGTCGCGAGGCTTCGCGGGGATCTCGAGATCTCGGGTCAGGCTGATCGCCTCGTGGTCCTGGCTTCCGACGACCTCCCCGCGATCGACGTCGATATCGTCAGGATCGGCCAGGTCCTCGAGAACCTGGTCGGCAATGCCCTCAAGTACGCCGCTGATGGCGGACCGGTCGTGGTCGATGGTGAGATGGATGGTCCCTGGCTGGCGGTCAGCGTCGAGGACGAAGGCATCGGCATCCCCGAAGCCGACCGGGGACTCGTCATGGAACCGTTCCATCGGGCCTGGAATGTCCGCGAATCCCGTATCCCAGGGACCGGTCTGGGCCTCTACATCTGCCGGCGTCTCGTCGAAGCACATGGCGGTGAGCTGACGATCGGCGACCGGCTCGACGGCCGAGCAGGCACCCGAGTCCGGATCACGCTGCCGTTGGCGGAGGATCCAGCCGGTACCGCCCGCACTCCGGTGGCCCGCAGTGGCTGAGACCGTGCTGATCGTCGAGGACGAGCCCGAGTTCGCCGATCTCGTCGAGCTCTGGGTCCGTCAGGCCGGTTATCGGACGATCGGCGCACGCAATGGGCCCGACGCCCTACGACGGTTCTACGAAGACCACCCGGACCTCGTGATCCTCGACGTCGCGTTGCCAGGGCTCGACGGCTGGCAAGTGCTCGAGCGCCTCAGGGAGTTCAGTCGTATACCGATCCTCATGCTGACCGCGCGTGGATCCGAGACCGAGAAGATCCGGGGACTGAGGCTTGGGGCTGACGATTACATCACGAAGCCCGTGTCATTCCCGGAGCTCATCGCCCGGGTCGAGGCCGCGTTGCGGCGAGCAGCCACGAGCGCTCCCGAGCGGCCGCGGCGTTTCCGATACAACGATCTCGTCGTCGACCTCGACGACCATCGTGCACGGCTCCGAGGCGCGGAGATCCCACTCACTCCCACCGAGTTCCGCCTTCTGGCCTACCTCGTGGAGCGGGCAGGGCAGTTGGTGACCCACGACCAGACGCTCAAGGGCGTATGGGGTGCTGGCTACGACCGCGATGTGCACCTACTGCGGATGACCGTGCGGAACCTTCGGCTGAAGCTCGAGGCGG
>JBKPMM010000038.1:0-4623 GCA_046732155.1 Chloroflexota bacterium | reverse complement strand
GCGATCAGTGAGCGCCCGTCGCGCGCGTACGAGCCCGTCGCGATGGAAGAGGGCCCACTCGACGCACAGCCCGACCAGCACGAGGAGGACGATCGGGACCCATAGCTCGTCGTGGGTCGTCGGGCGCTCGACAGCAGACGGGCTCGGCGCCGGTACACCGCTCGCGCCCGGCGCCGGCGATCCGCCTCCCACTGCGGTCCCGAGCGCTTCGATGGTCGCAGGGCTCCCGGGTGCGATGGTCGACTCGTCGACATCGAATAGCGCTACCACGAACCGGACGGGCGCCAGCGGGTCGTCGGTCGTCTGCAGTTCCGGGGCGGCGGATGCAGAACCGACACTCCCGCTGGCCGAGGGCGATACGGCGGCCGATGATCCAGCTGACGTGCTCGCGGCCGGGGTCCCATCAGGGTCGGGGACCGGCGTCACCGTGTAGATCCCGAGTCGATCAGTCGCGGCGAACGTGACGGCCGTTCCGCCACCAGCCGTGGAGCTCGGAGCCAGGCGTGTCTCCGTGCCGTCCGGCGCGACGACCGATAGCCCCACTGCGCCCGATGGGATGTGCAACTGGACGGGCGTCCCCGGTGAGACCGCCTCGGTCGGCGCTGTCGACGTCCCCATCAGCTCCCCGGTCAGGTTCGCGAACAGGATCGGGAACGCGACCTGGAGCGGCAGATCCGACTGCCGCGGCTGGAATGCGAGGACCGCGCTGTTGATGCCATCGCGTGTCCCGGAGTAGAGGAGCGGCGCGCCCCGAGGACCAGGCACGATCGTCCGTGCCCACGCCGGCGCAGCCAGCTTCACGGCCTCGGAGATGTGGGTCGTCGAGAGATCGACGTAGCGAAGGACGGGTTCGTCCGGATCGAGGCTGCCGATCCCCGGGTTCTTCAGCGATCCGGACACGTCGCCGAGCGGCCCGCTCCGTGGCGGGGCGATCGCCAGCACCGGCGTCTTGGGCAGGGTCGGCGGCAAGAAGTCCTCGAAGATGACGAGATCCCACTGGCGACCGTCCTTGCGCTCCGTGGCCGGCCCATATTCGGCGGGCGTCACCCCGAACAGCTCGACGTCAGGGAGGAACGAGAGCGCGGTCTCGAGGTAGGGATCGCCTTCGCCGACGACGAGGACGAGTCGAGTCCGATCCGGCGGGATGACGGCCCACGCCCGGTCGTCGACCGTCAGCTGATCGGGTGCCCCCAGGACGGACGGATCCGGCCCGACCAGACGGACCTCCACCGTCCCCACATCCCGCGGCAGGTCGTCGATGATCACGTCTGAGCGGGCCTGCGGGTCCAGCTTGACGTCGCGGACCTCGAGGAGTCGGTCGTCGCCCCACAGTTCGAGGCGCCGGTTCGCCGCGGCGAGATCGAGATTGGCGACGCTGACGAAGACCGAGCGAGTCACGGCCGACGGCGCCGTGCGCACGGCGAGCGCGACGATGGCTTGGTTCTTCCGTTCGCGCCCGACCGACAGCACCTTGATGGGCGCTGCCACGCGACCGGTCGGCTTGGAGGCGAGGGCGGCATCCGTCGCGACGAGGATCTGCGCATCACCCGAGCGCGCGGCAAGCTTCGAGGCCAGCTCGAGCGCGTCACCGAGGTCGCCGCGGCTCTCGGTCACCGGGATCGATTCGATCGCCTGGCGCACGCGCGTCAGGTCGCTCGACTCGTTGACCACGATCCGTGCCGTCCGGTCGGCGGCGATGAGACTCACCTTGCCGCCCGTCGGCAGGTCCTTGAGCGCATCGATGGCGACCTGCTTCGCGGCCGTAAGCCGGTCGGGAACGATGTCGGTAGCGGCCATGCTCGCCGACGTGTCCATCACCAGCACGATGTCCTTCGCCAGGCCCGCTGGGCGTTCGAGGAACGGCCGCGCCGCGAGCAGCGCCAGCGCGATCACCAATAGCAGCTGGAGCAGCAACAGCAGGCTGCGCCGAAGCCGCTGCCACGGCGCGTTGGCTTCGACATCGGCCACGAGGCGGGTCCACAGCAGCGTCGACGGCACGACCGCTTCGTCGCGACGGAGCTTTAGCAGGTACATCGCGATGACGGCAGGCACGAAGAGCAGACCGAGCAGCGCGAGCGGCGTCGTGAACGGCACCCTCGCTACCCGAGGACGCGCCGACGCCGGAGCTCGGCGAACATGAGATCGGCCAGGTTCACATCCGAGGCCAGGTCGACGTAGCTCGCGCCGCGGCGCGCCGCGAGGTCCGCGAAGTCGGCCTTCCATGCCGCGAGACGCGTCTTGTACGCCTCGATCGTGGCCAGGTCGGCGGTGATGTCGACCCGCTCAGCCGTCTCGACATCCACGAGCCGAAGGTCGCCTTGGAGCGGTGGATCGAGCTCATCCGGCGACAGCACGTGCAGGACGATCAGCTCGGAGCCTGTCGCGGCCAGCTCGCGGATGACGCGATCCGCACCCGGATCGAGGAGGTCGCTCAGCAGGACGATGACGCCACGGCCATGGAGCTGGGCTGCGGCGTGGCGTGCAGCCACGACCAGGTCGGTCACGCCATCCGCGGGATCGATGGAGGAGAGGTCGGCGAGGAGGCGGAAGACGCGTCCGGAACCGCGAAGCGATGCTCGCCGCCTGGCCGTCCGACCGCTCAGTGCCGTGACGGCGATCCGATCCTCGCTGGCGAGCCCGATGTACCCGAGCGCTGCCGCGGCACGCTTGGCGAAGAGGAGCTTCGACGGCTGCCCCGTCGCCATCGACCCCGACGCGTCGATGAGCAACGTGACGGTGATGTCCTCCTCTTCGACGAACAGCTTCACGAACAGCCGCTCGAGTCGGGCGTACACGTTCCAGTCGAGCTGGCGAAGGTCGTCGCCCAGCGTGTACTCGCGGTAATCGGCGAACTCGACCGACTGGCCGCGCTTGACGCTGCGGCGGCCACCCTTGAGCCCACCGCGGACCGGCGAACGCATGATCAGCAGGAGGCGCTCGAGCTGACGGAGGAACGCCTCGTCGAAGACGGTCGGGTCGACCTCGCTTGGCAGGAACGAAGGTCGCGTCCCGGCCTTCGCCGGGACGGTGGCACCGGGCACAGCGGCGCCCGGATTCGAGGCGGCCTCCGGGTTGAGGCTCGCGCGCTCGGTCATGCCCCGCCTATTCGACGGTCGGGACGGCGACGGCGTCGAGGATCGCGCGGACGGCCGACTCGCTGGTGATGCCCTCGGCCTCGCCCTCGAAGTTGAGGATGATGCGATGGCGGAGGGCCGGCAGCGCGACGGCTCGGATGTCATCGGTCGAGACGTTGAACCGGCCGTCGAGCAGGGCGTAGATCTTGCCGGCTGTCACGAGTGCCTGGGCTCCTCGCGGTGAGCCGCCGTAGCGCACGTACTCGCGGACGAGGCCGGGCGCTCGCTCGTTGTCTGGGTGCGTGGACGCCAGCAGGCTCACGGCGTACGCCGTGACATGCGGCGCGATCGGGACCGCCCGGGCGAGGCGCTGCATCTCGACGATCTCGGCGGCCGTGCACACCTTACCCGCGGAGACGGCCTCGGCCCCCGTGGTTCGATCCATGATCTGGACGAGGTCCTCCTCGGACGGGAACGGCACCATGACCTTGAACAGGAACCGGTCGAGCTGCGCCTCGGGCAGGGGATAGGTGCCCTCCATCTCGAGCGGGTTCTGGGTCGCGAGGACGAAGAACGGTGGGTCGAGCTTGTAGCGCTGGCGTGCGACGGTGACCTGGTGCTCCTGCATCGCCTCGAGCAGGCTCGACTGGGTCTTCGGCGTCGCCCGGTTGATCTCATCGGCGAGGACGAGGTTCGCGAAGACCGGGCCCGGCTGGAACTGGAAGACGCGTTGCCCGCCCTCCTCGATGAGGATGTTGGTGCCGGTGATATCGGCGGGCATCAGGTCGGGCGTGAACTGGATGCGATTGAAGGAGCAGTCGATGACGTCCGCGATCGTCCGGACGAGCATCGTCTTGCCAAGGCCCGGAACGCCCTCGAGCAGCACATGGCTGTTGGCGAGCAGTCCCGTGACCGTCTGACGGACGAGCTCACGCTGGCCGACGATCACGCGGCCGACCTCGCGCTCGATCGCCCCCGCGCGCTCGGCGAAAGCCTCCGGCGCGAGGCGTAGCGTCTGGTCGGTGGTGACGGGCGCTTCCATGTGGCCTCCGGATCCGGTCATCGACCGATGGTCGATGCCCTTAGTTCTTCGGGTCGAGCGAGCTGAAGTACTCGCGCACGTAGTCCTTGATCGAGAGCGGTACGTAGCCACGGTCAAGCGACGTCTGCGCGTACGACTGGAAGTCGCTGTAGACCTGCTGGTACGGCGTCAGCGCTCCGTTGTTCGTCCCGCTGCCGACTTGGCTGCCCTGCTGGGTCTGGCCGTCGCCACCGGTCCCCGCGACGTAAGACGGATCGCCGGGCTTGCCGAGCCGGTCGAATGGCGCGAACACCGATGACAAGTCGGCACCGAGCTGGGCTGCGCGGTTGGCGCCGGTCGGCGCGCCGGGTCGGACGTTCCCGCCGATCCCCGAACCGAGGGAGCGGGCGTTCGAGCCTCCGCCGCCGACGCCGCCCTGGCCCTGGCCTTGACCCTGCCCCTGACCTTGGCCCTGACCCTGGCCTTGGCCCTGACCCTGGCCTTGGCCCTGACCCTGGCCTTGGCCCT
>JBKPMM010000037.1:0-7785 GCA_046732155.1 Chloroflexota bacterium | reverse complement strand
CGTTCGACCCGGGTCGGCTGACGACCCGGGTCGGGGATCACGCTGGTTGGGCGGACCGTTCGTCGGCCCGCGCCGAGAGGATGGGCTTAGGCGCCGCGAATGCTCCGGAAGCAGTCGCTGCAGTAGACGGGCTTGCCGCTGGTCGGGCGGAACGGGACCTGGGCCTCGCGGCCACAGTTCGAGCACGTGGCCGTGAACATCTCGCGGGGGCCGCGATCGCGGTAGCCACCGCCACCGCCACCGCCGTACCCGCCGGTGCCACCGGCCGAATAGCCGCCGCTGGCGCCGTAGCTGCCGTAGGACGACCCGCCGCCGGAATCGGCGTTACGCGCGGCCTTTCGGCTCGCGCGGCACGATGCGCACCGGCGCGGTTCCGTGAACCCCCGCTGCGCATAGAAGTCCTGCTCGGACGCCGTGAACACGAATTCCTGTCCACAGTCCGCACAGGTCAGATTCTTGTCGCTGTACAAAGAACGAAACTCCTCTCGGTAGCCGGCGCGATCCCATCGGGTTTCTCGCGTCAGCCGTGAGAGGAGTCCGAGTGCGTCGAGCTACGTTCTGGCCACAGCCGCGCCATGGCGTTTACCGGCGGGATGGTACGCGCAAGATGTGGGGTTGTACAGCCCCGACTTTCGCCGTCAGAACGTCGCTACCGCGAACAGATGACTGAACTGTTTGCACCAGATGATGGCGCTTCGGAAAGACCGGATGTCGGTGCCCTTTGGTACGTCGTAACCGAACGAGCCATCGGTCGCCTTCAAGCGGCCGAGTTCAAGCGACCCCCTCGCGTAGTCGTCCGCCGCGGTCGATAGGTACACGTACAGGTCCGGCCCGTTCCGGACACTGAGATCCTCGAGGCGAAGGTGGAACCGCCCGGGACTCACCTCGATCAAGGACGCCGTCCCGCGGCCGAAGTGGAAGTCGTCGGTGCCAGCGAACCGGCCAGTCGCGTGGGTTCGAGCAACAAAGGGAGTCGGGGTCGAGGCTGGCGTAGGGGACGCGGTAGGGCCGCGGGTGGGAGGCGCCGTCGGCGCGGACGCGACCGAGGGCGCCTCGGTCGAGGCGACGATCGGGGCCGCGGTCGGACCCGCCTCTACCAGCGAGGTCCGGATCCAGATCGGCGAGGCGAGGTACCACGTGAGCGGGGCGCCGATCGCGACCACTGTCGCCACCACTGCGGCAGCGCGCGACGGATGTCGACGGGCTGCGCCTAGCCAGCCGCGCCGCCAGGCAACGATCGCGAGGGATGCGCTGAGTACGATCGAAGCGAACACGACGAGGAGTCGCTGATCATACAGCGCATCGAGTATCGCCCTCGCGAGGTCGTCCATCGCGCCACCATGCCGGCGCTCGATGACAGGCTGATGACGGCCCGGCTGCTGGCGTCAGGAAGGCCGCGCACGCCGTACTCATGCCCGTGCGTCCCAGGTATGCCACGCGCTATAGGTGGGTTTGTACCGTCCCAACCTTCGGCGCGTACCCGCGCCACGCTCTCGGCGGCACCCCGAACTCGCGCGCCGCCGAATCCAGGTATGCGTCGCGCTCCCGCTCGCACTCCATCGGCGTCCAACCGAGCTCGCGACTCATGATCTCCGCGACGCGCGAGGCCACGGCTTCTCGGTGCTCGCCTAGCTCAGGACTGAGCCTCAGTCGCCGCGAGAGGATGTCGTCGACCGATAGCGCGAGCTCGTTGCGGACGGCCCAGGCGACCTCTGCTTCGAGGAACGGCCGGCCGGGCACGAGCGGTCGGAGCAGATCGGTCTCCGCGCCGAGCGCGACGATCGCAGGCGCTTCGGTTCCGTGTCGCGCTGTCAGCCGCGTCGCGGCTTCGAGATGTGCCCCTGTGACGGCGTCGATGGTCGCGATCTCACGCGCGATCCGTTCCCGCGCAGAAGCGTCGGCTGCACCGATGACCCGGAGGTCCGCCGTTCGGCTCGGTCGTGAACTCGCGGCAGTACGGCCGAGGGCGGCGTCGATCACGTCGCGCGCCATCACGCGGTAGGTCGTGTACTTGCCGCCTGCGACCCGCACGACCCCGTTCGGCTCGGCGGTGACGCGGTGCTCGCGCGATGCTTTCACGGTCGACCCGCCGGACGGCGCGATCAGCGGCCGCAACCCGGCGTACGTGCCGACGACATCGGCCCGCGTCAGGCCGACGTCGAGCGTCGCATTCACGGTCGCCAGCAGCTCGTCGACCTCAAGGGCACTCGCCGCGACGTGCTCCGGCGATCCCTCGTACGGAGCGTCCGTCGTGCCGATCAACCAGTGATCCGGCCACGGGATGAAGAAGACGACCTTGCCGGGAACGCGGATCGTGAGACCGGCACTCGCCGGGATGCGTTCGCGGGGCACCACGAGGTGTGCGCCGCGGCTCGGTAGCAGTCGCAGCGACGGGCTCCCGAACGGGTGACCGGGTTCGGCCGCCCACACGCCAGTCGCATCAACGATCGATCGCGTCCTGATCTCGACATCGGCGCCGTTGACGAGGTCGCTCGCCGTGACGACCCGCAGCGGGCCCGTGGAAGTCTCGGCGCGCAGGCCTGTCGCTCGTACGCGCGTCACCGCGACCGGGGCGGCGTCCGACGCGAGCGCAGTGCGCAACACCGAGAGCGCGAAGCGCGCGTCGTCCTCGACGCCGTCGTGATACAGCAGCCCGCCGCGCAGTCCTTCGCGTCGCAGGGACGGCCAGATCGCGAGCGCACCATCGACGCTGAGACGTCGATGCCAGCCGCCGTCGTGCCGCGCCCCGAGGATGTCGTACAGCGTCAGACCCGCGTCGTAAAACGCCTTGTGCAGGAACGGGATCCCGTAGACCGGGAACAGCTGCGGGTCGAGGCTGACGAGGTGCGGCGCATTGCGCAGGAGCCGCCCTCGCTCGGCGAGCGCCTCGCGGACCAGCGGCAGGTGGATCTGCTCCAGATACCGGAGGCCACCGTGGATGAGCCGTGACGACCGCGACGATGTGCCGGCCGCGATGTCGTCCTGCTCGATGAGCGCGGCAGTCAAGCCGCGCGACGCCGCGTCCAGGAGCGCACCGGAACCCACGACGCCACCGCCGACGATCAGCACATCCCATGTCGTGTCGACGAGTCGCGCAAGATCGGCAGAGCGCTTGGCAAGCGGTGTCGCAGACGCGGGCGACATCGGACCCGGAGCGGTCATCGGTCGGTGTCGGTCGGACGCTCGTCGACCATCGCGCGACCGCGCGAGATCCGCCACAGGACCCAGGCCGTGCCGACGATGAGGACGCCGATCAGCACCGGCCCATGGAAGATCGCGCGCTGAAGATCATCGGGAAGGAAGCCCGTGATGAGGGCAGCGCCGAGCACGACGATGACGACGCTGGCCGCGACGAGAGCGACTTGCGGCCAGCCCGGTTGTGGTCGTGGGGCGACGGGCTCAGCCATGGTCGGCTTCGACCGGGATACCGATCGGGGCGACCAGGATGCGACCTGCGTAGGCCGCGCCACGTCGGGTGAGGAGGCCGGTCTTCGGCCGGTGGAAGGTCACGGTCAGGTCGGCGGCTATGGCAGGATCGGACGGCTCGCCGCTCGAGAGGTCGACCGCGGTCGGCGTGTCGACGGCCACGACCGGGACGCCGGCACGGTGCGCGCGATCGATGACGTCGACGGCGGTCCGGATCGGTTCGCGGAGCGGACCGCGAACGCCGGACCCGAGAAGCGCGTCGACGATCACAGCCGCCTTGTCGATGCCCTGGCCGAACACGGCCACGTCGCGGGCGACCGGCGCGTGGACCTTCGTGATGCCGCGATCGTTGGCGATGCGATCCCAGTTACGAGCCGCGGTCGCACCCTCTGGGCGTGCATCGGTCGCGATGACGGCGACCACCACTTTGCCGCCGTTGAGGGCAAGGCGGCGCGCGGCGACATAACCGTCACCCCCGTTGTTGCCGGGGCCGGCGAGGATCACGACCGGACCCTTGCCCCACCGCTCCGTGTCGATCGCGAGCGCCTTGACGGCTGCGGCGACGGCAGTCCCCGCATGCTCCATCAAGCGCTCCTCGCTCACGCCCAGTGCCTGTGCGCGCCGATCGGCGCCACGCATCTGCTCGGCGCCGATCGCCGGAAGGGCGGCCCTGTCCGCCCAACGGTGACGCAGCCCGCGCAGGTCGAGCTCGAAGAGCGTGGGATCGGCCGCGGGCAACCGGGCGGTCCCGGTCCCACTCGGCGCCGGGCTTGTCTTCATCGCACTCAAGGGTAGCCGACCGACGTGCCCGGCTCAGGCGAGGGCCAGCCTCGCGTGGATGACCGTCGGCGACCGACGCCTGATCTCGACCATTCCCTCGTTCGCCAGCGCCTCGGTCGCTGCGTGGACGCGCTCCAGGGGATGCGAGCCGATCGGGCCGTCAAGCGTGACCCACCTGCCGTCGGCAGCCTCGCGCAGCCGATCGAGGATGCGGCCGCGTAGCCATCGATTCGTCGCCGGAAAGGGGGTCGACGGCGTCTTCGCCGTCGTTGTCGCCCGCGAGGGCCGAGCGTCGCCGATTGCGTACCGGCACATCGCCCTGACGGGACAGCTGTCGCAGCGGGGGTCGCGCGGGCGGCAGACCGTCGCCCCGAGGTCCATGATCGCGTGGGTCCATATCGCCGGGTCGATGGCTCGCGCGCCAGCATCGGCGGCCAGCTGGATGGCGGCTGCCCGGATCTG
Source organism: Chloroflexota bacterium (assembly GCA_046732155.1). GTDB lineage: Bacteria > Chloroflexota > Limnocylindria > Limnocylindrales > CSP1-4 > SPCO01. The sequence goes on along the minus strand of JBKPMM010000037.1, from coordinate 3,117 downwards.
CCGGTCGCCGGCGATGACGCGACCAAGCACCCGGCGCACGTTGACGTCGACTGCGCCGACCGGCTGCTTGAAGGCGATCGCGGCGATGGCTCGCGCCGTGTACGGGCCGACGCCCGGGAGCAGCTCGAGGGCGTCGATCGCCGTCGGGACCCGGCCGTCGTATTCGTCGCAGATCAAGCGGGCCGCCCGCCAGAGGCGGATGGCTCGCCCGTTGTAGCCAAGCCCTTGCCACTCGCGAACGACGTCGGCCGGTGTCGCGCCGGCGAGGGCATCGACCGTCGGAAACCGGGTCATGAACCGCGCCCAGTAGGTCGCGGCTCGCTCGGCCTGCGTCTGTTGCGCCATCGCTTCCGAGACGAGGACAGCATACGGGTCCGCGCGTCGGCGGAAGGCGAGATCGCGGCCTCTGGCGCGATACCAGGGCAGAAGTGCCGTGGCCAGGCGAGTCGCGGCGGCAGCTGGATCTGGACCGGGTTTCGCGCCCACGTCCCGGAGGATAGTGGCGGTGAAGTCCTCGATGACCGGCAGGTAAGCGCGGCCGCGTAGGATGACGGCACACGTCGCGTGGGAGGTCCTCCGCCATGGCCATCGCTGTCCGCCGCTTCACCGGCTTCCGCCCGGAGGCCATCGACTTCCTCGCGGAGCTCGCCCAGAACAACGATCGCGCGTGGTTCCAGTCACGAAAGGCGGAATACGAGGCACTCCTCAAGGAGCCGATGGAGGAGTTCGTCGCGGCCTTGGCGGATGCCTTCGATGAGCGCGCCCTGCCACTCCAGGCCGACCCCAAGCGATCGATCTTCCGGATCTACCGGGATACGCGGTTCGCGAAGGACAAGTCGCCCTACAAGACTCACCTCGGGGCGAGCTTCCCATGGGTCGCGAACATGGCACCAGACACCGACATCTCGCATACGGAGCACGCCAACGGGGCGTACTTCCACCTCCAGCCCGGCAATAACTTCGCCGGTGGCGGGATGTGGCAGGCGACCAAGCCGAGACTCGATGCATTCCGCGATGCGATCGTCGACGACGAACGTCGTGTCCGTGCTGCCTTGGAGGATCCGGCCTTCATCGCCGAGTTCGGGCCCGTCGAGAGTCATGAATCGCTCAAGCGAGTCCCGGCTGGCTACCCCCCGGACCATCCGATGGCGGACCTGTTCCGATACAAGGACATCGTGTTCGGCCGACCAGTGTCGGACGACGAGGTCTACTCGCCGGAGCTGCCGCGGATCATGGCGGACGCCTACGCCAAGGCGACGCCGGTCTTCCGGTTCCTCGCCTCGCTGGACGGCTGAGGGTGCGATTCGGCGCAGCTTTCTGGATCCAGCGCACCGACTGGCCATCGCTTCGCGACGCGTGCGTTGCGGCTGAAGCCGCGGGCTGGGACACGATCTGGCTCGACGACCACCTGCTGTCTGACGAGGCGTCGCCCGACGACCCGAAGCTCGAGGGCTGGGCGTCGCTCCACGCCGTCGCGTCGATCACGTCCAAGGCGCGGCTCGGTCTCCTGGTCTCGTCGACGACGTTCCGCAACCCTGGCCTCATCGCCAAGCTGGCGACGACACTCGATCACGTGTCGGGTGGCCGCGCCGTGCTCGGTCTCGGAGGCGGCTGGTTCGAACGCGAACACGACGCGTTCGGTATCGACTTCGGGTCCGGGTTCGGCGAGCGTCTCGACCGGCTCGACGAGGCGACGATGCTCGTCCGTCGGCTCCTCGACGGCGAGTGCGTCACGCACCGTGGCCGGTTCTTCGAGATGACGGACGCCCTATGTGAGCCACGGCCCGTCCAGCCGAGGCTCCCCATCCTGATCGGTGGCTCCGGCAGGACCAAGACGCTGAGGACCACGGCGCGCTATGCCGATGTATGGAACGCGTACGGGTCGCCTGACCGCTTCGAGGAACTCGGGTCGGTGCTCGAGGAGCGATGCGCCGAGATCGGGCGCGACCCGGATGCCATCGAGCGAACCGTCACGACCCACACCGTCATCCGGGACACGCCCGAAGCCGCGATGGAGGTCTGGCAGGAGATGGCGCGTATCCATGACCTGGAGGGCAAGCTCGGTTCGGACGGTTCCGACCACGGCTTGTCGTTCGGAGGCTCACCCCGCGACTTCGCGGAGCTCGTTCACCGGTATCGGAACGCAGGCCTCGACGAGGTCATCGTCGTGTTCCGCGATCCGTTCGACATGGAGACGATGCAGCGCATCGGCGAGGTCCGCGAGGCGCTCGGAACCTAACGCGCCTCGACGTCCTCGGCCGTCGTTCGTCGCCACAGTTCCGCGGCCAGGAGTTCGGCCACGATCGAGGCAACGATCGCGCGCTCGAACGGTCCCTCGGACTGCGGGAGTTCGATCGTCAGGGCCGCGCCATGCACGGACGAGCCGATCACGACGGTCTCGCCGCCACGGCGTCGGATGGTGTCGACGACCTCGCCGTCCAGGTCGGATCCGCTGAACAGCAGCGCCCGGTGACCCGGAAGCGCCAAGTAGACGGCCGTGTGCAGCCAGTCGGCCGTGTCGTGCGGAACAGCGGGTTGCCGCGGCGCCTCGCGCAGCATGAGCGCGGCCTGGTGGACGAGTGCTGCGTCGGCGTCGTCGCCCAGGACGTCGATCGCCATCCGGCCTTCGAACAGCTCGACCGCGGCCGGAAGCCAGGCGTCGGCACCATCCATGACGGCACGGAGTCGGGCGACGGTCGGGAGAAGGGATTCGACTGCGCAACCGGGATCCGCCCACCGACGGATGAGCATCGCGCAGACCGCGAGCGTGCCACGAAACGTTCGCGTGGCGATCCCCGCGCCCTCGGCACCGGCGAGCAGCGGCAGGACGTGATCGGCCTCGGCCGCAAGTACTGAGGCGGGCTCATTGGTCATCGCGATCACCCGACCACCGCCCGCCCGATACCGACGCGCCGACTCGATCGTCTCGCGCGTTCGCCCGGATGCCGAGATGGCGACCAGGACCTGGCCCGGCGACGGCGGCGTCGGTGCGGCCGAAGATGCAAGCTCGGGCCAGGCCGCGATCCCGAGGCGGCGTGCTTCGGATGCTGCGGTCAACGCCGCGTACCGTGAACTGCCGAGCCCGCTGAACGCGATGCCCGTCGGCCGATCGCCGAT
>JBKPMM010000036.1:0-8881 GCA_046732155.1 Chloroflexota bacterium | reverse complement strand
GCGGCTGGTTGCGCGGCTGGCGCTGACGGCTGCGCGGAGGCTGGGGCCGGTGGCTGCCCTCCGGTTCGGATCGTCTCGACGACCGCGAGGACGTCGTCGCGGGTGATCCTCCCGCCACCACCGGTCCCGACGATCTGCTCGGCGCTGAGACCGTGCTCGCGAAGGAGGCGGCGGACCGCTGGCGTCATCCTGGCGTCGGGGTCCCCGTTGGCTGCTGGCGCCGCCGTAGCGGCGGGAGCGGCGGTCGTGGTCGGAGCGGGTGCCGCGGCTGCCGCAGCCGCGGGCGCGGAACCGGATGCCGCAGACGCCGGCGCGGAACCGGGTGTCGCAGCTCGCGACGACCCGTTCGGTGACTCGTCGGAGCCGGCAGGTCCGGGGACCTCGGGCGGAGGCGCGTCGTCGGCGGCGACGACAGGCGTCTCCCCGGCGGCGTTCGCGTCCATGCCCGGTGACTCGGCGGCGACCGGCGGGTCGACGGCCGCAGCGGCGACGTTCTTCGCGTCCGCTGGGGCGGTTCCGTTGGTCGCGCCGTCATCGGCCGTCTCGATGACCGCGATCTCGGCGTTGTTCGGGACCGTGGCACCCTCTTCGGCGAGGATCTCCTTCAGGACGCCCTCGAACGGCGACGGGACCTCGGCGTTGACCTTGTCGGTGATGACCTCGAGCAGCGGCTCGTACTTGTCGACATGGTCGCCCGGCTGCTTGAGCCATTTGCCGATCGTCCCCTCGGCGACGCTCTCGCCGAGCTGGGGCATCGTCACCTTCGCCACGTTCGCAGTTCCTCCGCGGGTCGTTCTCGCGATGGCCGCTAGTGTCGCCCATCCGAGCGATCCCGGTCGAGTGGCCCGTGACTGGACCCGCCCGGCTCTAGGACCGCATCATCGCCCGTACTAAGGAGCAGGGACCTCACATCTCCGAGGGAGGAGGGTACGGCGACGCTCGCACGTATCACGACCGCCGCCGGTGTCCGTCCGAGCGAACGACCCGTCGTGGTCCTCGTCGCTGCCGCGTTCGCCGTGCTGGAGGTCGGGCGCGGCATCGGTGAGGTCGGTGCGAGCACCCTGGTCGTCGGTCGGCTTGGGGCCGAGGCGCTCCCCTACCTGTTCATCCCGCTCGGCGTCATCTCGCTCGTCGCGTCGCTCGCATATGGCGCAGCTCTCGCGCGCGTCCGGCGCGGGCCGTTGTTTGCGGCGATCCTCATCGGCGTCGCCATCGCCCTGATCGTCGAGCGCGCTGCCATCGCGGTGGCGCCCGACGTGGCCATCCCGCTGACATGGCTGACCGTCGTGGCGGGAGGGGCTATCGCCGTCACGATCGCGTGGACGACCGCAACGTCGACATTCGATGCCCGTCAGGCCAAGCGCCTCTTCCCGCTCTGCACGGCGGCCGCGATCGGCGGCAACTTCGTCGGTGCATTGGCCGCCGGTCCGATCGCCGGTCTCGTGGGCACCGAGTCGCTCATCATCGGAGAAGCGGCGTTGCTGACGGTCACGGCGTTCGTCATCTTGCGGCTGTCGTCGAAGGCGCCGACACGAGCGTGGGGTCCGCCGCCGGCCATCCGTCGACCGGTCATCGCCGATCTCAGGACAGGGTTCGACGAGGTGCGTCGGTCGCCGCTGCTCAGCCTGATCGCGATCGCCTACGTCCTGCTGGCCGTGCTACTGCTGTTCACGACGTTCCCGTTCCTGCAGGCCGCCGCGGCGGCATTCCCGAACGAGGTCGCACTGGCAGCCGCGATCGGGACCATCTCGGCCGTCGTAACCGCTGCGTCCTTCGTCGTATCGCTCGTCGTCGCGAGCCGGTTCTACACGCGCTTCGGTGTCGCGGCCGCCGCGCTGCTGCTGCCGCTCGCGTACCTGGTCGGCTTCGGCGTCTGGATCGTGTCCTTCAGCTTCGCGACCGCGGCCCTGGTCCAGGCCACGGTCGCGGTCACCCAGCGTGGGCTGTCGAACGCCGCGTGGAGTGCGTTCTACAACACCGTCCCGGCGCACCGCCGCGCGCAGGTCATGGCGTTCCAGGACGGCGTCCCCGGGCAGCTCGGCACGATCCTGTCCGGCGTCCTGCTGCTGACCGCGGCACGGGTCATGGACCCGACGCAGGTCTTCTGGCTCGGTGCGGTCGTCGCGGCGATCGCAGTGGTCATCGCGCTCGCTATCCGCCGTCGATATGCGGCCAGTCTCCTGGCGACGCTCCGGCGCGGGATCGGCGAGCAGGTCCTAGAGGGTGGCCCGGGGCTCGACAGCCTCGAGACGGCGCCCGACGTGCGTGCCGTGCTCATGACGGCGCTCGGCGACCCCGATCCGCGGGTTCGCGAGATGGCCGCCCGACTCCTGGCCGACGCGCCCGGCGACGACACGCTCGACGCGCTGCTTGGGGCACTCGACGACCCGGATCCGGCGGTCCGAGCGTCATCCGCGGGGGCGCTGATCGGGAAGGACGCCATCCATCCCGAGCACATCGAGCGCGGGGAGGCGGAGCTCGATCGACTCCTGACCGACGAGCCCCGCGCGCGGACGGCCGCGCTCCATGCCCTCCACCGGCTTGGCCGTGAACCCGGCGACGACGCGCTTGATCGGCTGCTGCACGACGAGGAGGCCGCTGTCCGCGCGGCTGCTGCCTCGACGGTCGATCCTGCTGCTCATCCGGACCGTCTAATCGCGGCCCTCGAGGACCCGACTCACCTCGTGCGCAATGCCGCGGCCGATCGCCTGGCGACGGCAGAGCCACTCCCCCCGGGCGTCGTCGAACGGCTCGCTTCCCCCTATCCGGCCGTCCAGGCCGCTGCGGTTCGGGCGATGACCGGGCACGCCTCCGAAGTCCGCGAGGCCCTTTCCGCCTGGGCCGATGATCAGGTCGATCGGGCCATGGGTCTCGCGGCCAGTCGGTCGCGCTTGGAGGCTGCGGTCGCCGCGGGGCCTGACCTCGCCTTCCTCCATGACGTCCTCGAGCAGCGCCGACGTCGTCATCAAGACCTCGCACTCGATGCCCTCGCCATCCTCGACGTGCCGGAGGCCAGCGGCGTCATCCGCCGGTGTCTTCGATCGAACGACGCCGATGTCCGCGCGCAGGCGGTCGAAACGCTCGATTCGGTCGGCGACCGACGGCTCGGGCGGTCGATCGCGCGGCTCGTCGAGCTGGACCCGACGTCGACGGCGGTCGGGCAGGACGGCCACGTGCTCGACGCGCTGCGGCATGATGACGACCCGTGGATCCGGATCCTTGCGGCACGGAGCGCGGGCGACGGAGGGACGATGGCGGGCCCCGACACGAGCCTCGGCACGATCGAACGGATGCTCGAGCTTCGGCGCGTGCCGCTGTTCGAGCGGCTCGACCCCGAGGATCTCCAGCGCGTCGCCGCGGTCGCCGAGGAGCGGGATTTCGGTGCCGGGACGACGATCGTCACGGAAGGCGAGGTCGGCGACGAGCTCTTCGTCATCCTCGAAGGGGTCGTGCGTGTCGAACGCCAGGAGGCGGACGGTTCGACCCGCCAGATCCGCACGTATCAGCAAGGCGACCATTTCGGCGAACTTGCCGTCCTGCTCGAGCGGCCGCGGGTAGCCTCGGTCGTCGCCGATGGCGAGGTTCGCACGCTGGTGATCGGTGGCGAAGGTCTGACCTCGATCCTCCGGGAGCGGCCCGAGGCGGCGATGGCCATGTTGCAGACACTGGCGGAGCGGATCAGCCACCAATGAGTCAAGAGGCCGTCGTCGCGGGTGGTCGGTCGCTGCCGACCGGGACCGTGACGTTCCTGCGGACCGACGTCGAGGGCTCGATGCGGTTCGTGCGCGAACTCGGCGCGGCATGGGACGACGTGAACGGCACACATCTCGACCTCATCCGACGAGTCGTATCCCAGCACGATGGGGTCGTCGTCAAAACCGAAGGGGATGCCGTCTTCGCCGTCTTCCCGGAGGCCCGTGCCGCGGTCACCGCCGCGATCGATGCGCAGCGCGCGCTGGCGGCACACGACTGGTCCGATGGCATCGATCTGCGCGTGCGGATGGGTCTGCATTCCGGCGAGGCCTATCTCGCGGGCGACGACTATGGTGGCTTCGAGGTCAATCGCGCGGCGCGGATCGCCGCCGCCGGGCACGGCGGCCAGATCCTGCTGTCGGACCCGACGCGTGCCCTCGTCGCGGATGCGCTGCTCGAGGGCGTCGAGATCCGTGACCTCGGGCAGCACGAGCTCAAAGGCGTCCCGCGGCCTGAGCGTCTGTATCAACTCGAGGTCCCCGGCCTACGTCGTGACTTCCCGCCGTTGCGGACCTCGAGCCAGGGTGTCGGCGATCTTCCGGAGCGTCTGACGAGCTTCATCGGGCGCGACGAGGATGTCGCGACGGTTGCCGCTCTGCTCGAAGCGAACCGACTGGTGACGATCACCGGACCCGGCGGGATCGGCAAGACCAGCCTCGCGACGGAGGCTGCGCGCGTCACCGCCAGTCGATCGCCCGACGGCGCTTGGTTCGTCGCGTTGGCGGACGTCGAGGACCCCGCGACCGTGCTGTCGGTGATCGCTCGGACGATCGGGCTGTTCGACGGCCCGGGCCGGCCGGCGGCGGAGGCACTGGACGGCTATCTGAAGGATCGTTCCGTCCTGCTCGTCCTCGACAACTTCGAGCAGCTGCTCGATGCGGCAGGCGACTTGACGTCGATCCTCTCGGCGTCGCCGCGCTCGCGGATCCTCGTGACGAGCCGTGCCCCGCTGCGCATCGTGGGCGAACAGGAATACCCGCTCGACCCGCTCGGTGACGCGTGCGTGCGCCTGTTCTTGGAGCGCGCGCGTGCGGTCCGGCCGGGTTGGGAGCCGGGCGGTGACGGCGCCGCGGTCGAGGAGGTGTGCACGCTCGTCGATCGCCTCCCGCTCGGCGTGGAGCTGGCCGCAGCACGAGTCGCGCACATCCCGGTGCGGGCGATCCGCGACCGGCTGGCGGCGAACCTGCCACTCCCCGGCTCGGGACCGCGGAACGCGCCCGATCGGCAGCGAACGCTCGCGGGTGCGATCGCGTGGAGCCACGAGCTCCTGCCGCCGTCTTTACGACTCGCACTACACGATCTGGCGGTCTTCGAGGGCAGCTTCGATATCGAGCAAGCAGAGGCGGTCATCGAAGGAGACGGCGACGCGCTCGACATGTTGGTGGACCTCGTCGACCAGAGCCTCGTCAAACGAGACGCGCCGGATGCCAGCGGAGCCGGCATCAGGTTCCGGCTGCTCGCCACGATCCGGGGGTTCGCGCTCGACCGATTGCGCGAGGAGGGCCGTGAGACCGCGGCACGTTCACGCCACGCGTGGGCATATCTCGCGCTCGCGGAGGCGGCCGCTCCCTACCTCCCCGGTCCGGACCAACCTCGGTGGCTCGACCGACTCGCCGTCGACTACCCGAATCTGCGCGCGGCGATCCGTTGGTCGATCGATGCGGGTGACGTGGAGCTCGCGCAGCGCTTCATCACCGCGATGTGGCGGTTCTGGCAGCAGGACGGCCGGCTCGTGGACGGCCAGGAACTCGCGGAGGCCGTGTTCCGCATGCCCGGCGGCGACGCCGCGACGCGAGAGCGGATGCTGGCAGCATCAGCGGCGGGCGGGATCGCGTACTGGCACGGGCGACCAGAGGATTCGGTCGCGTACTACACGGAGGAGCTCCGGATCGCCCAGGAGATCGGCGACGTCGCCGGCGAGGCCGATGCGACCTGGAACCTCGGTTTCGATCGCTTCAGAAGAGACGACATGCCCGGTCTGCTCGCGCTCGCCGAACGCGCTCAAAGCCTGTACGAGCAGGTCGGTGACGAGCTCGGGGCGGCGCGGGTGGCCTGGTCGTTGATCACCGTGGTGCCCGGGGACCACCCCAATCCGAAGAACAGGGCGGCGCTCGTCGACTTGCTCGCCCGCTTCGAGCGGACGGGCGACACCTGGTACGCCTGCCAGACGATGATGAGCCTCGCCTGGGTAGAGATCGAAAGCGGTGATTTCCCGGCGGCCACCAAGTGGTTTGTCCGGGCCTTCCGGACGTCCCACGCGCTACGCGACGTCACGGGGACGACGATCGCGATCCCGCTCGCCGCATTGATGGCCATCGAGGCCGGTCGCCCCGAGGATGCGGCGCGGCTGATGGGAGCCTCCGAGCACCTGTGCGAGCTTTACGGCGTCAAGGCGCCGATGGGGCTGCGGGAGCTGCTTCGCAACAGCAATCCAGCGTCGATCTCCGAAGTGATGCTCGGCAAGGAGCACTACGCGGAGGCATTCGCCGAGGGCAGCCAGATGACGCTCGACGAAGCCGTCGCGCTCGCCGTCTCGATCCAACAGGAAGCGTGGGGTCCCGGTTGACGCCAGGGGTAGGCTGCCGCCATGCGTGAAGACGTTCGTGCCGCGAGGGAGCTGGGGCGGCAGATTATCGGCGCGGCGCTCGTGCTGCCGGTCCTGATCGGCTTCTTGTGGATCGGGGCACCGGGCGGTATCGAGCCGATGTTCTACGAGCCGCCGTGGTACTCCGGCGTCGTCCCCTTGGTCGCGGCGGGGCTATACCTGATCGGGCTCGCCTGGATGATCCGGATCCACCGAACGTCGCACCTCGAGCCCGAAACCTCGAGCTGGCGCTACCGCGACTGACGCCGGGGCTCGACCGCGGATTTTTCCTGCCAGATAGACACCCCGTGATCGTTAGGGGATCCGGCAGCCAGCCAGGCGGCCCGTGCGACGCGCGTCCGTGCGTGACACGTCGTTATCAGGACCCAGTCCGGCCCCGAATCTGGACCTGACGATCGTCACCGCGCGTATCTGGCAGGAAAGACTGCGAGAGCGGCGCGCCGAGCCGCTCTCGATCCCAGGCAGCTACTTCGGGTCGATCCCCCAGTCGACGAAGTACTCGTTGTCGTTCGGAGTGTTCGAGATGTCTTTGAGCTCGGTCCCATCGACCTTCATCGTGTAGATGTCACCGGTGTTGGCGGTGCCCACCGACATGGCGAAGACGAGCCGCTCTCCGTCGGGCGAGAAGGCGGGTGCGTTCGCGTAGCCGACCAGAGCCGGGATCCGGATCCAGTGGGCGTCCGCGCCGTCTGGCCGAACCATCAGGAAGCGCGTCCCGCCGGAGGCGATGAGCCACTGTCCATCCGGTGACCACGAGGCGCCCAGAAGGTTTCCCGCAGTCACCCGACGAGCCGCTCCGCTGGCGACATCGACCGTCCACAACTCGTTGAGGTCCCCGCCGATCTCACGTTGGAAGGCGATCTGCTTGCCGTCCGGCGACCAATCTCCGGGGATGTCGTTCCCCTCGTGACCGTTCGTCGTGAGTCGGACGACATTTCCGCCGTCGCTGGCGTCGGCCAGATAGATGCCGCTAACGGAGCGGTCGGTGTCGTCGAACCCCTCGATCGCGACACGTCGTCCATCTGGCGACCATGTCGAGCAGCCGAGGGTGGCGCCATCGTGTGTGCCGGGAAAGTCACGACGGTTCGTCCCATCGACGTTCACGACTCCGAATGCGAACAGGACCTGGCGACCATCGGGCGAGAGTTGCGGGCACTCGACCGGTGCCGGAAGCACGATGTGTTCGTTCGAGCCGTCTGCACGGACCATGACGAGAGCCGTGTCGTCGACCGTCGCGTCATACCGGCCGTACACGATGGGCCCGTTCACGATCGGCGCGGGCGGTATCCGGAACGCACCGGTCGTCAGGGCGACCGCGCTGATCGCGACCAGTAACGCGAGGATGATCAGGAATGCCCACGCGGGCGTTGAAAGCGGTCGTCCGAACGACCGCGTCGTCGTAGTCATCGGGTAGCTCCTAAGCGCCGCCAGCCACGCGGGCTGCTGCCGCCGACGGGCGGTCGCGCTGAGGACGGAATCGATCTGGCCGTCAAGGACGGTCGGATCCGCCGTCGCTTCGAACTGGGCGCGAAGGAACAACTCGACGTCGCGATGGGCGGTCATATCGTTCGCTCCGCGGTGGTGGGCATCGGTCGTTCGTCCGCATCGACCGTGGCGCGCAGCGCCGCAAGAGCCCTGTGTACGCGCGACTTCATCGTCCCCGTCGGGATGCCGAGGACGGACGCACCCTCGGCGATCGGTAAATCGAGGTAGTAGGTCAGCACGAGTACCGTGCGTTGATCGACCGTGAGGCCGCTCAGGCCGCGCTCGATCTGGTCGATGACGGCGAAGGTCGCCTGGTGATCGGCGACGTTCGGGCCGTTGGTCGACGGCAAGGGCATCTCGATCGTCCGGCGGCGGGCCCGCCGGCGAGAGTCCTGGCACGACCGGATCAGCAATCTGGTCAGCCAGGCTTGGAAACGTTCAGGGTCGCGTAGCCCCGGAAGACTCCGCCACGCGTCGACGAAGGCATCCTGGACCGCGTCTTCGGCCATGGCGTAGTCGCGCAGGATCAGTCGAGCGATCGCGTTGAGACGGCCGACCGAACCCGTGACGAGGCGCGCGAAGGCGTCATGATCGCCTCCCCTCGCCAAGATCACGAGCTCCGGATCCATCCCTGCCGCCTGATCCGACGCGGACATCTGCCGCGGTCGATTGCTATGTCTCGGTCGCAGGTGGAAAAGGTTCCATCTTCGCCGTCACGGGCGTGTCGGCTAGTCGGCTGGCCGGCTAGCTCGGCTGGCCGGCTAGCTCGGCTGGCCGGCTGGCCGGATGGCCGGCTGGCCGCTTTCCTGCCAGATGTTCACCAAGCGAGCACTCGTCAGGTTCCGCGCGACCATTTCTGCATCGCCATGCAGTCACGCGCATCGATCCTCAAGGAATCGGCCGGAGACCGGGCCCGGAGGATGCATAACGATGCGCCGAAGCCTCCACGGTGCTGCCTAACGTTCGCGTCGTGGACTTTTGGCAGGAATCCGGCCGCGTCCCAGGCCGCCGGTCACGCCGCCGCGGTCGCGCCCGCGC
>JBKPMM010000035.1:0-22354 GCA_046732155.1 Chloroflexota bacterium | reverse complement strand
CGACCCGGGATATGCAGCACGAGATCATCCGTGTAGAACGGCAGCGCGTCGGCTGCCCTTCCGGCCGTCAGCGCTTCCGAGTAGCGCCGGATGAGGTCGATGTTCGGGTGTGTCATGGTCTCCCCTGGTCTCAGATGGTCTCGCCCGCCAGCAGCCGCCGGAACGCGTCCTCGTCGAGGACGGGCACGCCCAGCTCCTGCGCCTTCGTGAGCTTGGATCCTGCCGCCTCGCCCGCGACGACGTAGTCGGTCTTCTTCGACACCGAACCGCCGGGCTTTCCGCCGGCGGCCCGGATCGCCTCTTCTGCCTCCTGCCGGCTGAAGCCAGGCAGCGTACCGGTGACGACGAGCGTCTTGCCGGCGAGCGGGCCCTCGACGACTCCTGCAGGTCGGGGCTCCGGCAGCTCCGGCTCGACGCCGGCGGCCGCCAGATCACGCAAGACGTCGCCGCCCGGTCCATCGGGGCCGAAGTAGGTTGCGAGGCTCGTCGCCACGGTCGGCCCGACGCCATACACGGCTACGAACGCGTCGGGGCCCGCGCCTTCCAGGAACGCAGCTGCCCGTTCCAGCCACGCATCCCCCGCGGGCAGCTGCTCGACGAGCCAGTTCGCCAGATCGATGGCGGTCTGCTCGCCGACTTGCGGGATACCGAGCCCGTTGAGGATCCGGGCGAGCGGTCTCCGGCGCGACTTCTGGATCGACCGATGCAGATTCTCGGCGCTCTTGCGCCCGAACCGGTCGAGTGATTCGAGATCCTCGATCGAGAGCCGGTAGAAGTCTCCTCGCTTGCTGACCATCCCACGCTGGAGGAGTTGCTCGAGCACCTTCCAGCCCGCGCCCTCGATGTCCATCCCGCCTCGGCCCACGAAGTGCGAGAACTCCTGCGAGACCCGCGCGGGGCAGGCCGGGTTCGGGCAGTACACGCGCACCGCGCCCTCGTCCTGCACGACGCGCGTCCCGCAGACCGGACAGGTCGCGGGCATCTCGAACTCGCGCTCATCGCCGGTACGCTTCTCGACGACGGGCCGGACCACCTCCGGGATGACGTCGCCGGCCTTTTGCAGGATGACGTGATCCCCGATCCGGATGTCCTTGCGCCGGATCTCATCGAGGTTGTGGAGCGTCGCACGCGCGACGGTCGAACCGGCGACCTTGGTGGGCGTGAGATGCGCGACCGGCGTCAACGTCCCGGTCCGGCCGACGTACGGCACGATGTCCTCGAGGACCGTCTCGACCTGTTCGGGCGGGAACTTGTAGGCGATCGCCCAGCGCGGCGCCCGGCTCACCATCCCGAGCCGCTCCTGTTGGTCGAAGCGGTCCACCTTCACCACGACCCCGTCGGTCTCGTACGGCAGGTCGTGGCGCGCCTCGCGCCAGGTCTCGGTGAACGCGATCACGCCCTCGATGTCGAGTCCAGCCTCGTGATCGGGGTTGCCCGGCAGACCCAGCGCCGAGATGCGATCGAGGGCCTCGGCCTGGGAGGTGAGGCTCCCATCGCCCTCCTCGAGGAGCTGGTATGCCCAGAACGACAGCAACCGATTCGCCGTGACGGACGGGTCCTTCTGGCGGAGCGAGCCGGCGCCGGAGTTCCGAGGATTGGCATACAGCGGGAGACCGGCCTCCTCGCGCTCGGCGTTGATGCGCACGAACTCTGCCTTGGGCATGAAGACCTCGCCGCGGACATCGGCGGTCGCGGGCTCGCTGAGGCGGTCCGGGATGACTGAGATGGTCCGAAGGTTCGGCGTCACGTCCTCGCCGGTCGTGCCATCGCCGCGCGTGGCGCCCTGGACGAACCGGCCGCGTTCGTATCGGAGCGTTACGGCGAGGCCATCGATCTTGAGCTCGGCGACGTAGCGGAGCTCGTCCGCCGGCTCCGGCGCCGCGGGCAACCCGAGCCCGCGCCGCACGCGCGTATCGAACGCTCGCAGCTCGTCGTGGCTGAAGGCGTTCGACAGGCTGAGCATCGGCCGTCGATGGCGGACCTCGTCGAAGACCTCACCGGTCGGCGCTCCACCGACCCGCTGGGTCGGCGACGACTCGGTGATCAGCTCCGGGTATGCGGTCTCGAGGGCGACGAGCTGGCGGAACAGCTGGTCGTAGTCGGCATCGCTGATCTCGGGCGCGTCCTGCTCGTGATACAGCACGTTGGCGCGGTCGATGGCGGCGGCGAGCTCCGCGTGGCGCGCCGTGGCGGCACCGATGTCGAGCGCCGCTGCGCTTTCGACGAGGGCCGGGTCGACGGGCGGAAGCTGGACGGTCATGGCTGGAGGGTACCGAGCCGGCCGCGCGTGCGCAGCCCATCGGTCGGGCGTGGACACGGGTCGCGGCGGTTAGGCTGTCGATATGGCCGCGATCGAGCCCACGAGTGCGGACGACCGCCTGCTTGCCGCCGCTGCGCGGGGCGACGTCGATGCCATCCGTGTGGCCCTTGCAGATGGTGCGACGCCTGACGCGCGCGATCCCGACGGCACACCGGCCACGATGCTCGCGACGCGCAGCCATCACACCGATGCGCTGCGCATGCTCCTCGACGCGGGCGCCGACGTCGATGCGCAGGACGCGACCCTCGACAACCCATTGCTGTACGCCGCCCGCGAGGGCTTCCTCGATATCGCTCGCGTCGCCAACGACGCGGAAGCCGATCCGACGATCACCAATCGCTACGGTGGCGTCGCGCACATCCCGGCGTCCGAGCGCGGGCACGTCGAGATGGTCCGCTACCTGCTGGACCAGACCGACATCGACGTCGACCACGTGAACCGGCTCGGTTGGACGGCGCTGCTCGAGGCGATCCTGCTATCCGACGGCGGACCACGCCACCAGGAGATCGTCCGGCTGCTGCTCGAGGCAGGTGCGGACCCCGATCTGGCAGATGGCGATGGTGTACGCCCGCTGACGCACGCGCGGCGCCGCGATCAGATGGCGATCGTGCGGCTGCTCGAGGCGGCGGACGCTCGTCCCTAGGCCCGGCGCTAGCCGACGAGCTCGAGGTTCGCGAGGCTCGCGAGCATCGTCTTGCGCCCGACCGTCGGGTCCTTGAACGCGACCGTGATCTCCTCGTCGCTCCTGGTCAACTTCGAAGTGACGACGATCCCGTCGCCCCAGCGACCGTGGCGGACGCGGTCGCCGTCGCGGAACTGCCGCTCCCCGGGGATGATCGGACGCGGCGGGCGGGACGCGGCCGCGGTGGCCCCCGGGACACCGAGTGACCCGGACGGCGCCCCAGCCTCGAACGCCTCGCGCCTCGCGGCGAGGTCGCGGCTCGGGCGGAACGTCTCGCCCTCGCTCGGCGCGCCGGGTCGGCCGCTCCCCTGCCGGTAGGCCGGTCCCGGACCGCGGGTCGGGGTGTTGAACCGGGTCGTGCGGCGCTGGCCGAAGACGAGGTCGAGATCGAGCTCGCGCTCCGGCTCGTCGATGCCACCCAGGCGCGGCCCGATCATCAGCTCGGCGGGGATCTCGATCAGGAAGCGTGACGGGACCGACGCCTGGCCCATCCCCCACGTCGCGCGGCGCCACGCGTGCGACAGGTACAGCCGCCGCTTCGCCCGGGTGATGCCGACGTAGGCGAGGCGCCGCTCCTCCTCGAGCTCGCGCTCATCGTCGAGCGCGCGGCTGTGCGGGAACAGCCCCTCTTCGAGGCCTGCGATGAAGACAACCGGGAACTCCAGGCCCTTCGCAGCGTGGAGCGTGATCAGCGTCACTGCGTCCGCCTCGCCCTCATACGAGTCCTGGTCGGCGACGAGCGCGGTCTCCTCGAGCAACCGGTCCAGCGCATCTTCCGGCTCGAGGTCGTCGTAGCGCGTCGTGACCGACCGCAGCTCGAGCAGGTTCGCCCAGCGGTCCTCGCCGTCCTCCGAGCCGTCGGCCAGCATCGCCCGGTAGCCGGACGCCTCGAGCACCTCGTCGAGCAGTTCGGGGAGTGGCAGTACGCCGATCCGAGTCCGCATCCGGCGGACCAGCCCGGCGAACTCCGCCAGGGCGTTCCGCGTTCGCGGCGCGAGCGTCGGGATATCGCCCCGCGCTCCACGCTCGATCGCGCTCCAATACGTGCCAGGTTCCCCGGTCTTGGGATCCGTCGCGGCGGCCGCTGAGCGCAGCGCCTCGATCGTCTTGTCGCCGATCGATCGCGCCGGGACGTTGATGATCCGCTCGAAGCTGACGCTGTCCGTGTCCGAGCGCAGCACCCGGAGGTAAGCGAGCGCGTCCTTGACCTCACGTCGAGCGTAGAACCGCGTCCCGCCGATGAGCTGGTACCGCAGGCCGTAGCGGAGGAACGATTCCTCGATCGCGCGGGACTGCGCGTTCATCCGGTACATGACGGCGATGTCGCGGGCGCGAAACACCGTGTCCTCGTCGCTCTCGTCCGCACGCCGCGTGAGCTCCGTGCCCCGCCCGCCGATCAGCGCCTCCACCTGGCGAGCGATCCACTCGGCCTCCTCGTCCTCGTTGTACGCCTCGAAGCGCTGGATCTTGAGACCGCCCTTGATGTCGGTCCACAGCTTCTTGTCCTTGCGCGCCGTGTTGTGTGAGACGACGGCGTGGGCAGCGTCGAGGATGAGCTGGGTCGAGCGGTAGTTCCGCTCGAGTTTGACGACCGTCGCGTTCGGCCAGTCGCGCTCGAAGTCGAGGATGTTGCGCAGGTCGGCGCCGCGCCACGAGTAGATCGACTGGTCGTCGTCGCCGACGACGGCGAGGTTGCCGCGCTTCCGGGCCAGCGCGTTGACCCACAGGTATTGGGCGCGGTTCGTGTCCTGGTACTCGTCGACGTGGAGGTAATGCCAGCGATCCTGGTAGCGGGCGAGGACATCGGGCGCTTCGTCGAAGAGTCGGACGGCCTCGAGCAAGAGGTCGTCGAAGTCGAGCGCACGCGCCCCGCGTAGCCGCTCCTGGTATCGAGTCGCGAGGCGCGCGATCGTTCGCTCGCGATGGTTCGACGCGTTCTCCGAGAGGAACGTCGGATCGAGCATCTCGTTCTTCGCCCGGCTGATCGCGGCAAGCACGACACTCGGCCGGAACTCCCCGGTCAGCGGCATGTCCTCCTCGCGGAGGATCTGCTTCATCAATGCCTGCTGGTCGTCGGTGTCGTAGATGACGAACCGCCGGCTGATGCCGATCGCCTCCCCGTCCCGCCGGAGGACGCGCGCGCAGAGCGCGTGGAACGTGCCCGCCTGGACATCGCGACCGCCCTCGCCGACGAGGCTGATGATCCGCTCCCGGAGCTCCGCGGCGGCCTTGTTCGTGAAGGTCACTGCCAGGATCCGGAATGGCGGCACCCCCTTCACCCCGACGAGGTACGCGATCCGGTGCGCGAGGACGCGCGTCTTGCCCGAACCGGCGCCGGCGAGGATCAAGAGCGGCCCGTCCGTGGTCGTGACGGCCCGTGCCTGTTCCGGGTTGAGTGCCTTCAGGATCTGTGCTTCACGGTCGGCGCGTCGCTTGGCGACGACCTCCGGATCGGGGGCTGCCGGCAGGGGCGCGGTGGGGTCGCGCTGCGGCGTTTCTGCGCCCGCGTCGCGCAGCCATTCGGGCTCGTCGGGGACCGTGTCCGAGACCTCGGCGGCGACCGTCCCGGGGGTGCCGAGGGCGTCGTCGAGTGTCGGGTCGCCGGCTCGGCGACGAGTCCTTGGGCTCACCGTCCCATTCTAGGTCGAGGCACGCTTCCGGGCCTTTGCCAGCGAGCCGGCTACGACGACTCGCGACTGCGATGGATCGCGTAGGCGATCGCCTCACCGAGGTAGATCAGGAGCACGAGAAGCACCTGCGCGGGTCCGGTGATCGGAAGGACCGACGCGACGAGGACCGGCACGAAGACCGCGAACCAGAACGCGTTCTGACGGACGAAGCCTGAGCGCACCGCGGCCGATGTGCTCGATGAGGTCGTCCACACTGGAACGCTACCCCGCCGTCGTCGCAGTGACGGCTAACCCGCTGGTTCGACCTGGTCGGCCGGGGGCGGGTTGATCTGGACGGGTTCGTTCCACTTCGTGAACGTGCCCTGGACGGTCAGCTTCCCGAGGTCGCCCATATCGACCACGGCGCTCGCGTCGGAGAGTCGCGTCGTCGCCTGGTCGATGTGGAGCGTGAGGTCCACGGTCGAGTTCGAGAGGTCGGGAAGCTGGACCGGGACGGGCAACGCGCTCGGCGTCGCACCGCCGGCCGAACCGCTGCCGGTCGGAGCGACATCGTCGGGTTTGATCGTGAGCGTCAGTGTGTAACAGGTCCCGGCCGCGCATGGCGCGTCCGCGCCCTTCGTCGGCTGGAGGTCGGATCGTGCAAGCAGGTCCGTCAAGCCCTTGAGCGGCTGCTGCCGCTCCCCTGACAGCGGCGTGGAACGGTATTTCGGCCCCGTCAGGGTCGTCTTGATGTACAGCGCGTCGGCGACGATGACGTCGCCAGCCAGGTTGAACAGGCTCGGCGCCGAGAACGCCGCGTGCAGCTTGCCGTTCTGCAGGTCGAGATCGGCGTTGGCCGTCGACCCGCTCAGATCGACCGGCGTCGACGTCCCCGTCCCCAGCGGGTCGAGCCCGATCTTGCCATCGGCTGTCAGATCGACATGGACGCTGGTGGCAGCTGCTGTAGAGGTCGCCGCGGCGGCGAGGATCTCGTTCGGATCCGACAACACCTTGACCGGCGTGCCCTGGCAGGCAGCGAGGACGAGCGCCGCGAGAAGCGGCACCATGGTGATACGTGTGAAGCGCATGTCGCCAGCGTCCCCGTGAAGCGGCGCACTGTCAAACGCTGCGCCGGTCGGGCTACGGAGCCGGTGTCGATGGAGGAGCGGTCGTCGGTGGCGGCGGTGGCGTCGTCGACGTCATCCACGCGGGCGGGGGCGCTGGCGGTTCCGCGCGGTCGACCTCGAGTTCGATGCCACCGATCAGGCCGGCCACGAAGTTGTAGAGCAGGCAGAGGATGGCCGTGGCGATCCATCCGATGAGGCCGTAGACGAGCGCGGCCACGATCGCGACCACGAGCAAGCCGAAGCCACTCCCGACCGCCTGCGTCGGCCCGCCGTTCGTCGACACGCCAGCGATCGCGACAAGGAGGAAGAACGGGATCGCGAACACCGCGACGATCACCGTGTACATCAACGCCACGACCGTCGCGGTCTTCACCACGCTGAACCGCCGGATCCGGACCATCGCATCCCTCCCTGATATCCGAGGGATCGAGTATGCCGGGTGCCGAATGCTATCGGCGCCGATCGCTATCCCGTGCGAAGCGTTCGGGCCTGAGCCTAGTCGTCGACGACGGTCTCGTTGTCGTTCGCCGCCAGCCGATGTCCTTCGACGTCGTCATCGGCGATCAGGGTCTCATCGTCATTGCTGGCGAGCCGGTGGGCCTCGACAGCGTCGCCTTCGGACGCGGCGTGCCCGCCGTTGACGGTCTCGTTGTCGTTAGCTGCCAGGCGATGTCCCTTGACATCCGCGGGCTCGTCATCCGGGACCGTCTCGTTGTCGTTCGAAGCCAGACGATGGCCCTCGACGTCCTCGTCATCGACCACGCCCTCAGGTCCGATCGTTCGGTCGGTCACCGTACGTTCCTCCACTGCGCGTATTCCCGAGAAGAAGGGCTTTCAACGAGTAAGGCGTGCTCCTGTCTCAAACTGTTCGATCCAAGTCCAGTCGGCCGAGGTTACGTCGCGCGACCACCAAGGTGGGGTGGTCCTTCGCAACGACACCTTCCAAAAGCGCGACGGCGCGCTCGAACGCCACGCGTGCCTCGTCCGTTCGTCCGCTTCGCCGAAGCACGGTCCCGAGGTTCACCAGCGTCGTCGCGAGCGCGGGTGCCTCTTGACCCTGCGTTCGCTCCTTGATCGCGAGAGCGCGTCGGTAGCGCTCCTCGGCGGCTTCCAGATCGCCTCGGCGCTGATCCAGGGCAGCGAGATTGTTCAAGGTGACCGCGTATTCCCGGTGCTCCTTCCCGACGGTCGTCGCGAGACCACGAAGGACCTCTTCAAAGAGCTGGCTCGCCTCCTCGTCCCGACCGAGGTCGGACAGGATGGCGGCAAGGCCGGCGCGATCAAGTGTGGCGGCGAGGTGATCACGGCCACTCGTTCGCTCGCGGATCTCGACCGACCGTCGCGCCAGCGGTTCGGCAGCTTCGGGATCGCCGCGCGCGTGCGCCAGGCCGGCGAGGTTGTGGTAGATGGCGGCCATGTCGGGGTGATCGGTGCCGTGTCTCGACTCGATGATCCGAGCGGCTCGCGTATACGCGCGCTCGGCGACATCGAACTCGCCGGAGAACTTCCCGAGGACGCCGATCGCATCTAGGACCTCGGCTGTTTCCTGGGAGTCGGCGCCCAACACCGCCTCGGCGATGGCGAGGCCGCGGTCCAGCGTCGCGCGGGCGGCGGCGTAGTCACCGCGCAGCCGCTCGCCGTGTGCGCGGTACATCAGCGCCCGGACCTCGATCCGTCGTGCGGCCTGCTGGTCCGGCTGAGTGGCGACGAGCGCCAAGGCCTCGCCGAGCTCCCTTCGCCCATCCTCACCCCGCTCGATCAGGACGAGGCCCCACTCCGATAGCGCTTCGGCGCGCGCGGCAGGCGCGAGGGCTCGCGACATCGTTGCTTGGATCCGCTCGAGTTGGGTGTCGACGTCCTTCGTACGCCCGCCGGCCAAGTGGACACGGACGAGCCCTGCGCGCGCGGCCAGCTCGGTCGACGCGTCGCCGCTCTTGCTGGCGAGGGCAGCGGCCTGCTCGAAGTCCGCGATCGCGCCGTCGTCGTCACCGTCCTCTTCGCGTTGTCGTGCGCGGTCGACCAAAGCCTCAGCGTCCACCACGCGATCGAGTATGGGGAACGGAGCGTCGGAGGGCATCTCGTCCTATGTCGTCGCGGACCTTCGGACCATCGAGGGACCTGACGCCTGGCCCGGCGACGCGACCCTCGCGCTGCCTATCCTGTCGGGACAGGCAAACGGGGGATCCGTCTCCATGCCGAACATCGTCTCCACGCCGCGCAGCCCTGCCATTCGCCTGTTCCTGACGGCGATGAGCCTGCTGTTCGTCGAGCTGCTTCTTATCAGGTGGATCCCAGCCAACGTCATCTACGTCGGCTTCTTCCGGAACTTCCTGCTGATGGCGAGCTTCCTCGGCATCGGGCTCGGCATCCTGTGGGGGCGCGATCCCAACCGGATCCGTATCTCGCCGTTCGGACCGCTCCTGCTCGCACTCGTCCTCCTGGTCACTCAGGTCCAGGTCGCGATCCACCTCGACTCCCCCGACGAGATATTCGCGTTGGGGGCCAGTAGAGGCGCCGACACCAACTTCATCGTTCTCGCGATCCTGGTGATCGTCACGACCGTGATCATGGCGGGCCTGGCAGTGCCGCTCGGCCCGTTGCTCAACTCGATGGCGCCGCTGCGCGCCTACTCTCTCGACATCCTCGGCTCGATGGCGGGGATCGCCCTGTTCACCGTGCTGTCGGCCGCGTGGACGGCGCCGGTCGTGTGGTTCGTCGTCCTCGCGTTGATCGCGTCTGCCCTCGGGATCGCGAACGGGCTTTCTCGGATATCAGGCATCACGGCCGCGTCACTCGCGGGCGTGATCGCGGTCGTCGGCCTCTCGGCAGCACCGACCCAGACGTGGTCGCCGTACTACAAGATCGACGAATACACCGACTCCGGTGTCCACGCCATCAACGTGAACGGGATCCCACACCAGGCCCTCTGGCCTGCGGACGGACCGCTGCGACCGTTCTACGAGCAGATCTACCGATGGTTCCCCGAACGAACGTACGACAACGTCCTCATCGTCGGCGCGGGCTCGGGCACGGACGTCGCCATCGCGCTCAAGCACGGAGCCGGGCACGTCGACGCCGTCGAGATCGATCCAGCGATCCAGGCCATCGGCGTCCGCGACCATCCGGATCGCCCCTACGACGACCCGAGGGTGACTCGCATCGTCGAAGACGGACGGGCGTTCCTTCGTCGAGCGACCGGCCGATACGATCTCGTCATCTTCGCGCTGCCCGATTCGCTGACGCTGGTCAGCACATCGGCGAATCTGCGCCTCGAGTCATTCCTCTTCACCGTCGAGGCGTTCCGTGATGTCCGGTCGCACCTCAACGATGGCGGCGTCTTCGTGCTCTACAACTACTACCGCGAAGCGTGGCTGCCACAGAAGCTGGGCGGGATGCTCCAGGATGCGTTCGGGTCAGCTCCGATCATCCACTCGCACGGCCAGGGCGCGGCCACCCTCGCCGTCGGTCCGATGATCGCCGCGCTGGACGGGCAACCGCCCCCCGGCGATGCGATCGACCCAGCCGATCCGACGGCGTCGCCTCTGCCGGCGACCGACGACTGGCCATTCCTGTACCTGCGGGAACCCTCGATCGCACCGTACTACCTCGCGGCGCTCGCGACGATCGTGGCCCTCGCCGCCGTGCTCATCGGTCGCGCCGCGTACCGGAGTGGGACGTCGATCCGCCGGTTCAGTCCCCATTTCTTCGTGCTCGGGATCGCGTTCCTGCTGCTGGAGACGCGGAGCCTCGCGATGTTCAGCCTGCTGTTCGGGACGACCTGGCTCGTGAACGCGCTCGTCTTCTTTGCGATCCTCGCGAGCGTGTTGCTGGCCATCGTCATCAACCAGCGCTTCCGGTTCCGAAGCCCTCGCCTGCTGTACACCGGCCTGTTCGGATCGATCGCGGTGACGCTCGTTCTCGCGCCATCCGCGCTGCTGATCGAGCCCGCGTGGCTTCGCTACGTGATAGCCGCGGCGCTCGCATTCGCTCCGATCTTCTTTGCGAATCTCGTCTTCAGCTACTCGTTCCGCGACACGAAGACCGCCGACATGGCGTTCGCTTCGAACCTGTTCGGCGCCGTGGTCGGCGGTGCCGTCGAATACATCGCGCTGATCACCGGATACGGGTTCTTGCTCGTCGTCGTGGCGATCCTCTACCTCGGCGCATGGCTGCTGGCGACGCGCTTCAGGTTCCTCGCCGACGCGGAGCTGGCGGCACCGACGGAACCGGACGAAGTCATGCCATCGGGTCGGGCGTTGTCGCCTGGCTGACCGGCTGCTCGCGGCACCGGACCAGCGATCGCCGTTCAGAGTCGATCCGAACTCTCCGTCACGTCTCGTGATGTCAGGTCGCGAAGCCGCCCCCGCCTGCTGATCGTCCAGCCGCCGAGCGCCATCACCTGCGCGTCTTCATCGACGTGGGCGTAGCCCGTTCGTCCATCGGACGATCCATGGACGAACTGGATCACCTCATCGTCCGGGTCAAGTGGCGTCTCGCACACCAGACACATCTGAACGGCGTCATCCACGTGGTTCCACTCCCTGTAGTACGACGAAGCCGGGTCCGGGAAGAGCCGGGCTCCGGACATCCGCGAACGAAGCACCCGTCCAGAGACTATCCGCTCTGCGTCATCAGTCGATCTGCCAGCCGCGCTCGATGCCCGGCTCGATCCCGGTAGCCGCACCTCTGCGCGAGGTCGCTGGTCGCGCCGCGAAACCGCAGCTTAGGCATGCGCGTACTTCGAGCACGCGGGCCACCATGGGCTCGCATGTAGATCTCGGAGCCGCACATGTCTCTCAACCGAATCCTTGCTCTTCTCGCGACGGCGGTCCTCGCCGTCGCTGCATGCACATCTGGCGCCGCCGCCCCAAGCGCCGTCGGCGGCGGCACCTCGAGCAACGCTGGGGTCGTCGTCGGTTCCGCCAGCTCGCCGAGCTTCGGCACCGTCCTGACGGGCCCGAACGGGATGACGCTGTACACGCACGCCGGGGATACGGCCACGTCGTCGACCTGCACCGGCGCCTGCGCCACGGCGTGGCCGCCCCTCGAGACCAAGGGTCAGCCGACGGCAGGTGCCGGAGTAACCGGTCAGCTCGGCAGCCTGACACGCCCCGACGGCACGACGCAGGTCACGTACGGCGGCCTGCCGCTCTACTACTGGGAGGGCGACACGAAGGCCGGCGACGCGACGGGCAACGGCGTCGAGGGCTTCTCCATCGCCACGGTGAATGGATCCGGTGCGCTGCCGAAGGCATCCGCTCCGGCGCCCGCTCCCTCAGCCGCGCCGGCGGCTCCCAGCTCCGGCGGCAACTACGGCTACTGACACGTAGCGCCCTAGCAAAGAGCCGGATCATCCGCGAACGGATGATCCGGCTCTGAGCCTGGTTCGTGCGCGTCCGCCGTAGACGGACGCGGAGCGGACGCTGGACTAGAAGTCCATGCCTCCGCCGTGGTCGTGACCACCACCGGCGCCAGCCTTCTCCTTCTCCGGGATGTCCGTGACCAGCGTCTCCGTGGTCAGGACCATCGCCGCGATGGAGGCAGCGTTCTGGAGCGCCGAGCGCGTCACCTTGGCCGCGTCGACGATGCCCTTCTTGAAGAGATCACCGTACTGGCCGGTCAGGGCGTCGTAGCCCTCACCCGCCTTGAGGCCCTTGACGTGCTCGACGATCACCTCGCCCGGGGCGCCGGCGTTATCGGCGATCTGTCGGGCGGGCGCCTCGAGGGCCTTGCGGACGATGTCGACACCGACACTGGCATCACCATCGAGCTTGACCTTGTCGAGCGCCGGGATCGCCTGGAGGAGCGTCGTGCCGCCACCGGCGACGAGACCCTCCTCGACGGCTGCACGGGTCGTCGACAGGGCGTCCTCGATGCGGTGCTTCTTCTCCTTCAGCTCGACCTCGGTGGCCGCGCCGACCTTGATCACCGCGACGCCGCCCGACAGCTTGGCGAGGCGCTCCTGGAGCTTCTCGCGGTCGTAGTCGGAGGTCGTGTCCTCGATCTGCGCCTTGATCTGGGTCATGCGCGCCCTGATCGCTTCCTGCGACCCGCCACCATCGATGATGGTCGTGTCGTCCTTCGTGGCAACGACCCGGCGAGCGGTGCCGAAATCCTCGGCAGTGACGGAGTCGAGCTTGCGGCCGACCTCCTCACTGATGACCGTGCCACCGGTCAGGGTGGCGATGTCGCGGAGCATCTCCTTGCGGCGATCGCCGAAGCCCGGCGCCTTGACGGCGAGGACCGAGACCGTGCCACGGAGCTTGTTCACGACAAGGGTCGCGAGCGCCTCACCGTCGATGTCCTCGGCGATGATCAGCATCGGCTTGCCCTGCTGGACGCCCTTCTCGAGCGCGGGGAGCATGTCCGGGACGCTGGAGATCTTCTTGTCCGTGATCAGGATGAGCGGATCCTCGAGGACCGCCTCCATCCGATCGGGATTGGTCACGAAGTACGCCGAGAGATAACCCCGGTCGAACTGCATGCCCTCGGTGTATTCCTTCTCGAGGCCAAGGCTTTGCCCTTCCTCGACGGTGATGACGCCGTCCTTGCCGACCTTGTCCATCACCTCGGCGATGATCTCACCGACCTCGGGGTCGGCGGCGCTGATCGCCGCGACGGCCGCGATCTGCTCACGGTTGTCGACCGGGCGGGCCTGCTTCTTGATCTCCTCGACGACGGCGTCGACGGCGGCTTCGATACCGCGCTTGACGACCATCGGGTTGGCACCCGCGGTGACGACGCGAAGGCCCTCGCCGACGAGCGCCTGGCCGAGCACGACCGCGGTGGTCGTGCCGTCGCCGGCGACGTCATCGGTCTTGGTCGCGACTTCCTTGAGGAGTTGCGCGCCCATGTTCTCGAACGGGTCGTCGAGCTCGATGTCGCGGGCGATCGTCACGCCGTCGTTGGTGATGGTCGGCGAGCCGAACTTCTTGTCCAGGACGACGTTGCGACCCTTCGGGCCGATCGTCACCTTGACTGCATCGGCCATCCGGTCGATGCCCTTCTTGAGCGATCGACGAGCGGTCTCGTCGAAGATCAATTGCTTAGCCAATGTCGTGTGTCCTCCCAGGGAGTCGGGGTTGGGGTCGGGTCGTGTCGAGCGTCGCCGCAGGGCGCGACTAGTCGGTGACGATCGCGAGGATGTCCTTCTGGCTCACGATGAGGTACTCGTCGCCATCGATCTTGAACTCGGTCCCCGCGTACTTCGCGTACAGGACCTTGTCGCCCTCCTTGACGTCCATCGGCTCGCGCTTGCCGTCATCGTTGATCTTGCCGGGACCGGCCGCGATGATGGTCCCTTCCTGGGGCTTCTCTTTGGCGGTGTCGGGCAGGACGATGCCGCTCTTCGTCATCTCCTCGCGGGGAGTCGGCTCGATGACCACGCGATCGCCGAGTGGGCGAAGCTTGGTCTTGCTCGCGGTGGCAGTGGCCAACGTGCGATACCTCCTGTGACGGTCAGTAGACCGACCGGCATTGGGTCTGCAGGGAGGCGACCGCTCGGGGTTGGGTCGGCCGATCCCTTTCTTGCGTCCGTTGCATCGCCCCGGACGCCCCGCGGGGCTCCGTCGATGCATTAGCACTCTCTGTGTCAGAGTGCTAAGTGAAATCTAGCGAACGCTGCTCGGCTCTGTCAACTCGCCGGGCCAGCCGCACGGAACGTCCGGTCGTAGGTCGCGACGAGGGCGTCGCCGAGGATCACGGCGTCCTCGTTTCGCCGGTCGGCAAGCCAAGCGGCCGTGATGCCGACGTAGCGGGGCTCGTTGCGCCCTTTGGGGGCGCCGGGCGCGGCCAGGAACGGTGAATCGGTCTCGACGAGGATGCGATCGAGGGGGGTCCATCGCGCCACCTCCGCCGACGCCTCCTCTCCCTTTCTGAAGACGAGGCCGGAGAAGCTGATCACCGCGCCTAGGTCGACCATCGCCTTCGCATAGTCCAGCGGCCCAGAGAAGCTATGGACGACGATCGCGGGCTGCGTGGTCCCGATGGCCGTCACCTCACGCAGCAGTGCGTCCTGAGCGTCTCGCTCGCCCGTTCGGGAACGGCAATGCAGGATCACCGGCTTCGCCGTCTCGGCGGCGAGGCGGAGATTGCGCCGCAGGTTGTCGAGCTGATCCGGGACCGGGCTGAAGACGCGGTCGTAGTCGAGACCGGTCTCGCCGATCGCTTTGACACGCTCATCGGCCGTCCATCGGCTGATCCGTCGCCAACCGGTGTCGTCGACCTTCGCCGCGTCATGCGGGTGGACGCCGACCGCGATGTCGATCCAGTCGACTCGGTCGGCCAGATCGCGTGCGCGCTCGCACGAGGTCACGTTCCAGCCAGGGACGAGGATCCGCTCGACGCCGGCGTCGCGGGCCGACTCCAAGACCTCCTGCGCGTCGTCGGCGAAGCGGTCTGCGTTGACGTGGCAGTGGGAGTCGATCAGGCGCACATCCCGATGCTACGGAATGTGGCAGGTGGGGCGTTGCGACCGAGGGCGATCCGAACCACGGGACCTTGCTCGGCGTCGGCTGTTGCCGCCCCAACGGCAACGGGCGGGCGAACAGGACTCGGATGCTGCGATCAGCTCTCCGCTGACTCCGGGGCCTCGACGTCAAGGCGCGGGAACAGCGGCTCCGGTTCGCCGACCCGGCCGGCCTCGCTCGCGCGCGCGCCCCACTCGAGCTCGCCAAGGACGGATGTCTCGCCGTTGCCGTCGGGCCCATAGCCGTACGTGAACCCGAGCTGCCCGAGCACTTTCGGCGCCGAACCCGGCATGTACGGTGCGACGGCAAGACCGACGAGCCGGCACGCCTCGATCAGGTCGCCCAGGACACCACGCAGTCGGTCGCCCGAGGCTTCGTCGCCACCCTTCCAGGCCTTGGCCAGCTCCCAGGGCTTCTCGGCATCGACGACGCGGTTCGCAGCCCCCACGAACGTCCACAGAGCCGCCAGCCCGTCATGGAGCTCGCAACCCTCGATCGCGTCCGCGTATGTCTGCGCGATCTCGTTCCACGTCTCGGCGAGCGGCGAATCACGTTCCAGACGGGGCGCCGGCCGCACGCCATCCACGTACCGCTTGGTCATGGAGACCGTACGGTTGAGCAGGTTGCCGAAGTCGTTGGCGAGGTCGGCGTTGTAGCGGCGGACGAACGAGTCCCAGGACACCTCGGCGTCCCGATCGAACGGCACCTCGCGCAGCACGACGTAGCGCGCACCGTCCGTGCCGAACGCCGCGACGAAGTCGTTCGGGTCGAGGAAGTTGCCGCGGCTCTTGCTCATGCGCTCGCCGCCCGCCGCCATCAGCCAGCCGTGCACCCACACGCGACGAGGCGCCTCGAGACCCGCGCTCCACAACATCGCCGGCCAGAAGATCGTGTGGAACCTGGCGATGTCCTTGCCGATGACGTGGAGGTCGGCCGGCCACCACTTCCCGAACGATGTCATGTCGTCGGGGAAGCCCGCGCCGGTGATGTAGTTGATCAGCGCGTCGTACCAGACATAGATCTTGCCGGCTTCGGGGTCCCAGGACCCGTCTTCGCGCTGCGCCGTCTCGCCGTTCTCCGCGATCGGGAACGGGATGCCCCAATCGCCGGGCGTGCGCTCCCGCGAGATCGAGAAGTCGTCGAGGCCGCCGCGGATGAATCCCAGCATCTCGTTGCGCCGGAACTCCGGCTGGACGAAATCAGGGTGGTCGGCGAAATGCTTCTCGAGGCGCTCCTGGTAGGCCGACAAGCGGAAGAACCAATTGCGTTCGGTCAGCCACTGCAGCGGGACGTCGGGATGGTTGGGGCAGATCGTGCCGCGCGCCGTCTCGATGACATCGGTCGCGTTGCGGAACCCCTCGTTCGGGCAGTACCAGCCTTCGTACGTGCCCATGTAGATGTCGCCGTTGGCGTACGCCCGGCGGACCATCTCCTGCGCAGCGCGCACGTGATCGGGGTCGGTCGTCCGGATGAACCGATCCGGCGAGAGCGCGAGGGCGTCCTCGGCGATCTTGAACAGCTCGACCTTCTCGTCGACGAACTCGCGAGCGGGGCGCCCCTCATCGACAGCTGCCTGCGCGATGTTGATCGAGTGCTCGTCGGTCCCCGTAAGGAACCGCGTGTCGTCGCCCTTCATCCGGTGCCAGCGCGCGATGACGTCCGCGCCGATCACCTCGTACAGCGTGTGCACGCCGGGCTTCGAGTTGGCGTAGGCGATGGCCGTGGTCAGGTAGTACCGGGGACGATCGCTCATGGGAGCGGGAATGGTAGCAGCGGCACTGCGTCGGCTGGCTCGGGCTTCGTAGACTCGCGTGCATGACGACGGACATCTGGCAGAGCGCTGCCGGCTACGAGGGATACGTCGGCCGTTGGAGCCGGCGGGTCGCGCACGCGTTCATCGAATGGCTCGGGGTCCCGGCGGGTCGCCGCTGGGTCGACGTCGGCTGCGGGACGGGCGCGGTCACCGAGACCATCCTGAAGCTGGCGGATCCTGCTTCCGTGATCGGAGTCGACCCTTCGGAGGCGTTCGTCGCGTTCGCGCGGTCGCAGGTGACGGATCCCCATGCGAGTTTTGCGGTTGGCGACGGTGCAGCACTCCCCGTTTCTGACGCGGACGCTGACGTCGCGGTATCGGGCCTCGTCCTGAACTTCGTCCCAGACCCGGTCGCGATGATTGCCGACATGCGACGGGTCGTCGCGCCGCGAGGGGCGGTTGCGATCTACGTCTGGGATTACGCGGACGGCATGGAGATCATGCGTCACTTCTGGGACGCGGCGATCGACCAGGATCCGGCTGTCGGCGCGAGATCCGAAACCCTCAAGTTCGGGATCTGGAAGCCGGAGCCGCTTCGCGATGCCTTTAGCCGCGCCGGGTTGACCCATATCGACGTGCAGCCGATCGACATCCCGACGGTGTTTCGGGATTTCGACGACTACTGGCGGCCATTCCTGATGGCCACCGCACCCGCGCCGCGCCACGTGATGAGCCTCTCGGACGAGGACCGCGACGACCTTCGGCGCCGGCTCGAGTCGCGCCTTCCGACGGAGTCGGATGGCTCGATCCACCTGACAGCAAGAGCGTGGGCGGCGCGAGGCATCGCCTGACGGCCTCAGTGACGGAAGTGGCGGACCCCCGTGATGAGCATCGTGGCGTCGTGGCGGTCCGCGATCTCGATCGCTTCGGCGTCCCGCATGGAACCGCCCGGTTGCACGAAGGCCCTGACGCCGGCGTCGAGGCATGCTTGGATGGCGTCCGGGAACGGGTAGAACGCGTCGCTCGCGCACGCGGCACCGACCGTCGAGTCAGCGCCGAGCATCGCCTGCGCCTTGGCGACGGCCTGCCGTGCCGCGTCGACGCGTGACGTCTGGCCGCTGCCGATCCCGATGAGCTGCCGGTCGCGCACGAGCACGATCGCGTTCGACGTCACGCCACGGACGAGGCGCCACGCGAGATCGAGATCGGCGGCTTCGCCGTCCGTCGGCCCGCGGCGCGTCGCGTACCTCCACGCGGTCGGATCGTCTGGTACGACATCGGGCGCGGTGACCAGGACGGCACCGCCCGCCGTCCGGATCGATCCCAGCGGGGAGATGCCACGCGCCGACAGGGGCTCGTCCGAGGCGAGCGCCTCGTCGATGAGCACGCGCAAGTTCGGTTTGGTGGCAAGGACCGGGAGGGCGTCGGCGGTGTAGGCGGGCGCGACGACGATCTCGAGGAAGATCGAGGTCAGCGCGTCGGCCATGGGCTTGTCGACTTCTCCGGTCATGGCGACGACGCCACCGAACGCGCTGACGGGGTCGGCCTCGAGAGCCGCGGACCAGGCTTCGAGCAAGCTCGCCCGTTCGGCCGCCCCGCACGGGTTCGTGTGCTTCACGATGACGACGGCGGTTCCGCGCAACGCTCGACCGAGCGCCGAGGCCGCAGCGGCATCGAGCACGTTGTTATAAGAAAGCGGCTTGCCCTGCAACGGAGGCCGCTCCACACCGAACGGCCCGTCCGAGATCGTCGAGCCCGGTCGCCGATAGCGCGCCGCCGGTTGGTGCGGGTTCTCTCCGTACCGCAGCGTCTCGACCTTCTCGAGGGCGATCGAGAGCGTCGGCGGGTACGCGTCGTCGGACGCATCGAGAAGCCCGGCCGCGACCATCCGCCCGGGCAGCTCGGATGCGATGCGCGCGTCATACGCCGCCGTGTGCGCGAAGGCCTCGAGGGCGAGGCCGCGCCGAAGATGCTCGTCGAGTCCGGTCGGCGTGTCGAGCGCGGCGAGGACCTCGGCGTACCGGGACGGGGACGTGACGATCGCCACGTTGGCGTGGTTCTTGGCGGCAGCGCGGACCATCGAGGGCCCGCCGATGTCGATCTCCTCGATGAGCTCGTCGACCGTGATTCCTGGACGCTCAAGGGCCGCGGCGAACGGATAGAGGTTGACGACGACGAGCTCGAACGGAGCGATCCCCGAGGCGATCAGCTGGCGCCTGTGGTCCTCGAGGCGCCGATCCGCCAACAGACCGCCGTGGACCCGCGGGTGGAGCGTCTTGACGCGGCCGTCGAGCATCTCGGGGCTGCCGGTCACTGCCGCGACGTCGGTCACGGGCAGGCCGGCGTCGCGCAGCGTTCGCGCAGTGCCACCGGTCGAGACCAGCTCGAATCCCCGCGCGACGAGGCCCGCTCCGAGCTCGACCAGGCCCGTCTTGTCCGACACCGACAGCAGGGCGCGACGCGGGCGCGGGACGGTGGCGTCGGCGACGTCGAGGTCGGTCGTCACGTGGCCTGTCGCCGGATCGATCGAGATGGCGCCAGCTGCCAGCAGCGCGACGACACGGGGTAGCAGCCGGTGCTCGACGGCGTGGATGCGCTCTCCGAGCCGCGCCTCGTCGTCGCCAGGAAGGACGGGCACCGATTCCTGCGCGACGATCGGACCTTGGTCGAGCGTCGCATCGACGATGTGGACCGTCACGCCGGTCACGGCGACGCCGGCGGCGAGCGCGTCGCGGATCGCGTGTGCGCCAGGGAACGACGGCAGCAGCGACGGATGGACATTGAGGATCCGGCCCTCGAAGGACTCGAGGACCCGCGGCCCGATGACCCGCATGTACCCCGCGAGCACGACCACGTCAGCCCGGGCGCCCGCGAGGGCGTCCACGACGCCGTCGTCCTCGCCGCCGGTGATGAGCGCTGTGTCGATGCCCTCCTGCGCCGCCCAGTCGAGCGCCGCGCACGCTCGATCGGCGAAAACGAGAACGATGTCGCCACCGAGCTCGCCGCGCTTCGCGGCCGCCTGGAGCGCCTTGAGGTTCGACCCGGTCCCGGAGACGCCGACAGCGATGCGCGACCCTCCGCGGGCCAGGGCCGCACTCACGCGACGGACTCCAGCGACGCCTCGACGTAGCGCTCCCCACCGAGACGCGCGGTCTCGACGACCTCGCCGACCACGGCGCCCGGGACGTCGAGCGCCTGGAGGCGCTTGAGCGTCGTCGCGATCGCCTTGGGTGGGACCACGAGGACCATCCCGAGGCCGCCATTGAACGTGGCGCGCAATTCGGCGTCGTCCAGCCCACCGAGGGCGCCGAACAGTCGCTGGACCGACGGCATCGACCATCGCTCCGGATCCAGCCGCGCGCCGAGCCCCTCGGGCAGCGCGCGCGGGACGTTGCCGGGGATGCCGCCACCGGTGATGTGTGCGGCCCCGCGGAGGTCGTGGCCCTCTTCTCCCAGAGCGGCACGGACGGCGAGCACGGCCTTGGCGTAGATGCGCGTCGGCGTCAGCAGCACCTCGCCGAGCGTGGCGAGCGCCTCCTGTGGCGCATCACCGAGGGCGGCGTCAGTGGCCTGATCGCCGAGCGTGCGGCGCAACCGCGCCTGGTAGGGCTCGGCGAGGTCGAGGTCCCACTGGGCGACCAGCGACCGGACGAGCGAGAACCCGTTCGCGTGCAGCCCAGTCGATGCCAGGCCGACGACCACGTCGCCCGCCCTGGCCGCCGATCCATCGATGACGCGCGATCGTTCGACGACCCCGATGCAGCAACCCGCGAGATCGAACGCCTCGGCGTCCATCAGCCCGGGGTGCTCTGCCGTCTCGCCGCCGATGAGCGCCGCCCCCGCCTCGCGGCAACCTGCGGCGACGCTGCCGACGAGCTCGGCCACGCCGACAGGATCGAGCCTGCCGACGGCGACGTAATCGAGGAACGCGAGTGGCTCGGCGCCGGTGCACACGACGTCGTCGGCACACATCGCGACAAGATCGATGCCGATGGTGTCGAAGCGCCCGACTGACGCGGCGATCGCCGTCTTCGTGCCCACGCCGTCGGTGGACGCGATCAGGAGCGGCTCTCGATAGCCCGCGGGGATCGCGAATGCCCCGCCGAAGCCGCCGAGGCCACCGACGACCTCCGGGCGCCGCGTTGAATCGACGTGCTCGCGCATGAGCTCGACCGCGCGATCACCTGCGTCGACGTCAACGCCGGCGTGGCGGTACGCCGAGCGCCGTCGCGCGCCACCGGCGTGATCAGTCACGGGCTGTCGTCAGTTCCTCTTCGAGGATGAACTTGCGCCGATCGACGTCGTATGGCACAGGCTCCGGGTACCTGCCGTCGAAACACGCGAAGCAGAAGCGCTCGTAGGGCAGATCGAGCGCGGCGAGCACGCCGCGGATCGACAGGTATCCGAGCGAATCCGCGCCGATGAAGGCGCGGATCTCGTCGATCGAGTGGGTGGCAGCGATCAGCTCGGTCTCGAGCGACGTGTCGATCCCGTAGAAGCACGGGTGGTAGATCGGCGGCGCGCTGATCCGGACGTGGACCTCGCGCGCTCCTGCCCGCCGCAGGAGATCGACGATCCGCTTCGTGGTCGTCCCGCGCACGATGGAGTCGTCGACGACGATCAGCCGCTTCCCAGCGACGACCTCGCGCATCGGGTTCAACTTGATCGTCACGCCGCGATGGCGCATGCCCTGCGAGGGCTGGATGAACGTGCGCCCGGCGTACCGGTTTCGGTACATCCCCTCGCGATACGGCAGCCCGCTTGCCTCGGCGTAGCCCGCAGCGGCGGGAGCGCCCGTGTCCGGGACCGGGATGACGAGATCCGCATCGACGGGATGCTCGGCGGCGAGCTGCTCGCCCATGCGCCGGCGCGCCTCGTACAGATTGCGGCCTTCCATGTACGAGTCGGGTCGAGCGAAGTAGATGAGCTCGAAGACGCACAGGGCGGGGTCGGCATCGGCGTATCGGATCGATCGCGGGTCCTGGCCCGGTTCGAGGACCACGATCTCGCCCGGTTCGACGTCGCGCACGTATTCGGCGCCGACGATGTCGAGCGCCGCGGTCTCCGATGACAGGCACCAGCCCGTCGCGTCCTCGGTCCACAGGCCGTCGTTCGGGCCGCCGGGCTTGCGAGCCGTCGGCGGTAGCTTGCCGAGCACCAGCGGCCGGAACCCATGCGGATCGCGGACGCCGATGACGCGCTTGTCGTCGAGGACGACGAGCGCGAACGCGCCGCGGACGCGCGGCAGGACCTGCCGTAGCGCCTCGACCGTGTCGGCCGCCGGTTCGTCCGCGAGGAGCGCCGTCAGGAGCTCGGTGTCCGTCGAGGCCGGCAGACGGGCGCGCCCACCCGCGAGCTGGCCGAGCAACTCACGGGTGTTGACGAGGTTCCCGTT
>JBKPMM010000034.1:0-14623 GCA_046732155.1 Chloroflexota bacterium | reverse complement strand
GTACGGGCGAGTCACGGGCCGCCCGTGGTGACACATGCCGGCGCGGCGGACGCGGGCTCGCCGACGGCGAGGACCGCGAACGCGCGACGCCGTCGAGCGGTGCTCCTCGTTGCCAACGCCGCCGCGCCGTACTCGCGGGCGCTCCGGGTGGCCCGCAGCCTTGCCGCAGCCGGCTGGGACGTCGAGATCGCGGCGGTCGCGGAGGGCGATCATCCGCGCGAGGAGCGCGACGCCCGCGAACCCGCCGTCGTCACCCGCCGCTACCTGCCGCGGGGGCGCTGGGTCGGCTCGATGCCCGGCCGCCAGCAGCCTGCTCGTGGTCTCGACCGCTGGATCATCGCCGCCTTCCGGCGGGCAGCCCGGCTCGTCCCGCTGCTTCGCAGGCTGCCCGCACCGACCTCGACCGCGATCCGCAAGATCGTCTACTGGCCCGTCCACGTCCGCGCGTGGTGGGAGGCGCTCCGCCAGGACCTGCCGCCGGCAGACCTCTACCACGCGTTCGGGATCCTGACGATCCCGGTCGCGCTCGAGCTCGCGGACGCCGCGCGCCGCCGGGGACGACAGGCGCGCGTCGTCTACGACGTCATCGACGTGATCCTCGACTCCAACAACTACAGCACTGTCCCGCGACCGATCCTCGCGTTCTACAAGTGGCAGGAACGACGCCGGGTCCGGGCGGCGGACGCGATCGTCACCGTGAACGATCCGATCGCGGATCACCTCGTCGAGGCATGGCAGCTGTCACGGCGGCCGACGGTGCTCCTCAACTGTCAGCCGCGTTGGGATGTTCCTCGACCGAGGCCGGATCACATCCGCGCCGCGACCGGCATTCTGGCGAGCCGTCGGATCGTGCTCTGGCTCGGGCGTCTCGGCCGCGAGCGCGGGCTCCGCGAGGCCGCCGAAGCCGTCCTCCGGCTCGACGATGCGGCACTCGTCATGCTCGGCTGGGGCCCGTGGGCCGACGAGCTGCGGGCTCGTGACCACGATCCGCGCTACGCGGGTCGCCACTTCACCCTGCCCCCCGTGCACCCCGACGACGTGCCGGCCTGGACCGCTTCGGCGGACGTGTCGATCCTCGCCGTGCCGGCGAATTCGCTCAATCAGCGCCTCTCGACGCCGAACAAGTTCTGGGAGAGCCTTGCCGCCGGGACGCCCGTCGTCCTCGGGCGGGACCTCGAGGTGATGCGCGCGATGGTCGAAGCCGACCGGCTCGGCGCCATCGCGGATCCCGAGGATCACGAGGACCTGGCGCGCGCGCTGCGCGAGATACTCGAACAGCCACGCCCCGACTACGAGGCGATGCGGGAACGCTGTCTCACGGTGTCGCGCGAGCGGTATGCCTGGGAGGTCGTCGTCCGACCGTATCTCGCTCTCGTGGATCGGCTGACGACCCCAAGCGACGCTGGAGTCCGAGCCGCCTGACCGTGTGGCCGCTCGGCTCCCGCCGGCGACACATGCGACGATGGCGCCGATGTCCTACCAGGCCTCTGAATACTGGGGCGACCTCCACCAACGCGACGACACGAGCGCCGTCGGGCAGTCTGGACTTCCGGCTGCGTTCAACGCGTGGCTCTACCGGATCCTGGCGCGGAATCTCGGGCGGCTCCTCCGCCGCCACGGTGTCCTCGACCCCGCACCTGCGCTCATGTTCGAGGTCGGGTCGGGGCGCGGCGACTGGATCGACTTCTGGCGGCAGCGCGGCGTGGCGCGTGTCGACGGCGGGGATCTCGTCTCGCAGGCCGTCGAGCGGCTGAACCAGCGGTTCGGGGCGACCGGGAGCTTCGTCGTCGCGGAGTTCGGCGCGGACGCGCCCCCGGTCACGCCGGAGCCGGCCTACCCGCTCGTGACCGTGTTCAACGTCCTCCTCCACATCACGGATGACGCGCTGTTCGACCGCGCTCTCCGCCAGGTCGCCGGGCTGGTCGAGCCGGGCGGCCGGCTCGTCCTCGTCGAGCCGATCCTGTTCGACAGCGCGTTCGCGAAGCCTTACGACCCGAAGGTCAGCTCGCGGGCACGGCCGCTCGAGACCTACGAGGCGCCGCTGCTCGCGTCGGGGCTGGAGCGGGTGGACGTCGGCGCGGCCGTGGTCCTCGCCAACAACCCGATCGAGGCCGGCAGCCAGGCGGCCCTCCGCCGCTATCGCCGGTCGTGGAACTGGTTCGCCGGTCGCGCGCGCCGGAACCCGCGCTCCTCGCGCTGGCTCGGGCCGCTCCTCCTAGTCGGGGACCGCGTCGCGATGGCGACGGGCGCTGCGCCCTCGAGCAAGCTCGCGATCTACCGGCGCCCGCCGATCTAGCCCGCGGCACGTCGGGCCGGCACAGCGTCAGCGCGCGACGCCGCTCCGCGCCGCGTCCGGCGGAAGCGTGCTGACGCCACCCGTCTGCATCGCCCGGTCGAGCGCGGCCTTGCGCTCCGCCTTCGACCGCTCCGAGTGCTCGCGGTGGATCGCGACGACCTCGATCGGGTCGCCCTCCGCGATGATCCGGCCGTTCTCGAGGAGGATCGCCCGGTTGCAGAACTCGGTGACCCAGTTCATGTCGTGGGTCACGAGGACCACGCCCTTGGCGCTTCGCACGAGCTCGAGGACGCGCTGCTTGGACTTCGCGCGGAACGTCTCATCGCCGGTCGCCAACACCTCGTCAAGCAGCAGGATGTCCGGATCGACGGCGGTCGCGATCGCGAACCCAAGGCGCGCGCGCATCCCGGACGAGTAGGTCTTGATCGGCGCATCGATGAACGGGCCGATGTCCGCGAACTCGATGATCGTCGGCGTGATCCGGTGCATCGTCGCGTAGTCGAGGCCCATGAACGCGCCGGCCAACCGGATGTTGTCGCGACCGGACAGGTCTTGATCGAAACCGGCACCGAGTGTCAGCAGGCTCGAGATCCGCCCGTCGACGTCGACCACACCCTCCGACGGCGTGATGATCCCCGCCAGCACCTGGAGCAGCGTGCTCTTGCCCGCGCCGTTAGGACCGATCACCGCGAGTGATTCGCCGTGGACGACCCGGAACGTCACGTCCCGCAATGCCCAGAACGCGTTCGCTGGCTCGCGGCGGAACAAGTTGATGAACGAGCGGTTCAGGGTCGTCTTCTTGGTGAAGCGCAGCGAGTACTGGACGCCGAGATCGCGCACCTCGATCGCGACTTGCGCATCGGAGCGGACGGGCGCCGGGGCGGCCTCCGCCGGGGGCCTGTCGAGGTCGACCATCAGAGGACCTTCGCGAACGCCGGTTCGAGGCGCTTGAACACGATCGTGGTGAGGGCGAGGAACACGATCGAGCCGATCAGGACCTGGATGAGCGCCACCCAGTCGGGCAGGATGCCCTCGTAGATGACCGCGTGATACGCCGTGAACAATGTCGCCCACGGGTTGAGCAGCAACAGCTTCTGGATGATCGGGAACTCACGCGTGGCATGTGTGAGCTGCTCGAGCGTGAAGAGCGCCGGCGACAGGTAGAACCACAGCCGCAGCACGTGGCGGGCAAGGTTGCCGATGTCGCGATAGAAGACGTTGAGCGCCGATAGCAGGACCGTCATCCCCATGTTGAACACGAGCTGGACAGCCGCCACGACCGGGATGAGCAGGAGGGTGACTTCGATCCGGTCGCGGTAGAAGAGCAGCATCAACGCGAACAGCGGGATGAGCCCGAATGCGAAGTTGGCGATCCCAGCGACGACCGCCGCGACCGGCAGCACGAGCTTCGGAAATTGGATCTGGCGGACGAGCCGCTCGGCACTCGATACCGAGGTGATGCCGTCGTTGATCGACGACGCGAACCACTTCCACGGCAGGATCGCGGAGAAGAGGAACAACGGGTAGTCCGGTCCGCCGCGCTGGAAGATGACCGACACGAGGATCCAGTAGATGAGCATCTGGAGCAGCGGATCGATCACCCACCACAGGTTGCCGAGGAGGGTGTCGGTGCCCTTCTTCTGGAGATCCGCCTGCACGAGGTAGCGGATCAGGCGGCGTCGGCTCAGCACCTCCACGAGCGCCTCGCGGAGCAAGCCGACGATGCCAGGCCGGTCGCCAGTGCTCCGGAAATGGGTAGGGGCTTCGGCCGTCAGGTCCATCGGCACGGGAGGGTAACACGGGGCCACGGCCGGACAGGTGCGCGCCGCCGGCGCCGACCGACGACGTCCCGTGCGCTAGGCTCCGGCCGTCATGGCGCCCGCTGGAGCCTCTGCCAACCCACCCGTCGGCGTACGCATCGCGATGCTCGCGCACTCCTACTACGAGGAGGACCCGCGCGTGCGCCGCGAGGCCGAAGCGCTCGTCGCCGCCGGGCACCGGGTCGATGTCTTCGCCCTCCGGCGACCCGGTGACCCGGCGACCGTCACGATCGATGGCGTCGTCGTGCATCAGCTACCCGTCCAGCGTCATCAGGGGGCACGGCTCCGGGTCTACCTGCGCGAGTACGCCTCATTCTTCGTCCGATCGATGATCGCGCTGACGCGCTCGCACATCGGCCGGCGGTACGCCCTCGTCCAGGTGCACACGTTGCCTGACTTCCTGGTGTTCGCCACCCTGCCGCTGCGCCTCGTGGGCGTCCCGGTGATCCTCGACCTTCATGAGGCGATGCCGGAGTTCTTCTCGGCCCGGTTCGGCGCACGCTCGGGCGGCCTCGGTGTCCGCCTGTTGCGTCTCCAGGAGCGCCTGGCGTGTCGGTTCGCGACAGCCGTGGTCACCGTGAACCGGGCGCTGGGCGACCGGCTGGTCGCACTCGGCGTCGACCCGACGAAGCTGACGATCGTCCCGAACGCACCGTCGCTCGTGCGGTTCTCACCGACGGCGCACCCGTCACGCTCCTTCATGGAGGACGGCGCGCTACGGCTCGTGTACACCGGCGCGTTCAGCCCGACCTATGAACTCGATGTGGCGTTCGAGGCGGTCGCCCAGCTCGTCGAGCAGGCGCCGGACCTCGACGTCCGCCTTGACCTGTACGGCCGCG
The DNA here is from genome assembly GCA_046732155.1 of Chloroflexota bacterium. Lineage (GTDB taxonomy): Bacteria > Chloroflexota > Limnocylindria > Limnocylindrales > CSP1-4 > SPCO01. The sequence continues at coordinate 9,668 of JBKPMM010000034.1, read as the reverse complement.
ACTTCGCCGAGGTGCCGCTCCCCGAACTTGCTGACCGGCTCGGGATCACCGAACGGGTCACCTTCCACGACCGCGTCGCGATCGACGCGGTCCCGGCGGCTCTTGCGGCCACGGACGTCGGGCTCGCGCCGACGCGGCGCACGGCGTTCACGGACTACTCGCTCTCGACGAAGGTGTTCGAGTACGCCGCGATGGGGAAGCCCGTCGTCGCCTCGCGGCTGCCGATGGTCGTCGCCACCTTCGACGACGACGTCGTGACGTACGAGCCGGGCGATGCCAGCGACCTCGCACGCGCGATCGGCAACGTCGTTCGGGATGGCGACGCCCGGCGGGCGCGAGTCGAGCGTGCCCGTGCCCGCGTGCAGGGTCTGTCGTGGGAGGTCGAGTCCCTTCGCTATCTCGCGCTGGTCGACGGGCTCGTGTCGAGGGCGGAGACCGAGCACGCCACGACCCAGGAGACGTGACGCCTTCCTGTTCTAGGAACGGGCTGGAACGCGTCGGTACGGTACGATACCGCCCGCCCAACGACGACCGGCCCTCGTCGGGCCATGCCACCACGCACCAGGGAACCACCACCGAATGACGTTCCGCGCCAGGCCTGTCGTGCGGCGCTTCCAGAGACCATCCTGGGACACGCGCGACCGCCGCAACTTCTATCTCAACCTCGGCTTCGGCCTCGCCGTCGTCGCCGCCGTCGTCATCCTCGGCATCGCCGTCGCCATCAGTTACTACAACGACCACCTCGCGCCGGTCGGCAGCGTCGATGGTCAGTCGATCACGAAGGACGAGTTGCGCGATCGGACGGCGATCGAGTCGTGGCGGCTCGACCTGCAGAAGCGCCGCGTCAACACCCAGGCCGCGGCCGGTCAGCTGACACAGGCCCAGGCCGAACTGCAGACGCAGCAGATCGACCAGTCCCGTCAGCAGGTGATCCCGAGCTCGCTCGAGAAGATCATCGACAACCGCATCCAGGCGAAGCTGGCCGCCGACGAAGGCGTCACGGTCGCCGACGCTGACATCGATGCGAAGCTGCTCGAGGAGGCGACGACCCCCGAGTCGCGCCACGCCTGGCAGATCGAGGTCAAACCGGCGACGGATGCCGGCGCGACCGAGCCGACGGCGGAGCAGAAGGCCGCCGCTCGGGCGACGATCGACAAGGCGCTCGCCGATATCAAGGGCGGCAAGTCGTGGGACGACGTCGCGCGCACCGTGTCGACCGATAGCGCCACCGCTGCCCAAGCCGGCGACCTTGGCTGGGTCACCAAGGACGACACGCAGACCGACGAGGCATTCGTCGCGGCGTTGTTCGGGGCCGCGGTCAATACGCCGACCGACGTGGTCGAGGGCAAGGACGGCATCTTCCGCGTCGGTCGTGTCTCCGAGGTCGTGCCAGAGTCCGTCGACGGGAGCTATCAGGACACGCTCGTCAACGACGGCATCGACCTCGCCAAGTACCGAGCGGTCGTCCGCGGTGATGTCGTCCGGACCAAGCTCGAGGACAAGCTCGTCGCCGACGCCAGCAAGCCCGCGCCCCAGCGCGAGACCGCCGAGATCTACCTGAGCCAGTCGACGCTCGATCTTCCCGATGATGCGGTCAAGGTCCGCCACATCCTGTTCTCTCCGAAGGACGACCCCGCCGCAGCGAGCAACGGCGACATCCCCGCTGACGACCCGTCGTGGGGCCAGGCCAAGCTGGACGCCGACGCGGCGTATGTCCGCCTCAAGAACGACATCAGCCAGTTCGACGCGCTGGCCCGCTCGGAGAGCGACGAGGAGAGTGCCCGCGGACCCGAGGGCAGCGGCGGCGTCCTCGACGCCTACGTCAGCAGCGACAGCAGCTACGTCGAGTCGTTCTCGAAGCCCATCCTCGACGCGAAGCCCACCGACGGCCAGCTGCTGCCGCCGATCAAGACAGAGTTCGGCTACCACATCGTCCAGGTGCTCAACCACGCCCCCGATCTCGCTGCGCTCAAGACGAAGATCGATTCGGGCCAGGCGAACTTCGCGGACGTCGCCAAGGACGTCTCCGAGGGGGCCGAGGCTGGCCACGGCGGCGATCTCGGCTGGATCGCCAAGGGGCAGCTCCAGAAGGAGATGACCGACGCGATCTTCGCGGCCCCCGTCGGTAAGACGTCGGCGGTCGTGACGATCCCCGACGATGGGCAATACCTGTTCCTCGTGAAGAACGAGCAGGAGCGGACGCCGGAGGGCCGCCAGCTCGACGCGATCCGGACGCGGCTCTTCTCGGACTGGTACCAGCCGAAGAAGGACGCCGCCGCGGTCGAGCGCGACGAGTCGATCGTCGCCGGGACAGCCGGCTAGGTCGCGGGGTGCTGGACGCCCTCGTCACGGAAGCGCGCCTGCGGTTCGGCCTGGATCCGGCCGGCGGCCTGCAGATCATCGCCAGCGAACGGCTGATCGGGACCCCGCTCGAGCCGTCGCGCCCGGTCCTGGTCGTGCCGTTAGCGATGCTGCTCGCTGGAGGACCCGCCGGCGCCGATGCAGGCGAAGCGACGGAGGTACGTCCCTTGCCCGGGCGGCACGGTCCACGTGGCCGCGACCCGCTCGACGTCCTCGGCCGTGCCTATCCCGCGGATCATCCCGTCGGCCGATTCGGAACGCATCCGGCGACGACGATCGGCGAGCTTCAGGCCGACGACCTCGCCGCGCCGTTCTACGTCGCCCCGCTGGAACCGGAGGCGGCCGTGGCCGGGCCCTGGGCGATGCCCGCGATCAGTGACCGCCTCAGGGCCCCGGACGGCTGTCCCTGGGATCGCGAGCAGACCCACGAATCGCTGCGCAACCACCTTCTCGAGGAGGCGTACGAGGTGTACGACGCGCTCGAGGCCGGCGCGACACCGGAGCTCGCGGGCGAGCTCGGCGACCTGTGGCTCCAGATCGTCCTGCATGCCCAGCTCGCTGCCGAGGAGAACGTCTTCGACCTGACCGACGTCCAGGAGGCGATCGCGTCGAAGATCGTCCGCCGCCATCCGCACGTGTTCGGCGAGGCGGAGGCGCGCACCGCGTCCGACGTCAACCGCCAGTGGGAGCAGATCAAGGCGGCGGAACGAGCAGAGGCGGATGTCGACGACGGTGCCCCGAAGGGCGCGCTCGATGGCATCTCGCGGTCGTTGCCGGGACTCGCAGCCAGCCAGGAGATGCAGGAGCGCGCCGCGAACATCGGCTACGACTGGCCGAGCATCCAGGGGGTGCTCGACAAGGTGATCGAGGAGACCGAGGAGCTGCGCGAGGCGGCAGAGGACGGAGCGCCGGAGGGTGCCTGGGCCGAAGAGCTGGGCGACCTGCTGTTCGTCCTCGTCAATGTCGCGCGAAAGCGCGGGGTCGACGCCGAGGCCGCGATGCGGTCGGCCAATGCGAAGTTCAAGCGCCGCTTCGGCCGGGTCGAGGGGATGGTCGCAGAGCGCGGCGTCGCTTTGCGGGACCTGGATTTCGAAGCGCTCGACGAGCTATGGGATGCCGCCAAGGCGGAGGAGAGGATCACGACATGACGATCGGCAATCGCGTCACGGTGCGAGCGGACGGACGTGGGCCGCGCGACCTACGGCCCCTCAGCTTCCAGCTTGGCGTGCAGAAATGGGCCGAGGGTTCCTGCCTCGTCAAGTTCGGCGACACGCAGGTCCTATGTGCCGCGACGATCGCCGACCGCGTTCCGCCGCACCTTCGCGGGAAGGGGACGGGCTGGGTCACCGCCGAGTACTCGATGCTGCCGCGTGCCACCGCGGAGCGAAGTGATCGCGAGTCGGCCAAGGGCCGGATCGGCGGGCGGACGCACGAGATCCAAAGGCTCATCGGCCGGTCGCTGCGTGGGGTGGTCGACCTGTCGCGGCTCGGTGAGCGTACGGTGACCGTCGACTGCGACGTGCTGCAGGCTGACGGCGGGACCCGCACGGCGTCGATCACCGGTGGTTACGTCGCGCTCGGCGCGGCGCTGATCACCTACGGGATGGAGCGCCTGCTGACATCGCGCGTCGCAGCCGTGTCGGTCGGCATCGTCGAGGGTGTCGGCTATCTCGACCTCGACTACAGCGAGGACTCGCGCGCCGAGGTCGATATGAACGTCGTCGGCACCGACGCCGGCACGTACGTCGAGCTCCAGGGCACCGCCGAGGGACGTCCGTTCGACCGGGCGTCCGCGCTCGCGATGCTCGATCTCGCCGACGAGGGCCTCGCGAAGCTCTTCGCGGCCCAGGCCGAGGTGCTTGCCACGGTCCGCCGTTGACGACGACCGGCGGAAGCCGCCCGCGACTGCTGGTCGCGACCCACAGCGAGCACAAGCTGCGGGAGCTGCGACAGCTCCTCGCCCTCCCGAACGCGGAGCTGGTCAGTCTCGATGACGTCGGGGTCCCCGACGAGCCGGTCGAGGACGCGGAGACGTTCGAGGGGAATGCCGCGATCAAGGCCCGCGCAGGGCTCGCGGCGAGCGGTCTCCCGACGCTCGCCGACGATTCCGGGCTTGAGGTCGACGCGCTCGATGGTGCGCCCGGCGTCCGGACACGGCGGTATGCCGGCGAGGACGCGACCGATGATCAGAACAACCAGAAGCTCCTCGCGGCCCTCGAGGGTCTGCCGCCCGACCGGCGCGGCGCGCACTACGTCTGCGCGCTCGTCCTGGCGATGCCCGACGCCCCGCTGATCACCGTGCGCGGCGAGTGCTTCGGGCGCATCGCCACGGGCCCGCGTGGCACGGGCGGCTTCGGCTACGACCCGATCTTCGAGCCCGAAGGCGAGCCACCCGGCGGACGGACGTTCGGACAGTGGTCGGCCGACGACAAGAACCGGGTGTCGCATCGGGCAAGGGCGGCGCATGCGATGACACCCCACCTGGTCGAGCGCGGGTTCTGAGCTATGCGCATCTGCGTCTTCTGCGGGGCGAGTCCCGGTAACGAGGCCCACTACGTCGACGCGGCCCGCGCCGTCGGCGAGGGCCTGGCGGAGCGCGGCATCGGCGTCGTGTACGGCGGCGGTCGTGTCGGGCTGATGGGGGCCCTTGCCGACGCGGCGCTGGCCGCGGGCGGCGAGGTGATCGGCGTGATCCCGCAGGGCCTGGTCGATCGCGAGCTCGCTCATCCGGGGCTGACGGAGCTGCGGGTCGTCGACACGCTGCACGAGCGCAAGGCCGAGATGGCCGACCTGGCTGATGCATTCATCGCCCTGCCCGGTGGTCTCGGCACGCTCGAGGAGCTGTCAGAGGTCGTGTCGTGGGCCCAGCTCGAGCTCCACAGCAAACCGATCGGCCTTTTCGAGGTCGGCGACTACTGGACGCTACTGCTCGCATGGCTGGACATGGCCGTCGCGGAGGGTTTCGTCGCGCCCGCTCATCGACGCCTGGTGATCAGGGGCGAGTCACTCGACGAGCTGCTCGAGGCGTTCACGCGGTGGCAGCCGCCGCCCGGTCGCTGGGAGGTCGACTCCTAGGGGTCGCGTCGTCGGTCCAGGCCCAGGACGTCGCGACGTGGCCCACGAGGTCGAATCGGTCCTGGACGCTTCCGCTAGCCAACGTCCATACGACGTCGTACGCGACGCCCTTGTGGATGCTGACGAGATGGACGACCGTCTGTGGGCCGTCACGGAGGTCGATGTCGCCGTAGGTCACGGCGATGGCGGTCTCCGAACCGAGGTAGGTCGGGACGACGTCACCGATCTTGGGTCCGCCCTGTCGCGCATAGTCGGCCTGTACGGCGGCGACCAGCTCCTCGGGCGTGCTCGTGGCAGGGGATTCACGGACCGCGACTCGTGCCGTCCCCTCGGGACCTTCGAACGTCTCCGATCGGGTCTCTGAGATCGTGCTCTTCCAGTCGGGCGGGAGCGCGAGGCTGATGGGCAGGGTAGACGAGCGGAACAGGGTCCAGTCGGTATCGGGCGGCTCGATCGGGTCGGGGAGGCCGGGGATCACCGTGTACGTCGCCTCGTGGGCGATTCGGCCACCACCGAACTCGCCGCGGCGCTTCCCGCTCAGCTTCGAATGGACCTGGACGAGGCGGCCGTCGGGTGTCAGCGCGTAGGTCACGTTGACGTCGACGTCATCGAGCTCGTTGCCGATCGCCAATAGGTAGATCGGGTCGATGACCGAGGGATCGGCGTATCCGAGCTGGCGGACGACCCGCTGGCCGACGGTCGCCTCGCCGAGGTCGACGAACGTGCCGGCATCCGCGTCGGCGGTCAGCCGCAGCGGGTGGTCGAACAGCCCGGTGAACGGGATCCACGGCCCGTCAGTACGCGTGTATCCGGAATCGCCGATCCAGACCATCTCGTAGTCGGCCGTCGAGACCATCCCGCTACCGGCGCCACGGTCGGTCCGTGTCCCTTCGGCCGCCCACGCTCGGGGTTCCACTCGCATCGTCCCGTCGATCCGCGACGTCGTCGTCTCCGAGGTCTGGATCCGTTCCATCCGTAGCGTGTACGGACCGGGTGCCCGAAGGATCTCTCGGAGCGCCGACGGAAGGTCGGCAACGGGGGTCGGAGTGGCGAGCGTGGGTGTCACGACGGGGTCCGGCGAGACGACCGCGGCCGGCGAACAGGCGATCTGCAAGAGCGCGAGCCCAGCCACGAGCAGGTTCCGAACCGGGCGCACCTCCGGCGACCTACGGCGAAGGCTTCGGGCTCGGCCAGGGCTCCGGCGTCCCGCCGGGCGGTGGGAAGAGCCCGGCAGCGACGGCGCGGATCGCGGGGACGTCCGGCTGCAGGGACGAGCCGTAGCGCGTGTCGACGGAGCGCACCAGCGGGTGGCGGATCACGGCCCGCGTGATGCCGCCCTTGCCCATCTCGTCGATCGCTGCCGCGAGCTGCGGAAGGCGGTCGATCGGCAGGTCGGTCCGGATCGAATCGCCGACAGCAGCGATGAGACCGGGCAGCTCCCAGAACACGCTGCCGCCATCCGTGGCCGCGTTCTTCAGCGCGACGATGATCTCCTGCTGACGACCGGCTCGGGTGAAGTCGCTCTCGCCGGCCGACTTCCGGCTCCGCGCGTAGGCGAGGGCGTTGGCGCCATCGAGGTGATGCTGGCCGGCGGTGATCGACCAGCCTCGCTTTCCCTCGCCGAAGCCGTCGTAGCCGGGGTCGTCGATCCCTTTCTGGACATGGATGTCCACGCCGCCGACCGCGTCGACCATGTGGATGAAGCCCTCGAACTGCATCGTCGCGTGATAGTGGATGGGGATCCCGAGCAACGCACCGACGGCGTTCTGGAGCGTCGTTAGCCCGCCCTTCGGGAACGTCTTGGGGTGACGGTCCGCGTACGACATGAGGGAGTTGAGCTTCGGGCCGTATTCGTTCCCGTCACCGAGCGGCACGTTGATGAGGTCGCGAGGCAGGGACACGAGCGAGGCCGTCTTCCCGACCGGGTCGAACGAGACGACCATCATCGTGTCGGTCAGGACAGACGTGCGCCCCGGTGCTGCGTCGACGCCGACGACGAGCACGTTGAGGCGTTCGTTCGGACCGGGTCCGGCGTGCGGTTCCTCGCCGTCAGCGGCCAGGCTGGGGGTCTGGAAGATCTGTGCGAAGGCCTCACCGAACGCGGTTCCGTACCGGTACACGGCCAGGTGCGGCAGCACCACCAGCGCCGCGATGATGACGATGCCGATGACGCCGAGTCGGCCGGTCGGACCCTGGCGACGGGTGTCGAGGAACGCCTGACCGACGGCGAGGAGCCGCCAGCCGAGGATCAGGGCGTTCAGCGAGAGCAGTCCGCCCAGCACCACGGGCGCGACCGCCCAGGCGGCGATGCGCGTCGGTGTCTGGGTCGCCCACACCGTGACCACCACCGCGCCGATGATCAGGGACGGGATCAGGAAGAGGAGGGTCAGTCGTCGTCTGCCATTGAAGGCCTGACCGAGACCGGGGAGGAGGGCCGACAGACCGGCAGCGAAGAGCCGGCGGCGGTCGATGGGTCCGGACGCTGGAGCCGTCCGGATCCGGGTTGCGTGCACGACGGGCGAGGTCCCCCTGACTGGTGTCGGGTCCGGCCGAGTCTACCCGAGCGAGCGGCCACTGCCCGCGCACGGCTGGACGTGGGGACGCCGGATGGTCGATCAGCCTGCCATGACCATCCGGCGTCTGGTCCTACGACGGACCTGCTGGCTCGCGCGTGACGCGCTCTGCTAGCGGCGCGTTGTCCCCACTTGTCGCGTGGCGAGTAGGGCGACGCCACCGACCACGACGAGGATGGTCAGGACTGCGGCGAGGCTGCCCCCGACCTGGGCGTCCGCTGCTGCCGATGTGTCAGTGGGCGGCAGGGTCGCTGCCCCGGTCTCGGCCTCGACGCCGCCGGTGGGCTTGGACGTCTGGGTCGAGGCGACCGTGCCCGTCGGCTGGACCGTGGCGGTCGGAGCTACGGCAGCTTCTACCCAGAAGGTCTTGTGCTTGAGGTTGTGGTCGTTCCGTCCCTCCCAGAACAGCTTGTAATGACCGCTCGGCAAGCTGTAGGCGCCGTCGGCGGGCTGACGGTCCGTGCCATCCGGAGCGGTGTCATAGTGCCCACTCAGCACGACTGCGCCTTTGTCACCGGGCGCCCATGCGCGAATCTCCCAGTCGCCGGACTGCGTCGGGTCAGCGAACAAGAAGTGGAGGTGGAACGTCGTGACGTGCGGCTCGTTACTGACGATGGGCTCGGTATCGGTCGCACCGTCGTGGACCTTGACGGTCCCGTTGTTGCCCGCGGGCTGTTTCGCCAACGCAGCCGATCCAGACATCGCGAACGCCGCGAGGAGTGCGAACGCCAAGATGCAGAATGACCCGACATGGACCAACGATCGTCGACGCATCGGTAGACTCGCTTTCCCGGCCCGGCCAAGCTCTCGAGCACGCGCGCGCAAGAGGGCGGCGCCGCGATCACCAGTCTTCTCCGGGCCACCCGTCGCCCGACAGAGCCCGAGGTAACGAAGCCGTACGGCCGGCGGGCGGGAACGTCTCGGGGTCTGGCGTTCGGCGTTGTGACCTTCGTCCGAGCGTCAGAAGACGACGGGCAGACTCTCGAGCCCGCGGTCCGTCGGTGTCGGCAGACGCACGATCGGACCGTCGACCGCCCACGTCGGGATGCGCGGCAGGAGCTCCTCGAAGACGATCTTGGCCTCGAGGCGAGCGAGCGGCGCGCCGAGACAGTGATGGATCCCGTCGCCGAAGGCGACATGGCGTGGGCTCCGCCCGATATCGAGTGTGTCGGGGTCTGGCCAATGGCGCTCGTCGCGGTCGGCCGACGCCCAGATGAGCGCGACGCTCGCGCCGGCGGGGATCGTCGTCCCATGCAGCTCGACCGGTCGGGTCGTCGTGCGGCCGAGCGCCTGGATGGGGGCCTCGTAGCGCAGCAGTTCCTCGACTGCGGCGGGGATCGTCGCCGGATCGTGCCGCATCGTGTCGCGGGCATCGTGGAAACGGACGAGATGGAACAGCGAGTTCGAGATCAACCCCGATGTCGTCGTGATCCCGGCGACGAAGAGCAGCAGCGAGCTGCCGATCAGCTCGTCACGGCTCAGCTCCCCGGCCGCCTCGGCACGGACCAGATGGGTCATGAGGTCGTCGCTCGGATGCGCCCGGCGTTCGCGGGCGACGTCGAGGATGTACGCCCGGAGCTGGTCGCGCGCAGCGATCGACACGGGCGGCAACGCTCGCTCGCCGGGCGTGCGCTCCAGCATGTCGCCGAACAGGGCAAG
>JBKPMM010000033.1:0-5076 GCA_046732155.1 Chloroflexota bacterium | reverse complement strand
GACGTGGACGAAGGCGGCCCCCTCATCGGTATCGTCGATCTCGGTCTCAAGTCGAACATCGTGCGGGCGATGCGGCATCGCGGCGCCCGCGTCCGCGTCCTGCCGCACACCGCGGGACCGTCGGACGTCCTGTCGTCCGACATCGACGGCGTGATCCTGTCGCCGGGGCCGGGTGATCCAGCACGGCTCGCCGCACAGGTCGCGCTGGCGCGAGCGGTCATCGATGACGGTCGGCCGCTTCTCGGCATCTGCCTCGGGCATCAGATCGTCGGGCGGGCGGCGGGCGCCGAAACGAGCCGGCTCAAGTTCGGCCACCACGGGGCCAACCACCCCGTTCAGGACATCGACTCGGGGCTCGTCCAGGTCACTGCGCAGAACCACGAGGTCCAGGTCGTCGGCGACTCGCTGCCGGTCGGGTCGGGATTCCACGTCAGCCAGGTGAACCTCAACGACCGCTCGGTCGAGGGTCTTCGTCACGCCGAGAAGCCGATCGAGACCGTCCAGTACCACCCAGAGGGCGCGCCCGGACCACTGGATGCACTCGCCGTGTTCGACCGGTTCGTGGCCGCGGTCGGCGGGAAGGCATGACCGCGACGCGCCCGGACACGGTCCTGATCCTGGGCAGCGGGCCCGTCGTCATCGGGCAGGCTGCGGAGTTCGACTATGCGGGCACGCAGGCCTGTCGTGCTCTCCGGGGAGAGGGCGTCCGGACGATCCTCGTCAACTCGAACCCCGCGACGATCATGACCGACCCGCAGGTCGCCGACGTCGTCTACCTCGAGCCGCTGACGGTCGAGGCGGTCGAGGCGGTTATCGCCCGCGAACGCCCGGACGGCATCCTCGCCGGCCTCGGCGGTCAAACGGCCCTCAACCTCGCCACGGCCCTCGCCGAACGCGGCGTCTTCGAGCGATATGACGTGCGCCTCCTTGGCACACCGCTCGAGGCGATCCGGATGGCAGAGGACCGCGAGGCGTTCCGCGACCTGCTCGACCGCATCGGGCAGCCGTACGCGCCGTCGTGGATCGTCGAATCGAGCGAGGACGTCGAGACCGCGCTGACCGAGATCGGTCTGCCGGCCATCGTCCGGCCCGCGTTCACGCTCGGTGGCACCGGCGGCGGCATCGTCACGACGGAGGAGCAGTACCGCGAGCGCATCCGCGCGGGTCTCCGCGCCAGCCCGATCCGCCAGGTCATGGTCGAGCGCTGCCTGGTCGGCTGGCAGGAGATCGAGTACGAGGTGATGCGCGACGCGGACGACACGTGCATCGCGGTGTGCTCGATGGAGAACGTCGATCCGCTCGGCGTCCACACGGGTGACTCGATCGTCGTCGCGCCGGTCCAGACGCTCACCGACGCCGTCCACCAGCGGCTCAGGAGTGCCGCGCTCGCGATCATCCGCGCGCTCGGCGTCGAGGGTGGTTGCAACGTCCAGTTCGCGCTCTCGCCCGACTCGACGGAGTACGCCGTGATCGAGGTGAACCCGCGCGTGTCGCGCTCGTCCGCGCTTGCGTCGAAGGCGACCGGCTATCCGATCGCCCGGGTCGCTGCGCAGATCGCCACGGGCCGACGGCTCGCCGAGATCCCGAATGTCGTGACCGGCACGACCGTGGCGGCGTTCGAGCCAGCGCTCGACTACGTGGTCGTCAAGCTGCCGCGCTTCCCGTTCGACAAGTTCCCGACCGCCGATCGGACGCTCGGCTCGCAGATGAAGGCGACCGGCGAGGTGATGGCGATCGATCGCACGTTCGGCTCGGCGCTGAACAAGGCGCTCCGCGGGTTGGAGCAGGCCGGTGCCGGGCCGCTCGCCGAGGACCCGTCGTGGACCGGGCTGTTCGACTACCTCGCCGGCGTCTATGCCGGCGACCCCGAGGACGACGAGCCGATCCGCTGGATCGACGATGCCGGGGAGGCGTGCGAGAGCACGCGGTTCGCGCAGCGCAGCGCGGCGCCCATCGTGCTGCGCCGCTTCCTCGAACCGTCGGATTCGCGTCTCTGGCGGCTACTCGGCCTCCTGCGGCGCGGTGTGCCGGAGGCCGTCATCGGCGAGGCGACCGGGATCTCGGCGTGGTTCCTCGCCGAGATGGGGCGGAACGTCGCTCTGGAACGCGAGGTGACCACGATCGGTACACGACTGGCGGACCCGGCCGATGCCGAGGCGGCGCAGCTGCTAGCCACCGCGAAGCGCGCGGGGTTCGGCGATCGCGAGCTTGCCGAGCGCGCCGGGACGACGGCGGACGCGCTCCGAGCGGCGCGCCTCGCGAACGGCATCGTCCCGGGCTACGCGATGGTCGACACATGCGCGGCTGAGTTCGTCGCGGAGACGCCGTACTTCTACTCCACCTACGCGGCGTCGGGCTCGGCCGCTGAGGCGCCGCCGGTCGACCGGCCTGCCGCGCTCGTCATCGGCAGCGGCCCGGTGCGGATCGGGCAGGGGATCGAGTTCGACTACTGCGCCGTCCAGGCAGCTGACACACTCCGCGCGAACGGCTGGCAGGCAGTGATGATCAACTCGAACCCGGAGACCGTCTCGACCGACTTCGACGCGTCGTCGCGCCTCTACTTCGAGCCGCTCGACCCCGAGAGCGTGCGGAGCGTCATCGACGCCGAGGGTGGGCTCCCGGCGGTGGTGGCATTCGGCGGTCAGACGCCCCTGAACCTCGCGGCGCCGCTGGCCGCGGGCGGGGTCCCACTGCTCGGCTCGGACCTCGAGGCGATCGACCAGGCCGAGGAGCGCGTCAGGTTCGCGGCGTTGCTCGACAGGCTTGGCATCCCGCAACCCGACGGCGGCATGGCGCACAGCGTCGACGAGGCGCTCACGCTCGCGGAGCGGATCGGCTACCCGGTCATCGTCCGCCCGTCGTTCGTGATCGGCGGTCTCGCGATCGACTTCTGTTACTCGCCACAGGACCTCGAGCGCCAGCTAGGGCTGGCCACGATCGTCGACCCGGATCGGCCCGTTCGCATCGATCGCTACCTCGAGGGCATCGAGGTCGATGTCGACGCCGTCAGCGACGGCGAGCATGTGCTGATCCCGGGCCTGCTGGAGCACGTAGAGCGTGCCGGCGTCCACTCCGGCGACAGCGTCGGCGTGTTCCCGCCGCAAACCGTCAGCGAGGGCGACCAGGACCTGATCGTGGCGACGATGGAACGGATCGTGCGCGCGCTCGGCGCGAAGGGGGTCGTCAACGCGCAGTTCATCGTCCGCGACGACGGCGTCTACCTGATCGAGGTCAACCCGCGCGCGTCGCGGACGGTCCCATTCCTGTCGAAGGTCACGGGTGTGCCGATGGTCGAGCTCGCGGTCCGGATCTCCCTCGGCGCGACGCTCGATCAGCTCGGCTGGAGCGGCGGGTTGTTGCCGGCCCCCCCGTTCGTCGCCGTCAAGGCACCCGCCTTCTCGACCGCGAAGCTGCGGGGCGTCGACCCGTCGGTCGGACCGGGGATGCAGTCGACCGGCGAGGTGATCGGGATCCACGAGGACGCTCGAGTCGCGCTGGCGAAGGCCATGCGAGGCGCCGCGCTCATCCCGCCGCAGCCCGGCGCCGAAGGCGCGCTTGCGCTGCTGTCGATCGCCGACCGCGACAAGCCGATGCTCGCGAGACTGGCGGCGGGGTTGGCGGGCGCCGGGTACCGGCTTGCGGCGACGCCTGGGACGCGCGCGGCGCTGGCGACGGCGGGATACGACGCGCTACCGGTCGCGAAGCTGGGCGAGGAGCCCGCGACCGACAGCGGAGACGTCGCCATCCTGGAGCTGATCGCCACCGGTGACGTGCGGCTCGTCGTCAACACGCCCACGCCGCGCTCCGGCGCGGTCCGGGATGCTGCCGAGATCCGGCATGCGGCGACCGCCGAGGGGATCCTGTGTCTGACCGCGATCGAGACCGCGGTGGCCGCGGCGGAAGCGCTCGATCCTGCGGTCGCCTTACAGGTCCCGACGGTCCGGCCGCTCGGCGAATGGGTCCCCGAGCCGGGTCAGCCGAGGTTGGTGGCGACCGCCTGACCGACCGGGGCGCCCGGCGCCGCCGCGTTGGCCGGCGGCGTCACGACGAGGGATTGGCCGAGCGACCAGAGCGTGAGCGTCGTCAGCGCGACCATCACCACCGCCAGCGGGATCTGGCGCACGGTCAAGGGCCTGCCCGCAAGCTCCGGTGGGGCGTCGAGGGCCGCGACCACATGGCCGGCCCACGCACCCAGCATGTGGCCCCCGACGACGGCCGCGAGCTGGATCGTCCAGACGAGCCCGGGCGGTAGCCATGCACCGGACGGCTCGAAGAACGCCGTCCCGAACAGGTCGGAGCCGTTCTGGAGCGGGTCGGAGATGGCGATGATGATCCGCTGGCCGTCGATCGCGACGTACGTGAAGTAATGCGCGATCAGGTAGCCAAGTGCGATCGGAACGAGACCGGCCGCGGTGGCGGCGATCCCGACGTACCGCGTGACGACGAGTGCCGCCGCGACGATGATCCCCAGGAAGAGGCCCATGATGACGGTCTCCTCAGGGAGACCCGGTAGACCGAACGTCGTGAAGAAGATCTGGGTCTGCGAAAGCCCGTCGAACAGGATCGACCCGACACCCAGCGCGGCCATCACGACGTCCTCGAGTAGCCAACCTGGCTCCAGCAGCCCGCTGAAGAACGGGCGGCGCCGGACGCGACCCTCCTCGTCGGTCAGCGCGTACGGCGCGATCCGGCCAAGGAGCCCGTACCAGACCGTGAACACCTCGGCGTTCGAGCGCCAGGTATCGCGGCCGAATTGGGCCATCATCGCGAGCGTCAGCGCGGTGTAGCCGACCACCACGATGAAGAGGACGTTCGGGCCCGCCTTGAGCACGAGCTCGATCCACACGACGACGAGGAAGCCGACCACGGCCGGCCATCTTCCGAGCCGCTCCGGGTAGGTCGCTACGTCCCACGGAGTGACGCCGATCCGGCGGATTACCCATGCGCCGATGTCGAACAGCGTCGAGAACGGGTCCAGGAAATGCCAGATCGGGCCGACGAGCGCGGAGATCGCGGCGACTGCCACCCAGCCGTAGACCCACAGGAACAGGCTGGCGACCTCAGCCGCGCTGGTGC
>JBKPMM010000032.1:0-11023 GCA_046732155.1 Chloroflexota bacterium | reverse complement strand
TCGCGGTGCCGAGTCGCGGCGCGAGCTACGACGGCCTCACACGCCATGGCGTCAACGGGAACCAGGGAGCGGAGTCGACCCTGATGTGGCTCATCGCGCTAGAGCACATCCGGGCGATGCGCGCTCGTGAACCTTTGGCGGCCGCCAGCGGTTCGACGCTTGCGCCGATGTCAGTCGGGTGACGAGGCTGCAGGGAAGCGACCTGTTCCAGCGGGTCCCGACGAATCCGATCCTCGATCCCGGGCTGGTTCCGTACCCGGTGAATGCCGTCTTCAATCCTGGTGCGGCACGGGTTCAGGACGAGACGATCCTGTTGGCGCGCGTCGAGGATCTTCGTGGCATCTCGCAACTCCACGTCGCGCGGAGCCGTGACGGCGTCACAGACTGGCGATTCGATCCGGAACCTCTACTCAGATCCGACGTGGACCGCTACCCCGAAGAGATCTGGGGGTGCGAGGACCCTCGGCTCACCTGGCTCCCCGAGCGCGAGGAATGGTCCATCGCCTATACCGCGTACAGCCGGCGCGGTCCTCTCGTGTCGCTGGCGATGAGCAAGGATTTCACGGATGTCCGTCGGCTCGGGCCAGCTATGCCGCCCGAGGATAAGGACGCCGCATTGTTCCCGCGTCGCTTCGGCGGTCGGTGGGCGATGATCCACAGGCCGTCGCCACTGCGTGGCGGTGCGCATATGTGGTTGTCGTTCTCCCCGGATCTACGCCACTGGGGCGACCACGCGCTCCTGCTCGAAGCGCGTGATGGTGCATGGTGGGACGCAGGGAAGATCGGTCTTGGCCCGCCACCGCTGGAGACGAAGGAGGGTTGGCTGGTCATGTACCACGGCGTCCACTCGACCGCCGACGGACCCATCTACCGGGTGGGACTTGCGATGCTGGACCTTGAGGATCCGAGGCGGGTCCTGCATCGGACGGACGAATGGGTGCTTGGTCCGGTGGCGCCCTACGAGGTCACTGGCGACGTCGGGCGCGTGGTCTTTCCGAATGGCTGGACGACAGACGATCAGACGGATCGACTCCTGGTCTACTACGGGGCGGCAGACAGCGTCGTGGGCGTTGCCATCGCTTCCCTGAGCGAAGTCGTCGAGCGCGTCTGTCAAGCCCCGGTACCGCCGTCGTCCAGCGCCTGGTGATGCCCCGACGCCAACGTCGCTGATATGCGGCCGCAAGCGGCGTGTAACCACGCACGGCCGTCGATGCGGGCTTCCTGACGCAGCCCGGTCTCTACCGTTCAGGCGGACGTGTCATCACATGTTCGCCTGATTTGCCTGCCGACGCGCGATATCCGCTTCGCGGAGCGCGTCGACGCGGTCATGGCCAAGATGCCTGAGGTCGACGACCCAGCCGACTTCGAGGGCGCGCTCCGGGCTAGCTACCCGAGAGTGATCGTTCGACCGAGTGTTCTCGATGGCCTTCGGTCGCCGACCTGGTACGTCTACCGGGACGGCCACTTCCCGTGGCCCGAGCCGTGATCGACGTGGCGGCACGAAACGCCCGATCAGCGGATCGGGCGGAGCGCGAATTCATCCGGACGCGCGAAGAGGCCGCTGGCTGCCGACGCTGCGAGCTATGGGAGCGAGCTACCCAGACCGTCTTCGGCGAGGGTCCCGTGCCAGCGCCGCTGATGCTCGTCGGCGAGCAGCCGGGCGACAAGGAGGACGTCGAGGGGCATCCCTTCGTCGGCCCGGCGGGACGGATCCTGGCCGAAGCTCTTGAGCTCGCGTCGATCGACCGCGAGGCTGCATTCGTGACCAACGTCGTGAAGCATTTCCGCTGGCGACCGAGCCCCAACGGCAAGCGGCGTCTCCACGAGAAGCCGACCCGCGCGAACGTGACGGCGTGTCACGTCTGGATCGAGCGGGAGCTCGAACTCGTGCATCCGCAGGTCCTTGTCGCGATGGGAGCGACCGCTGCCGATGCGCTCTTCGGCAAGGGCTTGTCGGTGACGCGCGATCACGGACGGCCGATCGAGTCACCGCTCGCGCCGACCGCCCTGGTCACGATCCACCCCTCGGCGGTGCTGCGCGCCCGCGACGACCGCGACGAGATGTTCGACGGCCTCGTGGCCGATCTACGGGTCGCAGGCAAGGCCCTCGCCGCGAGCGGTGCCGACGCTTAGCGGATCGCCCGATGCCTCGGCCCGCACACCGCTGATCGTCGGACGGCGACGCCAGGCCCCTTCACGGGCCTTCGGGCAGCCCGATCAACCGACGAGCGTTCGCGCCGTAGACCTTGCGCAACACCTCGGGTGGCAGCTCGATGCCATGGATCTGCCAGCGACCCTGGGCCGGTACCTCGTCGCCCCCATAGTCGAAGGATTCATCGCGTGTCTCGAGGAAGCGATACCAGCGCCGGTATTCCCCTGGGTCGGGGTCGCCGTCCGTGCCGAACACGATCCGGTCCTGGTGGCGGATGAAGAACTCCCGCGCCGTGTACGGCTGGCGTCCGAGTTCCCCGAGGCGGGCCGCGACGTCGACCGCGTAATTCGGGCAAGCGTCGAGCATCGCCGAAACCCAGTCGAGGTCCTCGGCGGCGCAGCCCACATGGGCGCCGATGAAGGTCGTCGCCGGATGCCGTTCGACGAGCCGTCGCAAGGCCGCCATGATCTCGTCGAACGGCGGGAAACCGGCATCGTCGACGCCCGCGTCGGGCCGTCGCGTCGGCCAGAAGTGCCAGTCGGGGTGTTCCGCGAGCTCTTCGTACCGCTCGTTGTGACCGTCGAGGGGGAGGAAGAAGGCGATGGGGTCGCCGACATGGATCAGGATGGGCAGCCCGAGTTCGCCGGCGGTCGACCAGAGCGGGTCGAGGCGGGGATCGTCGACCGCGACGAGCCGGCCGCGCGAGTCGCGCGCCCGCAACCCCAGTAGCTTCCAGACCTTCAGCCCGCGTGCGCCGGCGGCCGAAGCGTCGCGGAGTCGCCTCGCGGCGCGCTCGCCGAAATGGTCGTCGAGGGCGAAGTCGTCATAGTCGACCCCGGCAAAGACGATGACTCGCTTGCCGGCGGGCGCGAAATGGTCGACCTCGGCTCGAAGGTGGTCGTCCCAGCCGCCGTCAAGATCGACGATCGTCTCGACCCCGACGGCGTCCAGAACGTCGAGAAGCTCAGTGACCGGCCGCTCGAACCACCCTCCGCCGAACGGCGTCGCCCCGAGGTGGGCGTGGGCGTCAACGACAGGGAACGCGGGCCGATCGACCAGGTTGACCGGTCGCCGCAGCATCGACTTCGGGGCGTAGTCGGCGAGGCGAAGATCGCGGCTCAACCCTTCAGGCCAGTCAGGGCGATACCGCGCACGAAATACTTCTGAGCGATGACGAAGAGGATGATCATCGGGAGGAGGCTGACCATCGCGCCGGCCATCATCTCGGGCCACTTCCCGACGAACTGGCCTTCGAAGAACGCCAGTCCGACGGTCGTCGTGTACTGGTCGATGTGGCGGAGGTAGATCAACGGGTTGATGAGGTCGTTCCACGACCACATGAACTCGAAGATCGCGAGGGTCGCGATCGCCGGCCGTGCGAGTGGCAGGTAGATGCGGCGAAAGATCTGCCACGGGTTGGCGCCGTCGATCCGGGCGGCATCGGCCAGCTCTACCGGGATCGCCATGAAGAACTGCCGAAGCAGGAAGATCCCGAACGCCCCGCCCAGGAACGCCCCGACCCACAGTGGCTCCTGCGTGCCGATGAAGTTTCCGCTTTCACTCGTGGGGTGGGGGATGTTCCGCCAGAGGATGAAGTTCGGGACGAGGACGACCTGGAACGGGATGATCAGCGTCGCGAGGAGCACGCCGAAGGTGATCCCGCGCCCGCGGAACGGGATGACGGCGAACGCGTAGGCGGCCAACGAGCAGGCGATGACCTGGCCGATCGTATTCAGGGATGCGAGCTTGACCGAGTTCAGGAAGAAGTTCCCGAAGGTCACCTCGCCGAACGCGTTCCACATCCGCACGTAGTTATCCCAATGGGGACCGCTGGGCAGCGACAACGGCGGGGCCGCGAAGACCTCCGCCCGGGTCTTGAGCGACGTGAGGAACATCCAGAAGAAGGGGATCATCATCAGCAGCCCGCCGAAGAGGAGGACCGCGTACAGCGACACCCGGCGGGCGATGATCCGAGCCCGTCGCGCGGAGGACCGGCCGAGAGTGCTCTCGACCTGCAAGGTCGGCGATCCCTCCGCGCGCTCAGCCTTCACTGGTAATGGACCCAGCGGTTCTGCGACCGAAAGTAGATGAACGTGAGGACAGCCACGATCAGGAACAAGATCCACGACGCGGCACTCGCATAGCCCATCTTGAAGTTGCGGAATCCGGCCTCGTAGATGAAGTAGACGATCGTGATCGTCGCGCTCGTCGGTTTCCCCGGGTTGGCCAGCACGAAGACTTGGTCAAAGACCTGCACGGAGCCGATCAGGCTGAGGAGTCCGGTGAAGAAGATGCTCGGCGTCAGGAGCGGCAGCGTCACGTATCGGAGCCGCGCCCACGGGCCGGCACCATCGACACTCGCCGCGTCGTAGTACCCCGACGGGATCGCCTGGAGGCCGGCCAGGAAGATGATCGTGTTCGCCGGCAGGCCCTGCCATACCGACATCCCGATGATCGCGGGCATGGCCCAGAACGGGTCGGCGACCCAGCGTTGGGGCGGTAGCCCGAACACGCCCAGGAACTGGTTGAGCAAGCCGCTCGACGGGCTATAGATCCACGACCACACGAGCCCGATCGCGATGGTTGACGTCACGATCGGCAGGAAGTACATCGTCCTGATCCACGAGATCCCGGCGATCGCCTGGTTGAGCGCCAGCGCCAGGCCGAGCGAGATCGCCATGCCGAGCGGCACCGACACGATCGTGTAGAACGCCGTGTTGCGGAATGCCGTGAGGAACCGCGGGTCGTTCACGAGTCTCGCGTAGTTGTCGAGGCCGGCCGGGTCTGGCGCGGTCAGGAGGTCCCAATGGGTCAGGCTGATCGCGAACGTGGCGAGGATCGGTGCGGCTGACAAGAGGATCAGCCCGGCGACCGCCGGGCTGATGAAGAGCCAGCCCCACTTCTCCTCGCCCGCGCGAGGTCCCCGCGGCTTGCCGCCGCGGATGCGACTGAAGCGCAGGCCGATCCAGCCCGAGCCGAAGGAGGGGCGGCGGGCAGTATCGGTCACGGGTGCGTCATTGGTTCTCGGCGAGTATCTGGTTCAGCTGAGGGTTGACGGCGGCGATCGCCTCCTTCGCGGTCTTGGTCGGGGCATTGAAGACGTTCTCGTCGAGCTCCGTCTGCAACGTCGTGTTGAAGTCGTTGTAGCCCTTGAACGATGGCTTCAGATGAGCGTACGAAAGGGCATCGGCAAAGACCTGCGCGCCGTCGAAGGCGCTCGCATAGCTGGTGCTGAGGATCTGCTTGTTGACCGGCACCGACGCCTTGAGGGCCATGATCTTCTCCTGGGCGACCGGGCTCGCGAGGTACTTCACGAGGGCCCACGCGGCTTCAGGTGACTTCGTGCCCTTGTAGACGACCGCGCCGGTCGGGTTCACGGACGTTGCCTGGCTGGCGGGTCCCTTCGGCAGTGGGGCGATCCCGAAGTCGAGACCGGCGGCCTCGTGGGTCGCGACAAGCCACGACCCGTTGATCTCCATCGCCGCCTTGCCCTGCTCGAAGGCATCGCCCGTCTCGGCGAAGATCGCCGGGTCGGGCGAGACCTTGTCCTTCCAGATCAGGTCTTGCAGGAATTGGATGCCCTGCGCCGCCTGGTCCGTGTCGAGCGCCGACTTCGTGCCGTCCGCGGACAGGATGTCGCCGCCGGCCTGCCAGACGAACGACGACCACGCGTTCTCCATGTCGGTCGTCTCGGTGTAGACACCCCACTGGTCGGGCGTGCCGTCACCATTCGTGTCCTTGGTCAGTTTCTTGCCGACGTCGACGAGTTTGGCCCAATCCCAGGTCTCGTCGGGATAGGCGATCCCGGCGGCGTCGAACATCGCCTTGTTGTAGTACAGCGCGATGACATTGAGGTCCCGCGGCAGCCCGAACTGGGCACCATCGGCGGTCGTGAAGTCCTTGACCGCGTTGGCATCGAGCTGGCCGAGGTCGTAGTTCTCACCCTGGATGAACGGCGTGAGGTCGAGCAGGGCGTCTCGTGTCTGATAGTCCGGCCCCAAGGGACCGTCCATCGCGAACACGTCCGGCGCGGCGCCGCCCGCGAGACCGGTCTGGAGCTTGTCCCAGTACGGCTCCCAGTCGGAGACCGTCACGTTGACCTTGATCGTCGGATTGGCCTTGGTGAAGTCGTCGACGATGGCCTGCTGATTCTTGATCTCGGCCGGATCGCCCCAGATCGAGTACTCGAGGGTGGCGGGCGGACCGGAGTAGGCGGTCTCGGCACTTGCTGAAGGCGATCCGGCAGACGCCGGCGCCGAGGCTGACGCAGGGGCCGAGGCGGTGGCAGAGCCCGCGGGCGACGATGTCGCGCTCCCGCCGCACGCGGCGACGATCAGCGCGATCGTCGCGACAGCCACGCCTGGCAGGCGCGCTCGCGGTGATCCCAACAACGTGCTCATCATGTCCTCCTCCTTTTGGGCCCCTTGACCTACGTGCCCGCTGTTGCGGGCGTTGCGCCACCGAGCCAGGCTGGGAGCCACTCGGCTTCGGCTTCGATGAGTTGGTCGGTCATGCGCCAGGTGTCGTCGAGCGTGAGCTGCGCCTGGACGATCGGGTCCTGCATGACGGCGTGATAGATCGCGTCTCGGTCCTGCTCCAGGACGGCCTTGACCGTCAGGCCTTGGGCGTCAACGGCGGGATGGATGTACGCGGCGAGCTGTGGCGGCAGCGGCCCGGTCTCGATCGGCCGGAGCCCGCTGCCATCGACGAGGCATGGGACCTCGACGCAGGCTTCGGCGCCGAGGTTCGGGATCAGCACTCCCCGGTTCGGGACGTTCCCGACGATCCGTGCCGGCTCACCGGTGGTGAGCGAATGGATGATCACCGCGGCGTACTCGCCACTCCGCTCGATCTCGAACGGCTCCCCGGCTGCCAGCTTCCGCTTCGTCTCGTCGAACTCGTCGAGATTCCGCGCGACGCGGTCCAGGTACTCGCCGATCGGGATGTGAAAACGCTCGACCTGGCCCTTGGGGATGAACCACGGGTTGTATTCGGCGTGATGCTCCGACGACTCCGTCGGGTAGAAGCCGAGTCGCTTGTACAGCTCGGCGCGGACCAGGTCATCGTCCGGGATGCGGCCTTCGCGGACGGCCGAGTCGAGACGCGGGTAGAGGTCGATGCCGTCGTGCTCGAGCCGCAGCAGGAACGCGAGGTGGTTGACGCCGGCCGACGTGTGCTCGATCTCCGAGAACGGGACGCCGACGTAGCCCGCGATCGAATGGACCGTCCAGTAGACCGAATGGCACAGGCCCACGGTCTTCACGTCACTCGCGGACGTGACGGCCCAGATGATCATGGACATCGGGTTCGTGTAATTGAGGAACCACGCCCCAGGACAGAGTTCCTCCATGTCCCGGACGATGCCGAGGATGACCGGGATCGAGCGCAGGCCGCGCATGACGCCGCCGACGTTGATCGTGTCGTTGATCGTGTACTCGAGGCCGTAGCGGCGCGGGATCTCGAAGTCGAGCTGCGTCGCCCGGGCGCCGCCGACCTGGATCGTGTCGATGACGAAGTCGGCGCCCGTCAGCGCCGCACGTCGATCGAGGTGCGCCTCGATCCGTGGCGTCGCGCCAAGCGCGCCAGCGGTCCAGCGGGCCATCTTCTCGGCGGTCGCAAGCCGGTCGGCGTCGATGTCATGCAGGACGATGTTCGCGTCGGCGAGCTCCGCGTAGCTCAGGATGTCTCCGAGCAGGTTCCTGGTGAACTCGACGCTGCCGGCGCCGACAAGGACGATCCGCGTCACCGTGCCCCTCCGGCGCCTATCACGTGCGTCAGGCCCTGGCTCCGGTAGCGCTCCGTCCACCCTGGCTCGTCCGGCTCGATCCCGCGGGCACGTGCCATGGCTTCGG
This sequence comes from Chloroflexota bacterium, assembly GCA_046732155.1. Classification (GTDB taxonomy): domain Bacteria; phylum Chloroflexota; class Limnocylindria; order Limnocylindrales; family CSP1-4; genus SPCO01. The sequence goes on along the minus strand of JBKPMM010000032.1, from coordinate 3,019 downwards.
CGAGGAGCACGAGCGGCGGCAGCGTGTCGAGGCTCGCGAGGTCCTCGTTCGCGGTGACGGCGATGGGGAGGTGGTCTGCCCCGGAGATCGACGGCTCCGGCGCGATCTCGACGACCCGGGCGCCCCACTCGAGGCAGTGCCTCCCGATGTCGACGACCGCCTCGCGGCCCCGGCCCGGAGCCGCGAGGGCGATCACCGTCGATGTCGCGTCGATCAACGTCGCAGCGCCGGAAGCCATCTCCCACGATTCGGAGCCCTCGGCGTGGACGAGGGTGGTTTCCTTGAGCTTCAGCGCTCCCTCGAGGGCTGCGACGTGGCCTCCGCCACTGCCCACGACGAAGATGTGTTCGGTGGTTCCGAGGTCGGACGCGAGGGCTTCGACCCTCGATCCCGCAGCGGCGATCGCGATCTCGGCTGCGGCGGCGGCCCTCACGAGCGCGTCCTTGATCGCCTCGGCTTCGTCGTCGGGGAGTAGTGCCGCAACGAGCAGGATCGCCGCCGTCAGCGTCGACGCGAACGTCTTCGTCATCACCGGGACGGAGCTCGGGCCGCCAGCCGACATGATCACGTGGTCGGCGAGTCCGGTCAGTGACGAGCCCGGGTTATGGACGATCGCCACCGTGGGGATCCGGCCGCGCAGCGATTCCGTGACCGCCAGGACGTCGCGGAACTCGCCGGACGCGCTGACGCCAACGACCGCGTCGGCCGGCCCCAGGGCCGGCTGGTAGTGACGGAACTCGCCCGCAGTCATGGCGAGGACGACCGGGCCGTCGGCGCGCGCGTGGCGGCGATGGACCAGCGCCGCGGCTAGCGACGAGTGATACGACGTGCCGTTGCCGATGATGAAGACGCGCCGGACACCGCCGGCCATTAGGGTCCTCGCCACCTCCGTCGCGTGGTCCTGCGAGGCCGCGATCGTCGCCCGGATCGCCTCAGGCTCTTCGCGGATCTCTGCCGCGATGCGGCTGCTCACGAGGTCGCCTCCGACCCCGCCACGATGACTTCGACCCCACGCTCTCGCAGCGCCGCGATCGTCTCCGGACGCGCGGCGTCGTTCGTGACGATCGTGTCGACCTCATCGAGCCCGAACACGTACGCGGGCGCCACGAGGTCGAACTTGCGGGCATCGGCGAGGACGACGCAGCGCCTGGCCATACGGCGCAGCGCTCGATCGGACACGATCTCAGGGACCGAGTCGTTCATCAGCCCGTGCTCGAGGCTGATCGCGCCGATGCCGACGAACAGGGTGTCTGCGCGCAGCTCCCGAGAGGTCATCTCGGTCAGGTGGCCGAGCATGCTGTGCATCCCCGGCCGAATGGCACCGCCGAGAACGATCAGGTCGATGCCGGGACGGTCCACCAGCGTCCACGCGACATCGAGCGCGTTCGTGATGACGGTCAGGTCGTCGCGGTCGACCAGATGACGCGCGAACGCGAGCGTGGTCGAGCCACTCGCGACGACGATCGTGGATCCATCGACCACGAGCTCCGCAGCGCGCGCGGCGATCCGCTCCTTCGCCGCGGCCGCGGGGTCGATGATGTCGGCCAGCCGCGGCCCCGGGATGGTCGCGCCGCCGTACGTCCGGACGACGCGTCCGCCGTCCGATAGGCGCTGAAGGTCGCGCCGGATCGTCGACGTCGTGACACCAGTCTCGCTGGCAAGATCCTCGACCGACGCTCGCCCACGCGCTCGAAGCAGGGACAGAACGCGGTCGTCACGCTCGGCGGCTCGCACGCGGAGATCGTGGCGTTTCGTGCGCAGAGTGTCAAGGCATTCTGCGCGATCTGCGCAAAACCCGCGAAGGAACGCGTGGTTCGCGTTGCCACGTGCGCATAGGCAGCGTACAGTCGCATCGTGGCCCAGATCCAGGATGCCGTGACGACCGTGTTTCGTCCCGGGCTGAAACGCGGTCTCGACGCATGCGCATCCCCGCGCGGCGTGTTCACGGTCCTCGCCCTCGACCACCGCCAGAACCTTCGTCGCGAGATACGTCCCGAAGACCCCGCATCGGTATCGATCGACGAGATGGCGGAGCTCAAGCGCGACGTCGTTCGCGGGCTGGCCGGGCACGTAAGCGGCGTACTCCTCGACCCGGAGTTCGGCGCTCCACGGGCGATCGCGGACGGTTCGCTGCCAGGTAGTGTCGGGCTTATCGTCGCGATCGAGGCGACCGGTTACGACGGTTCGCCGACCGCCCGGCGCAGCCGGGTCCTCCACGGCTGGAGCGTTGGGAAAGCGAAGCGGATGGGCGCCTCCGCCGCCAAGCTGCTTGTGTACTACCACCCAGACTCGTCGACTGCCGACGAGCAGGAACGCTTGGTCGCGGATGTCGCCGACGAGTGCCGTCGTTTCGACATCCCGCTCTTCCTCGAGCCCATCACCTACTCCGTGGACGTATCGAAGCCGACCCTGAAGGGCGAGGACCGGCGTCGCGTCGTCATCGAGACCGCGCGCCGCCTGACCGCGATCGGCGGCGACGTCCTCAAGGTCGAGTTCCCGTACGACGCATCCGTTACTGACCCGGCCCGGTGGGCAGAGGCATGCAAGGAGCTTGATGAGGTTTCGCCGGTCCCCTGGGTGCTCCTGTCCGGCGGCGTCGACGACGCGACATTCGAGCGCCAGGTCGAAGTCGCGTGCCAGGCCGGCGCGAGCGGTGTCCTGGTCGGTCGGTCTGTCTGGGCGGAGGCCACCCGCCTCCCCGCGACGGACCGGCAACGGTTCCTTGCGACGACGTCGGTCGACCGACTCCAGCGACTCGTCTCGGCGATCGAGGCCGACGGCCGCGCATGGCACGATCGTGCACGAGCGCTTCGCGATGCGGCGGTCGGCGAGGGCTGGTACCGCGACTATCCGGAGGCTCGGTGACGCAGTCCGCGCCGCGCCGATCGGATCTGTTGGTGGCGGGGGAACTGAACCCCGACATCATCGTCACGGGCGAGGACGTCGAGCCACAGTTCGGTCAGGTCGAGCGGCTGGTCGACGGGATCACGCTGACGGTGGGCAGTTCGTCCGCGATCAT
>JBKPMM010000031.1:0-5516 GCA_046732155.1 Chloroflexota bacterium | reverse complement strand
GCGGGGCCGTATGCTGGCTGCCCCGTCACACGCGACCCGCCCCTCCCGAAGGCGCCGGCCGTGTCGATGCACCACGGAAGGGACGAGACATGGACCGCACCCGCATCGTGTCGAGCGTGACCGCGATCTCCTGGATCCCCTCGGAGGCGGTCGAAGGCCTGTCCCGGATCCCGTTCGATCTCGGCGTGACCCACTACGACCAGCCGCCGCCGGATCATATCGAGGATATCGACGCGCTCCGCACGAGCGACCGGTTCCGCGAGGCGAATGAGTTGCGTGCGTACATCGATATCGAGGACGGCCGGATCGTCGCGACCGGCTATCTGGGCAAGGGCCACATCGGCAAGACGACCGTCCGTGTCGGCCCGGCGGCCATCCGGTTCCCGGCAGTCCAGATGCCCGACATCCAGAAGGAGCCCGAGGTATCCGCCACAGCGGCGCGCTTCGTGCAGACGATCGGCGGCAGGATGGGCATCCCGACGCCGCGCCCCGTCCCGCACAAGCCGTACGCCCAGTTCTGGCCGTCCCTGGCCTGGACGACGCTCGCACTGACGATCAACGTCGACGGTAGTTCATCGCACGAGCTGGTCGGCGCGAGTCCGTTCCCTCGCCACTGGATCTACGACGACAGGGGCAAGCTCGTCGCGAAGTCCGGCGTCGTCGACTTCGATCGATGGTTCAACGACTCGTTCGGCGACCGGACGCCGTGGGGCTCGTACGACTCTGATGCGGTCGTCAGTGCGGTCGAGTCCGATCTCGAACGTCGGCTCTCGGGCCTGATCATGCACGGCGGCGAGAAGCCGAAGGTCAAGACGATCGAGGCGGGCGAGGTCCTGATGACCCAGGGCGAACCCGGGACCGACGTGTACCTGATCCTCGACGGGATGTTCGTAGTCGAAGTCGACGGGAACGAGGTGGCCGAGATCGGACCAGGCGCGGTCGTCGGCGAGCGGGCTGCGTTGGCGGGTGGCGTCCGGACAGCGACCCTGCGGGCGGCCACACGGGCTCGGGTGGCCGAGGCGAGTGCCGAGCTGCTGGCGCCGCTCGCGCTCGACAGTCTTGCCGCGATGCACCGACGCGAGACCGAAGCCGCCGGAGCGACGCCGAGCGACTGAGCTGGGAATCAGAAGAGCCTGGCGCCATCGGGCGCCAGGCTCTTCCTCATGCTGCGCGGGGCTACTTGATCTCGACCTTCGCACCCTGCTCTTCGAGGGCGGCCTTGATCTTCTCGGCCTCCTCGCGGGCGACGCCTTCCTTGACAGGCTTCGGCGCTGCGTCGACCAGGTCCTTGGCCTCCTTCAGGCCGAGACCGGTCAGTTCGCGGACGACCTTGATGACCGGGATCTTGTTCGGGCCGACCTCGGCGAGGACAGCACTGAACTCGGTCTGCTCTTCGGTCGCGGCAGCACCACCTGCGGCCTCGCCACCCGTGCCAGCCGCGGGCGCGGCAGCAACGGCGACGGGCGCCGCGGCCGTCACGCCGTAACGCTCCTCGAACTTCTTGATGAACTCGGACAGCTCGAGGACGGTCATCTTGTCGATGGCCTCGAGCAGGTCGTCCTGGGAAACAGCAGCCATGGGTATCTCCTCGATCCTTGTGTCGTGATCTGTGGTGTCGTCGGTGAAGGTCTAGGCCTCGGCCTGGCGCTTCTGCTCGGCGACCTGCGACAGGGCATAGCCCAGGTTGCGCAGGGGCGCCGCGAACAGGCCGGCCAGCGTGCCGACCGGCGCCTGCATGCCACCGGCCAGCTTCGCCAGAAGCACTTCGCGCGCGGGCAGCGCCGCCAGACGCGTCACGGCATCGGCGTCGATCGCGCGGTCGCCGAGGACGCCACCGGTGATGCGGACGACCCGGTTGTAGGGGCGTGTCGCGTCGATGACAGCCTTGGCGGTCGCCGCCTCGTCGGTTCCGAACGCGATCGCGGTCGGACCGTTGAGGAGCGGGTCGAGCGCAGCGCCGACCGTGTCAGCCGCCGCGATGCGCATGAGCCGGTTCTTGACGACGCGATACTTGACGTCCTGCTTCGTCAAGGCTCGCCGGATCTCCGCGATCTCCTTCACCGTGAGGCCGCGGTATTCGGAGACGATCATCGTCCGCGCGTTCGCGAGCTCCTCGCGCAGCTCGGCGACTGTCGCCTCCTTGGCCTCTGTGGGCATGTGCCTCCTTCAGGAGCGGCGGCGCACATCCGCTCCCGGCTCCTTCGTTGTCGCCTCCCTCGTTCGCTCACGCACTTCGCAGTGCGCTCGCTCACGTACTCGGCGTCGCCTTGGATCCGGGGCGCCTGAGCGCCGATCCTCCGTTCACTACGGCACGCGACCGGCGTGCGGCGGTGGGTCGACCGGATCGCTCCGGCCGCCCCTGCGACGGATCCCATGGCCACCTCCGGTTGGAGGCTGACTCCGGCTCGCAGGGGCGCACCCACCGTTGGCGGTGGAGGCACCGACTGCCTCGGCGTGCTCGTCGTCGTCCCCTGCCCCACCGAATCGGCGATGGCTGGTCCGGTCCGACGGATCAAGCTCCGACCGTCCCGGCTACCCGGAGCGGTCCGCGAGCGCAGGCTGTCTGCGGCGGTCCGTCTTCGTCCTACGACCACCCGCACCATCTCCTGCGTCGTCGCCTCCGCCCGCTCGCTCACGCTTCCGAAGATGCGCTCGCTCCGCGTGCTCGGCGCCGCCTTGGATCTGGCGCGTCTGCTCGTCGGACCTATTTCATCAGATGGCGCGCCTCTCGGCCGTCATCGCGTCAATGTGCCGGCGGCCCGCCGGCGGGGATCAGGCGGCCGCAGCCGCCAGGGTCGCCGGCACGTCGACCCGGATGCCCGGGCCCATGGTGCTGGCGATGGTCAGCGTGCGCAGATACTGCCCTTTGGCGCCCGATGGCTTCGCGCGGTTGACCGCGTCGACGAGCGCCGCGAGGTTGTCGACGAGCGCGTCTGGCTCGAAGCTCGACTTGCCCACCGGGACGTGGATGATCGCGGCCTTATCGACGCGGAACTCGACGCGACCGCCCTTGATCTCGCGGATGGCCCGGTCGAGATCGAACGTGATCGTGCCAGCTTTGGGGTTCGGCATCAGGCCGCGTCGACCGAGGATCTTGCCGAGCCGCCCGACGATGCCCATCGAATCGGGCGTCGCCAGCGCGACATCGAACTCGAGCCACCCAGCCTCGATCTTCTTGGCGAGGTCCTCGCCGCCGACTTCGTCGGCACCGGCGCGGAGCGCCTCCTGGGCCTTCTCGCCCTGGGCGAAGACCGCCACGCGAACCGACTTGCCGGTCCCGTGTGGCAGGACGACCGTGCCACGGACCATCTGGTCGGCGTGCCGCGGATCGACGCCGAGACGGAGGTGCGCCTCGATCGTCGCGTCGAAGTTGACGGTCGTCGTCTGCTTGGCGAGCTCCGCCGCTTCGGCCGGCGAGTACGTCCGCTCGCGGTCGACGAGCTTCACAGCCTCCAGGTACTTCTTGCCGTGTTGCGCCATGTGTCGTTCTCCTCGATCGGCCGGCGTTCCGGCCTCCCCCTGGTCCATGCTGCCGATGCCCCGGGGTGCGGGCATGGCTGCGAATGATAACCCTAGGCGCGAGAGCGCTCGGATGGCTGGCAACGCGCCGGCGTGCTGCGGTGCGAGCGCACTGTCATGTGCGTGAGCGCCGCGCCGAAGCCGGCGACGCCGGCAGGCCGCAGCGATGAGCCCCTAGCCGACCACCTCGATGCCCATGGAGCGGGCCGTCCCCTCGATCTGCTTGGCGGCGGCATCGATGTCGTTCGCGTTCAGGTCGGCCATCTTGACCCCGGCGATCTCGCGAACCTGGTCGCGCGTCACGCGACCGGTAATCTCGGTGCCGGCGGCGCCGGAGCCCTTCTCGATCCCAGCGGCCTTGCGCAGGAGGTCGGCGGCGGGCGGCGTCTTGAGGATGAAGCTGAACGAACGATCCTCGAAGATCGTGATCTGAGCAGGGATGATCTGCCCGCGCTTGTCCTGGGTCTTCTCGTTGTAGCTCTTGGTGAACTCGACGATGTTGATGCCGTGCGGACCAAGCGCCGTGCCGACGGGCGGCGCGGGCGTCGCTGCCCCGGCGGGCAGCTGAAGGGTCAGGACGGTGCGGATCTTCTTGGCCACGGGGTGCTCGGACTTCCTTTCCTAGAGTTTCTCGACCTGGAGGAAGTCGAGCTCGACCGGCGTCTCGCGGCCGAAGATGCTCACCAGGACCTTGACCTTGTTGCGCTCGGGGTTGATCTCCTCGACCGTGCCGATGAACTCGGCGAACGGACCGTCGGTGACCCGGACGCTCTGGCCCTTGGTGAACGCGACGCGGTACTTCGGCGTCTCGACGCCCATGTGCCGCAGGATCTGCTTGACCTCGGTCTCGGTGAGCGGGATCGGCTCGCTGCGAACGCCGGGGATGTTGGCGCCGCCGACGAAGCTGGTCACGCCGGGTGTGTTCCGGACGACGAACCAGCTGTCCGGGTCCAGGATCATCTCGACCAGCACATAGCCCGGGTACACCTTCTTCTGGACGGTGTGCCGCTGGCCCTGGCGGATCTCGATCTCGTCCTCCATGGGGACGAGGACCTGGAAGATCTTGTCCTCCATGCCCATCGACTCGATGCGGTGCTCGAGGTTGGCCTTGACCTTGTTCTCGTAGCCCGAGTAGGTGTGGATCACGTACCAGCGCTTCTCGGGGGCGCCGGTCGCCGTCAGCTGCTCGGTCATGCGGCCAGGCCCGACAGGAACTTGATGATCTCGGTGTAGACCGTATCGGCGACCGTGATGTACAGGCCGACGACGAACGACACCGCGAACACGAGCACGGTGAGGTTCCGCACCTGGATGCGCGTCGGCCACGAGACCTTCTTGAGCTCGGACCACGATTCCTTGATGAACTGCCGGATACGGTTCACGAGATCCTTTTCATTACGATGCTGACCGGCGAACCGGTGGCCTTGACTGCGTTCAACCCTCCGAACGCCGAGGCGACGCGCCTGCGGGCCATCGGCGGGAGGATTTGGCAGGGGCGATAGGACTCGAACCTACAACCTGCGGTTTTGGAGACCGCTGCTCTGCCAATTGAGCTACACCCCTGCGGGACCGGACCTCGCTGCTACTTGGCCTCGCGATGGAGCGTATGGCGGCGCTCCCGAGGGCAGTACTTGAGCAGCTCGATCCGGTTCGGATCGTTCTTCTTGTTCTTGCGCGTCGTGTAGTTCCGCTGCTTGCACTCGGTGCACGCGAGCTGGATGACCGGACGCGCTTCGACTCGTGCCATGTGGTTCCTACGCGATGATGCTGGTGATGGCGCCGGCACCGACGGTGCGGCCGCCCTCGCGGATGGCGAAGCGCTGACCGACCTCGAGGGCGATCGGGGTGATCAGCTCGACCGACATCTCGACGTTGTCGCCGGGCATGATCATCTCCGCGCCGTCGGGCAGCCCGATGGCGCCCGTGACGTCGGTCGTGCGCAGGTAGAACTGCGGCCGGTACCCGTTGTAGAACGGGGTGTGGCGGCCGCCCTCCTC
>JBKPMM010000030.1:0-8873 GCA_046732155.1 Chloroflexota bacterium | reverse complement strand
GATTTCGAGTACGAGGAATGGGCGGCGGCCTACAGAGACAACCTCCACGCCTCATACCTAGAAATCGTCGAGCGTTCCGTTTTGGACGATTTGACTTCGGGGCATTACGACCGCGGTATCGCGATCGCGCGGAGGGCGCTTGAGGCTGATCCGAGCGCTGAGCAGATAGAGGTTTGTCTTCTTCGTCTATATCGGGTAACCGGCGCGCACTCCGCCGCTGCCGAGCAATACGCCCACTATGCGGCGGTGATGCGGGAGGAAGTCGGGGTGGAGCCTCCGCCTCTGGAGGCGTTGTGACGGATAGGTAAGGTGCCGTATTGACCGGGTTAGTTAGGCATCCCTACAGTCCGGCCACTTGCTAGTACCCCAGTACTAGGAAGAATCGTCAAGACGCTCGGACGCGGCGATGCCCCACCTGAAATGGGCACTTAGGGTGGGACGGAGCGACTAGTGCAACCGACCGACTATTCAGTCAGGTCGGTTTTTGTGTTCCCCCAGGAGCACGAGGACCGATAAGGAGGAAGCCAGATGGCTCCCGAATCGGTCAAGGGCTGGTAGGACCCGCCCAGTGAAAATGCGACTCGTGCGAATCATCGTGACACTCTCAAGTGTCGCGATGGTCGCGCTAGCTGGAGGGGCTTCTCTTAGGGGCTTCTAGTACGGAAGGCCCATTACCCACTGCTCGGCTCTGGCCGTAGAGTGAGGGAGGTGGCTGGTCCCAGAACGATGCCTAAGTCTCTCAAGCTTTACGTCGCGACTGTCGTGGTCATCGGCGCATTGGCGCTGGTGACCGCGACTTTTCTTTTCCCGCCAAAGGCCGGAATCGCCATCGAGATTGGCCTGCCCGGGAGCGATCCATTGGAGGTCGCGCTCGGTGTGCTCATGTGGACGGCGATCACACTGCTTGCTTCGGCTTGGCCTGTTCAACAGCCACGGGGCTCGCAGATCGGCGTCGCGGTCGCACCGATCATGGCGTCGTTCATGCTCGGTGGCCCGGCCGTCGGTGGGTGGGTTGCGGCTGTCGGTACGACGGAGCTACGCGAGCTTCGCGGGCGCATTCCTTGGTACGGGTCTCTTGCCAACCACGCATGCTTGGTAATTCCTGCGGTCGTAGCAGGAGTTGTTCGAGAGGCCGGACTCCACCTTGCGCCCGGGCTTGGCCCTTTCACGGACTTCGCATCCGCGATGGTTGCGGCGGCGGTTTTCCAGGTTCTGAACGTCTGGCTAGCGTTCGTCCTCCTGAGCCTTCGAACCGAGCAGTCCGTCCTCGAAGCCCTGCGGGCGGATACCCGCGGCGTCCTCGGCAGCATGATTGCGTTGGCGCCGCTGTCCTGGCTGATGACGGTCGTCTACGCCGTCCAGTGGTGGGCCACGGCCCTGTTCGCGGTTCCGCTGTACTCGACACGGCTGGCCTACGCGCGCTTCATCGAGATGCGCGAGATGTTCACGCAGACGATCGGTGCGCTCGCCGAGGCCGTCGACAAGCGCGATCCGTTCACCGCCAAGCACAGCCAGCGAGTAAAGGACATCGCGGTCGACATCGGTCGTGTGATGCACGTGAGCGACGGAGAGCTGGAGGCCCTCGAGTGGGGCGGCCTGCTCCATGACGTCGGCAAGATCGGAGTGCCCGACAGAGTCCTTCTGAAGCAGGAACGTCTGAACAAGGACGAGCGGATGATCATGAATGCGCACCCGGTCCTGGGTGCGCAGATCATCGCCCCTGTCACGAAGCTCGCCCCCGAGCTTCCGATCATCCGCCACCACCACGAGTGGTACAACGGTTCTGGCTACCCCGATCGGCTGATCGGCGACGAGATCCCCAAACTCGCTCGGGTCCTGCACGTCGCGGACGCGTTCGAAGCGATGACTGCCGCCCGCCCATATCGCATGACGCCGCTTACCGCGGAGCAGGCGCTTGCTGAGTTGCGCAAGTTCGCGGGCATCCAGTTCGACCCGGTCGTCGTCGACGCATTCGTGAGGACCCACCACGTCGAGGGTGTCGCCGATCCGGGCCGCACGGTCCAACCTCGTCCGATCCCGATCCTCGGCCAAGCTGCGGCCAGCCGCCTGAGCGAACCCCCGGCCACTGGCACCGGGCCCGCCTCCCAAGCGCCCGAACAAGCCTGACGCCGCGAGCATCCGCTCCAGCATCATGACGCGATGCTGATCGGCGGGATCCTGCTCGGGCTCGTCCTCGGCCTCCTCGCCGGCGGGCGCCTTCGGAACCTCGCCGAGATCCAGCTCCGCTGGACGGGCCTCCTCGTTGCGGCGCTCGTGCTGCGCTTCGCGACCGAGGCGGCCCTAAACGCGGGCATCGACATCGTCGAGGCACTCCGCCTCCCATTGCTCGTCGCCGCCTTCGGGCTGCTGCTGATCCCGCTCTGGGCGAACCGGACCTATCCGGGTCTGAGCCTCGCGTTCCTCGGCGTGCTGTCGAACGGCCTCGTGATCCTCGTCAACGGCGGCTACATGCCGATCTGGGAACCGGCGCTGGCAGCGGCCGGCCTGAGCCCCGCCGACGTCACGCGTTCGTTCCACGTGATCATCGATGCCAACGCGAACGCGCAGGACTTCGTCGGACGGCTGCTCATCCTCGGCGACGTCATCCCCGTCCCGATCTCGTTCATCCAGAACGTCTACTCGCTCGGCGACGTCTTCCTCGGGCTCGGCCTCGCATTCTTCCTGTTCGCCGGCGTGGTCCGCGTCCCGACGCCGGTCGAGGAACAGCAGGACGCAGACCTGCGCCGACGCCTCGCCGCCGATCGCGCGAGCGGCTATCGACCCTCTGGCCTTACTCCCGGTCTCGAGCAGTCAGCAGCACTGCAACGCCCAGCGGTCCTCGGCGCGGGTCGCCAGCGTTTGGCGAGCCCCGGTTCGAGCCCCGCACTCACGGCGGAAGCGCCATCGCCGCGTGCGCCGATCTCGATCCCGGGGTTGTCGCCGGACGTCATCGCCCGGCTTCGCCGCCATCCCTACGTCCGACTGGCGCTCAACGGTTCATTCAGCGCCCTCTGGTCGGGCCAGCTGATCTCGCTCTTCGGCGATCGTGTGCACCAGGTCGCCATCGCGGCGATCGTGTTCGTCCTGACCGGTTCGCCGATCGCCGTCGCCCTCGTCTTCGTGTCGGCGACGCTGCCGAACCTCCTGTTCGGGCCGATCGCTGGAACGCTCGTCGACCGATGGGACCACCGCGAGGTCCTCGTCGTCAGCGACATCCTCCGGGCGGCCGTGGTCTTCATCATGCCGATCGCAGCCACCGCCAACATCTGGCTCGTCTATCCGCTCGCCTTCCTGTTGACGACGATCTCGATCTTCTTCAGGCCGGCGCGCGTCGCGATCCTCCCGCGACTCGTTCGTGAGGACGAACTGCTGACGGCGAACTCGGCGTTGTGGATCGGCGAGACGTTGGCGGACGTCATCGGCTTCCCGCTCGCCGGGCTGTTCGTCGCCCTCGTCGCGGATGCGGTGTCGGTCGCGTTCTGGTTCGACGGCGCGACGTACCTCGCATCTGCGCTGCTCCTCAGCACGCTGATCCCACGGCCTGTCCGGTCCGACGCGCCGACGGGTGCCACATCCGACGCGGCCCGGGGTGGGTTCCGCGAGGAGCTCCTGATCGGTTGGCGCTTCCTCAGGAACGAGCCCGTCCTGCTCGCGAACACGCTCCTCGCCGTCGTGGCCCAGCTGACCGTCGGCGTCCTGATCGGCCAGACCGCGGTCTTCGCCGAACACGTCTTCAGCGGACAGGGCTTCGACTGGCGAGCGGTCTACGGCTTCATCGAAGGCAGCCAGGGCGCAGGCAACCTGATCGGTGGCTTCGTCATCGGGTTGGTCGGTGCCCGACTCGCGAAGGGCCGGACGATCATCGCCGGCTACATCGTGCTCGGCCTCCTGACGACGGCCATGGCGCTATCGGGCAACCTCGGCGTCGTCCTGTCGATCGCCTTCGGTATCGGCATCGCGAACATGCTCTTCATCATCCCGAGCCAGACCCTGTTCCAGGAGCGCACGCCGGGCAATCTGATCGGACGCGTCGTCGGTTTCCGGTTCTCGCTGGTGTTCGGAGCGATGACGCTTTCGATCGGCCTTGGCGGCGTGTTGGCAGAGGTCGTCGGCGTGACGACCGTGATCGCGGCCTTCGGCCTCGTCACGGCCGCGGCCGGGGCCGTCGGGTGGTTCGTGCCTGCGGTACGCGAGGCGTGATCGCCTATCGGGTATCCTGTCGCCCGCCTGCGGCGCCGACAGCCCGGCCCGCCATCGACCTCCAGGAGCGGATGACACACCGGTGACCGATCCCCGTGACCGCGCGCCCGACGACGAGCTAGAGGGCGACGACCGCGACGCCATCGACGACGAGAGCGATTACCTAGAGGGCGAAGCCGACGTCGACGACCTCGAAGGCGACGATCTGGAAGCCATCGACGACCGGGTCGATGCGGATGCGGCCGAGATCGACGATTACGACGCTGCGCTCCGGGAGGTTGCCGGAGAGGCGGTGCCGGCGGGTACGGCGACCGCCGCGGAACGGCGCTCGTCGGCCACTCGGCGGCGCACTCCCGGCAAGCAACCATCCCGCGCCCTGTCGCCATCCGAGATCGCCGTCCATGTCCGCGAGAACGCCTCCAGAGTGTTCGTGATCGCGGCCGTCGCCATCTACATCGTGATCCTGCTCAACGCCGTCTTCCTCGGGACCGGCGGCATCCTCCGACCGCTTCCGACGCCGACCCCAACCCCTACGGAGAGTCCGAGCGTCAGCCCGAGCGTCAGTGCCACTCCGAGCGGCTCGGCGAGCTCCAGCCCGGCGACGAGTCCCTCGGCGGCGTCTCCGAGCGCCGCGGCGTCTCCGAGCGCTTCCTGACCGTCGACCCGGTCAGACCCGGTCTACCCTCTCGTCCATGGGCGCTGATGACGATCGGCGGCGCATGGTCCAAGAACAGCTCCGGGCGCGAGGCATCAGTGATGAACGCGTGCTGACCGCGATGGCCGCTGTGCCGCGAGAGCAGTTCATCGATCGCGACCAGCAGGGACGCGCATACGCCGACGAGGCCGTCCCCATCGCAGCGGGCCAGACCATCAGTCAGCCGTGGGTCGTGGCGCGCATGACTGAGCTGCTCGCCCCGGAGCCCGGCGAGCGCGTCCTTGAGCTCGGGACGGGATCCGGCTACCAAGCGGCGATCCTCGCGGCGCTCGGTGCCGACGTCACGAGCCTCGAGCGACATGCCGTGCTCGCGCGGAAGGCAAGGGAGCGCATCGCGGACCTCGAACTGCCGGGTCGAGTCACGATCCGCACGACCGACGGCAGCCTCGGCGATCCCGGAGGGGCTCCCTGGGACGGGATCATCGTGACCGCGGCTGCGCCATCGATCCCGAACGAGCTTCGCAGTCAGTTGGCGGATGGCGGCCGCCTCGTCATCCCGGTCGGCCCGCGCGATCACCAGGTGCTGACACTCGTCGTCCGCGACGGCGAGGACTGGCGCGAGACACCCCACGGCGCGGTCGTCTTCGTCCCACTCATCGGTGAGGGCGGGTTCCCGGACGACGGCGGACGTCGCGACGACGGCTGGCGCCGCTGGTTCTGAGTCCCGGCCGGTAGCGGTCGATATACTCGGGCGGCCATGACCCATGTGTTCGTCGCGCCCCACCCGGACGACGTCGCGCTGTCCTGCGGCGGTCTCATCGCCAGCCTCCGCGAGCTGGGCCAGAACGTCACGATCATCACCGTGTTCTCGGGTGAGGTCGTCGACGGCGTGGCGGGCGTCGCGGGCCTCCCGAACTTCGGACGCGAGGTCCTTGGCGTCGGCAACAAGGCCGTCTGGCCGTCCGGTGAGGCGTACAACCGAAGCTCGATCCTGCCGGACTACCCACTGAGCCTGGCATGGGCGGCGGAGGACGATCGACTCGAGGCGACGCAGGCCGATGCCGACGCAGCCGCCAAGCGGTTCTGGCAGCGGTCGTCGTGGTATCGACGCGCCAGCATCCGGGCCGAGTCACTCGCCGGCCAGCCGGTCATCGACGACCTGCCGACCCAGGGTGCCGTCCTGACCGAGGAGGTCATGGAGGCCGCCGGAGCGGGCGACCTGACGGCACGCCGCCGGATGGAAGACGAGCGCTACTCCTACTTCGCCGAGGCGTCGATCGTCTTCCTCGATCAGCCCGACGCTGTCTTCCGCGGCTACCGTACCGAAGCCGAGCTCCTGGGTGCACCACGCGAGGGCGACATCCAGCTCGGCCAGCTCATCCGGCGCGAGATCGAGCGTCTCGAACCACAGAAGGTCTACCTGCCGCTCGGTGTCGGTGGCCACGTCGATCATCAGCTGTGTCGCCAGGTCGGGATCGATCTGTTGAACGTCGGCCAGCGGTGGGTGATGCCGGGTCCCGAATACGCCGGGACGGTCGTCTTCTACGAGGACTTCCCGTACGCGCTGTGGAACGACTTCCGGACGCTCGACCAACTCGGCCCGGAGGCGTTTCGTGATCTGCCGTCGAACGTGAGCGTCTACCCCGCGTTCGCCGATATCACCGATCAGATCGAACGCAAGATCACCGGCATCGCGATCTACGAGAGCCAGGTCGAGCGGCTGTTCGACGGCGACCGGCAGATGGGTGACGCCGTCCGGTCGTACGGAGCGGCACTCGGCACGCTCGGCGATATCGACGGGCAGGCCGAACGGTACTGGCGGACCAGCCGCGTCTGATCGACCGTCGGGCGGCTGGGACCGTTCCGACACGCTGATCATCCTGGCCGCCCTCCTGGCCGGGATCGCGATCCGGGTCGTGCTCCTTCCGACGGAGGGCCTTCGAGGGGACATCGACCAGTTCGTCGGGTGGGTCCATCACATCGCGACCCAGGGATTGGCGACGCTGTACGACGGGACCGACGCCGGGCCGGTCACCTTCGGCCCGGTCATGGCTTACATCTGGGCGCTGCTCGCGGCGATCCAGCCTGCCTTCGCCACCGTCACCGACGCCAGTGATCCTGCGATCCGGGCGCTCATGAAGCTGCCGGCCAGCCTCGCCGACCTCGGGCTGGCGGCGCTCGTCGTGTACGCCCTCCGCGACCGTCCGCGGTGGGCGGCTACCGGCGGCGCCATCGTCCTCCTCGTGCCGGCGACCTGGTATGTCAGCGCGTGGTGGGGCCAATACGAGGCGATCTTCGCCCTGTCCGCACTCGGGGCGGTGATCGCGGCGATGAAGGGCCGGAACGACCTCGGAGCGATCCTCATCGCCGTGTCGCTGATGACGAAGCCGCAGGCGATCGCGTTCGTGGTCCCGTTCGCGGCTTGGTTCTGGGCGACGGGTGGCTGGCGAGGCGTCGCGCGTGCAGCTGTGCTCGGTGCGGTAACGGCCGCGGTCCTATGGATCCCGTTCTTGCCGACAGGTCCGCTCGGCTACCTCCGCAATCTGGGCACGTATCAGAACGAGATCTTCAATGTGCTGTCGCTGCGTGCGTGGAACCCGTGGTGGATCCTGCAGGTGGTGGCAGCCGGGGGCGATTTCATCCGCGACGACGTCCCGATCATGGGACCGTTCACCCTTCGCCACGTCGGGTACCTGGTGACGGCGCTGCTGTCCGTACTGATCGGGCTCGCGATCGTCCGCGACGCGCGCCCGCGGACGTTCGTGCTCGGGGTGGTGGCCTCGGTCCTGACGATCTTCACGTGGATGACCCAGATGCACGAGCGCTATGCCTATGCCGCGCTTGTGGTCGTGTTGCTGCTCATCCCTGACCGCGCGATCCGCTGGTTCGCAGCGATCCTCGCGGTCGTGTTCACGCTTAACCTGTTCGCTGCCGTGCCGGCGACCTCGGAACTCGAGGCGGCGCTACCGGTCGCGGGAGTCTTGGGAATCGTCGGCTCGCTGATCGTGCTGGCCCTATCCGTCGTTTCCGTGCTGTGGCTCCGTGGAAGGGGACGCGACGGCGCCGTCGTCAGCCACTTGCCTCCGCGATAGGCCGCCGCTCGCTGCGGACGTCCGAGGTCGGGGCCCGACGCGTATCGATCACGTGCTTGGCCGCCAGCGCGATGACGACCAGGGGTGCCATCAGCGGCACCGGAGCTGCCAGGAACGCCGTGACGACCTTTCGGTGTGCGATGGCCGGCAGTGCCATCGAGTTGTAATAGAACTGCGTCCCGGGCCACAGGGCACCGACCGCGTGCCAGGCTCCGCCCTCCTTGCGCAGGATCCATATCGCGATCGCCGCGAACGGCAGGAGGATCGGCAGGCGCCAGGCGCTTCCGTTCCACGACGTCCCGACGTGCGCGGCGACGGTCCCCGAGTGCTCGAGATACAGCTGCCACGGCACGAATGGCAACGTGATCAACAGGAACATCCCGGCGACGAGGGCATCCCGCCAGCGGAAGGCGAGGGCCAACCCCGTGTAGAGCTTGAGGCCGACGGCGGCTGCAGCGGCGAGTGGGCCCCCGAGAACGAGCAGCGCGAGCGCGATCGTCTGCGGATTGCCGTTCCAGATCGCGTGCGCGAGCGGCGGGAACAGGATCCACCAGATCGGGAGCTCCAGGCGACGGATCAGCCAGATGGATGCCGCCACTCCCAAGGCCATCCACACCCACGTCGAAACCGTTACCGGCACGAACGACGTCGGCACGTAGAACAGCAGGGTGTGTGGACCACTCACGTAAGGGGTCGTCCCCTCGGTGACGGCAAACGGGTCGCCGCCGGCGAGCCAGGCGTTCGTGGCGCGCTGGTAATGCCGAGCGTCGATCGCGAGCACGTCGATCTTGGCGATCCACAGGAGATCGATCGCGATGAACCACGCCGGCAGCCCGATCTGCTCGAGCGCGAGACGAAGTCGGCCGATCACGACGACATCGCGTTCCGTCGGCGCAGCCATCGGCCCACGAATGCCCGCCGATACC
>JBKPMM010000029.1:0-7331 GCA_046732155.1 Chloroflexota bacterium | reverse complement strand
CGCTACGCGAAGCGCACGGGCAAGCTCAAGAGGGTCGGATAGTGCTGCCGCACGATCCGGCGCTCGCCCGCGTCGTCGCCGTCCACAAGGAAACGTCGATCGTGCGCGGGCCGGACGGGGTCGACCGATCGGCGGTCGTTTCTGGCCGGTTCCGGTTCGAGGCGCTCGCGCCCTCGGACTATCCGGCCGTCGGCGACTGGGTGACGCTGGCGGCAGCAGATGGACCGGCGTCCGAGTCGGCGGTCATCACCGCCGTACTGCCCCGCCGGTCCGCGTTCGTCCGCAGTGCCGCCGACGCGAGCCGGCGGTCCGTGGGTCACCTCGTCGACGAGCAGGTGCTTGCCGCGAACGTCGACATCGCCTTCCTCGTGGGGGGACTCGATCACGACTTCAACCTGCGTCGTCTCGAGCGGTACCTCGCCGTGGCCTGGTCGAGCGGCGTGCGCCCGATCGTCGTGCTGAACAAGGCAGACGTGGCGATCGACCTCGATCAGCGGTTGCTCGAGGTCGAGGCCATCGCGCCCGCCGTGCCGATCGTCGTGCTCTCGGCGCTGACCGGCGACCACGTCGCGGACCTGTCTGCGTTCCTCGCGCCGGGTCACACGGCGGTCGTGCTTGGCTCGTCGGGCGTCGGCAAGTCGACGCTCGTCAACGCACTCCTCGGCGAGCGACGGCAGGCGACGGCCGCTGTCCGCGCGGACGATTCACGGGGCCGCCACACGACGACGCACCGAGAGCTCTTCGAGCTGCCGGATGGTGCCTTCCTCATCGATACGCCCGGCATCCGCTCGCTGGAGATCGCCGGCGCCGACAACGGGGTCGACACCGCATTCGAGGACATCGCCGAACTCGCGGCCAGGTGCCGGTTCAGCGACTGCGGCCATCAGGGCGAGCCCGGCTGCGCCGTGCGAGCTGCGATCGACGACGGCAGTCTCGCCCGCGACCGATTCGCGAGCCACGAGAAGCTTGAGCGCGAGCTGGCCCACGCGGAACGCAAGACCGACCCTCGCGCCGAGGCCGAATACCGGAAGCGCTGGCGACACGTCCACAAGGAGATCTCGCGACAGATGCGTGAGAAGTACGGCGAGGCGCTGTGATGGCGAGGTCAGCTCCGGACGCTCCAGCAGCCGACCTTCGGCTTACCGACGCCCCGGCGATCGAAGGGCTCGTCGTCCGCCGACCACGCGGGACCGATGAGGAGTACGAGGCGATGGCTGGCGTGATGTGCGCGGCCAACGTCGAGGACGTCGTACCGTGGTTCCCGACCGCGACCAATCTCCGGGAGGAAATCGAAGGGTCGTCGGGTCTCGATCCCGCCAACGACGTCGTCCTCGCCGAGATCGACGGCACTGCCGTCGCGGTCGCATCCGCCGAACGCGTCCTGCGTGGCGGGCAGCCGACCTTCGACGTCCACGGCCACATCGTGCCGGAGCACCGGCGTCGCGGCCTCGGGCGGGCGCTCCTGCACGAGAACCTGCGACGTGTCCGCGAGATCGCCGACGCGCACGGCGATCCGTTCCCGTTGACGATCCGCGGCTGGACCGGGGAGCGGGAGACCGGTCACCAGGCTCTGCTCGGTGCCGAGGGGTTCACGGTCGACCGCTGGTTCTTCCTCATGCGTCGGCCGAACCTCGACGACATCCCGGATAAACCGCTGCCGGCCGGCATCGAGCTGCGGCCCGTCCGCCCGGAGGACCATCGCGCGATATTCGATGCCGAGTTCGAGGCGTTCCAGGACCACTGGAAGCCGGACGACTACGACGAGACCCAGTTCGAGGCGCTGTTCAAGAAGTCGGATCTGGACACCGATCTGTGGGCCGTCGCGTGGGACGGTGACCAGATCGCCGGGGTCGTCCAGAACTGGATCTGGGCCGACGAGAACGAGCGACTCGACGTCAAGCGTGGATGGCTGGAGCACATCAGCGTGCGACGGCCGTGGCGCCGCCGCGGCCTGGCCCGCGCGATCACCGCCGAATCGTTGCGCCGTCTCCGGTCGGCCGGCATGACCGACGCGATGCTCGGCGTCGATACGGAGAACCCGACGGGAGCCCTCGGCCTGTACGAGGACCTCGGCTTCGAGGTCGATCAGCGGACGTCGGCATACACGCGAACCCTGGAGCGCTGAACGGACGTATCCGACGTTGGTGGCATGATGGCCGTACGCGTTGGAGGATCCGATCATGCGTTCCTACCTGATCGTAGCCAACCAGACGCTGACGAGCGAGTCACTGCGCGAGGCGATCAGCGCGCGACTCGCCGATGGGCCGCTGCGGGCCCACGTCGTCGTCCCGATGAGTGCCGGGGCCGGCCGACTCAGCTGGGATGATGAAGGGAAGTCGCGCGCGACTGCCCAGGCACGCCTCGAGGAGATGCTCGAGCGGCTCAAGGAGATGGGCGTCGAGGCCGACGGCGAGGTCGGCGATCGCGACCCGGTGAACGCCGTACGCGATGCGATGCGGCGTCAAGAGGTCGATGAGGTGATCGTCTCGACGCTTCCGCGCGGGCTGTCGCGGTGGCTCGGCGAGGACGTCCCGAGCCGGCTTCGCGATTCATGCCGCGTCCCGGTGACGGTCGTGTCGCAGCCGTCGACGGAGAAAGCGTCGGCCTAGAACAGCAGGCGGCGCTGGTCGCGGACGAGCTCGAGCCACGCGCGCTCGCGCCCGATGGTCGTGCCCGGGCCGTGTCCCGGGAAGACGCGCACGCCGTCCTCGAGCTCGAGGAACCGGCCGAGCGACTCGACCATCGCGTCGGGATCGCCGCCCGGAAGGTCGACGCGACCCCAGCCACCCGCGAACAGCGTGTCTCCGCTGAACAGCAGGCCCTCGTCTGTGGCGTAGAGGCAGACGGATCCCTCGGTGTGACCCGGGGTGTGGAGCACTCGAAGACGGATCTCGCCAAAGCGGATCTCGCCGCCCTCCGCGAGATCGACTGCAGGAACGGACGGCAGGATCTCGAACGGCGCGTCGGTGCTCGGATGGATGAGCCGATCGCGATCGAGCGGATGCGCAGCGACGTCGGCGCCCGTGTGCTCCGCGACCGCGGCGTTGTCGCCGATATGGTCCCAGTGTCCGTGGCTCGAGATGATCAGCTTGAGCCTCCAGCCGCGAGCGGCGAGCTCGTCGGCGATCCATGGCAGACACTGCGTCGCGGTGTCGATGGCGATCGCTTCTCGCGAGCTCGGATCGGCGAGCACGTGGACGTTGGTCGCCAGCGGACCGACGACCCGATGGAGCTGGTCCACCGTTAGCCGCGCGTGACGGTCAGGCTGCCTCGAGCTTCGTCCGCATGCACTCGAAGGTCTGGCCGATCATCTTGTTGGCGGTCCCCTCGATCAGGCGCGCCCCGACGCTGGCGATCGTCCCGGAGATGTTCACGTCAGCGGACCAGTCCATCGTCGTGCCACCGCCGTCGGCATCGGACAGGTGCATCCGGGCGTCGGCATCGACCGCACTCCCTGGCGCCTGACCGTGCGCCTTGATCGTCGCCGAGCTCGGCGCGTCGAGATCGACGAACTCCAGGTTCACGACGAATCGCGCGCTGATGAAGCCGACGCCGACCTTGGCCGTCGCCTTGAAATGACTGTCGTCGATGACTTCGATCGATTCGACGCCGGGGCCGCACTGACCGACCTCGTTCGGGTCGATGACGAACGCCCACACGCGGTCGCGTGGCGCGTTGATCTGGACGGTCCCTTCGAAATGCATCGATGCCTCCGGGTGCGTGGTTCCGTCAGTCGGTCCTATTCCTGCATCGGCGAGTACTCGGTCGCGTCCAGGTAGGTCGCCGGTTCCTTGATGAACCGCGTTCGACAACCGATCGAGCAGAACGCGTAGACGATACCGTCGTGCTCGGCGAGGTGCCGGGCGTGCGCCGGGTCGACGGTCATCCCGCAGACCGGATCCGTCAGCACGATGTCATCGACCACCGGTTCGAGCGTGATGGACTCCGGGATGCCGCCGGCGACGGTCGCCGGACCCGGCGAAGCGACGAAGTCCGCACGCCCGCGCCGGACCTGGACGAGCTCCGCGAGGATCGAGACGGCGATCTCCTCCGCCGTCTCAGCCCCGATGTCCATGCCCGCGGGCGCCCGGAGCGCGGCGATCCGGTCCTCCCCGACCGTCGTCTCCTCGCGCAACCAATCGCGCACGACCGACGACCGCGTCGGCGATGCCACCAGACCGACGTAGGCAGCCTCCCGCGTGAGCGCCAGCCCGACGGCCTCCTCGTCCCAGATGCCCTGGCTCGCGACGACGATGTATGGCGCCGCGTCTGGGTCCAGCCCTCGGATGTCGGCGGAGCGATGGACGCGAGCACCGGGGAAGGCGTCCTCCTCGGCGATCGGGTCGATGACCGTGACCTTCCAGCCGGCGGCCGCACCGAGGGCGGCGAGCGCGCCGGCGATCGGCGTCGTTCCGACGACCCAGAGCTGCGCCGTCGGCAGATGCGGTTCCACGTAGATCTCCAGCGTCCCTCCCGAATGACAGGTCATGACGAGCTCGATCACGCCATCGGCGCGACGTCCCTCACCGGGACCGTCGCGCGACAGGCGCAGCAGCCGCGGCTGGCCGTCGCCGAGGGCACGGAGCGCCTCGCGGACCACGACCGGCTGGGCGCAGCTCCCGCCGACCCAGCCCTCGATGCTGCCGTCGGGATGGACGATGCCGCTCGCGCCGGGGCGTGCCGATGTCGGGCGACGGACGGCGACGACCGTGGCGACCGCGAACGGCCGCCCGGCCGCCTCGAGCTCGGCGGCCCGCGTGAACGTCGACGCGGTCACGTGACGGTCGCCGCGCGACGGCTCAGTTCACGCCCTTTTCGTGCAGGATGGCCCAAACCTTCTGCGGTGTGATCGGGATATCGATGTTGCGGACGCCGAGGTGCCACAGCGCGTCGACGACGGCGTTCGCGATGGCCGGCGGCGCGCCGACGGTCGCCGACTCGCCCACGCCCTTCGCGCCGATCGGGTGATGCGGCGACGGCGTGACGGTCTTCTCGAGCTCCCACGCGGGCGTCTCCACGGCCGTCGGCAGGAGATAGTCCATGAACGTGCCCGCGAGATTGTTGCCGAGCTCGTCGTACGAGATCTCCTCGTACAGGGCCGGCGCGAGCCCCATGGTGAGACCGCCGTGGATCTGCCCGTCGACGATCATCGGGTTGATGATGTTGCCGCAGTCGTCGACCGCGACGAAGCGTCGGATATGGACCTGACCCGTGCCCTTGTCGATGTCGACGACGCAGATGTAGCTGCCGAACGGGAACGTCAGGTTCGGCGGGTCGTAGTAATCGACCGCCTCAAGACCAGCCTCCATCCCCTGTGGATGGTTGGTATACGCGGCGAGCGAGATCTCCTGGATCGTCTTGAACCGGTCGGGCGAGCCCTTGACGCTGAACTTGCCGGGCTCCCACTCGAGGTCCTCCTCGGACGCCTCGAGCAGGTGAGCGGCCAGCTTGCGTGCCTTGTCACGGACCTTCCGCGCTGCGACGGCCGTGGCCGCACCGGCCACGGGCGTGGAGCGCGACGCGTACGTCCCGAGCCCGTACGGCGCGGTGTCGGTGTCGCCGTACTCGATCTTGATGTCGCTGACCGGGAAGCCCAACTCCTCGGCGATGATCTGGGCAAAGGTGGTCTCGTGGCCCTGGCCCTGCGTCTGAACGCCGATCCTGGCCAGGACCTTGCCGGTGGGGTGCACCCGGATCTCGCACGAGTCGAACATCTTGAGGCCGAGGATGTCGAAGTCGTGGGACGGGCCGGCGCCGACGATCTCGGTGAAGCTGCTGATGCCGATGCCCATGAGCTCGCCGCGGGCGCGCTTCTCGGCCTGCTCCTTGCGTAGCTCGTCGTAGCCGATCAGATCGAGCGCCTTCTGGAGCGCACGACCGTAGTCGCCTGAGTCGTACTCCCAGCCGGTCGGGGTCTTGTACGGGAACTGCTCGGGCTTGATGAAGTTCTCCATCCGGAGCTGCGCCGGGTCCTTGCCGATCTCGTGGGCGAGCACGTCGACCATCCGCTCTACGGCGTGCACCGCCTCGGTCACGCGGAAGGAGCAGCGATACGCGACGCCGCCGGGCGGCTTGTTCGTGTAGACGCCGTCGACCTCGACGAACGCGTTGTCGAAGTCGTACGAGCCCGTGATCACGTTGAAGAGACCAGCCGGGAACTTCGAGGGATCGGCCGCGGCGTCGGTGTAGCCGTGATCGGCGACGGTCTTGACCTTCATCGCCTGGATGCGGCCTTCCTCGGTCGCGCCCATCTCGATGTCGATGTGGTAGTCGCGCGCGAACGAGTCGGCCTGGAGGTTCTCCGAGCGATCCTCGATCCACTTGACGGGCTTACCGATCAGGAACGACGCGGCGACCGCGAGGACGTACCCGGGGTAGACGGGTACCTTCCCGCCGAATCCGCCACCGATGTCATGTGTCTTGACCCGGATGTTCTGCTCGAGGATCGGCAGACCGGCGCCGGCGGCGACGAGCGCCACGACCGTCCGGATGGCGTGCGGTGCCTGCGTCGTCATGTGCATCGTGAGCTGGCTCCGGACCGGATCCCAATCCGCGACGATGCCGCACGTCTCGATCGATGCCACGTGGATGCGCGGGATGTAGATGTGCTCCTTGACGCGAACGGGCGACGCGGCCAGCGCTGCGTCGGCCTTGTCGGCATCGCCCGATTGCCAGTGCCAGATGTGATTGTTCTGCTTGTCAGCGCCCCGGTCGGGTCGGAGGACCGGCGCATCGGCTTCGAGTGCCTTGTAGGGATTGGTGACGACCGGCAGCGGCTCGTAGTCGACGAACACCGCGGCGACGCCATCCGCAGCGGCGTACCGGGAGGTCGCGATGACAGCGGCGACTTCCTGGCTCTGATACATGACGGTGTCCACCGGAAGCACCATCTGCTTGTCGCCGGCGAGCGTGGGCATCCAGTGGAGGCCGTAGCCCTCGAGGTCCTTGCCGGTGATCACGGCGAGGACGCCCGGGACCTTGAGGGCCTCGCTCGAGTCGATGCTCTTGATGGTCGCGTGGGCATACGGGCTACGGACGATGTCCAGCCACAGCTGACCGGGCAGGTTCACGTCGTCGATGTACTCGCCCGCGCCTCGGATGAACCGCGGATCTTCCTTGCGCTTGACCGAATGGCCCATGCCACCGACTTCGGGGCTGGTGCGGGGTTCCGTCATCGTCATCGTCGTGTCTCCCGCTCAGCCGGCCGCGGCCGGTTCGGCCGTGACGGCCTGGCCTTCGGTGGTCTCGGCGGCCACCACGGGCGCCGAGTCGGCGGCGCTCAGCTCGCCGGCCGCCTGCTGGATGGCCTTCACGATGTTCACGTAGCCGGT
>JBKPMM010000028.1:0-9833 GCA_046732155.1 Chloroflexota bacterium | reverse complement strand
GCCGGCGCGAGCGGGATGAACAGGTTCCCGAGAGCCGCGAGCAACATCGAGCCGATCGCGACCGGACCGACGCCCCACCGCTTGGTCGCTCGGGTCGCCAGGACCGCGCCGACGAACGACGACGCCCCGCCGAGACCGGCGATGACGCCGATCAGGGCCGGCGACATGTCGAGCTCCTGGATGGCGAACAGGAACCATGTCGCACCGAAGATCCCCCAGAGGGTGGACATCAGCATCTGGGCTCCGAGGAACGGGCGAAGGAGCTCATCCCGTCTCACGATCCCGATCCCCTCGCGGATCTCGTGCACCACCGGCTCGCGGTCCGCGGGGGGCGGCGGTGGTGGCTCAGGGGTCCTGACCGTGAACAGCACGAACGCCGAGGCGAGATAGGTCGCGACGTCGATGAGGATCGTGATCGGGCCGGTCAGGATCTGGACGAGCGCACCGCTGATCCCGAACCCGACGAACTCGACGACCGAGCCGCTCGCGGCGAGCGCGCTGTTGGCTTCGACCAGGCGCTCGCGTTCGACGATCGTCGGCAGATAGGCGTTGTCGGCCGCGTCGAAGAACGTCGTCAGGACCGCGGCCAGGGCTGCGACCGCGATGAGTTGCCAAAGCTGCAGCGTCCCGAGGACGAACGACACCGGGATGGTGAGCAGCAGTAAGGCCCTGCCGAGATCGGCCCAGATGAGTACCGGTCGGCGCCGCAGCCGATCCACCCAGGCCCCGGCGACGAACCCGACGAGCAGCGCCGACAAGAGATCGATACTGCGGACGACGGCGACTTCGAACGGTCCGGCGTTCAGCGTCAGGATCGCGATGACCGGGAGCGCGAACCGTGTGATGAGCGACCCGAAGATCGACACGGTCGCCGCCGACCAGACGCGGACGAAGGCGTGGTTGGACCACAGCGGCGACGAGAAGGGGTTGCGCACGGGGGCGCAGCATACGTCTCGTCGTCGGGCCGTCGTGGCGTGGGTGCTCGCGCGCTCGGGACCTTCTTCCCAGGGGCGTGTCGACCGACCCTGCGTTACACTTCGCCCGCCTCGGTGCGTCAGAACTCGCGCACCACCCGGCCCGTCGTCGCGCTCCCGCGGTCGATCGGCCGGGCCACCATCGGAACGGAGTCCGGATCCGACCGTGTTCGACACCCTCAGTGAGCGCCTGCGAGCGACGCTCGGCAACCTGACCGGCCGCGGCCGGATCAGCGAGGCCGACGTCGATGCCGCGATGCGCGAGGTCCGCCTCGCGCTGCTCGAGGCCGACGTGAACTTCAAGGTCGTCAAGGATTTCGTCGCTCGCGTCCGCGAGAAGGCCGTCGGCCAGGACATCCTCGGCAGCCTTACCGCCGGTCAGGCGGTCGTGAAGATCGTCCATGACGAGCTCGTCGAGCTGCTGAGCAAAGGCGATCGGGTCTTCCACCTGAGCGGCAACCCCGCAGTCGTTGCGATGGTCGGCCTGCAGGGCTCGGGCAAGACGACGACCACCGCCAAGCTGGCGCGCTACATCGTCAAGCAGGGTCGCCGGCCGCTCCTCGTCGCCGCGGACCCCTACCGGCCCGCCGCAGCCGATCAGCTCGAGACGCTCGGTCGGCAGCTCGATATCCCCGTCTACCGGGCGCCGCAGGGAACGCCCGTTCCCGAGATCGCTCGTCAAGGCGTCGAGGCGGCCAAGCGACAGACGCGGGACGTCGTGATCCTCGACACCGCCGGTCGACTCACGGTCGACCAGGAGCTCATGCAGGAGATCGGCGCGGTCAACGCCGCCGTGAAGCCCGTCGAGACGCTGCTCGTCGTCGACGCGATGACCGGGCAGGAGGCCGTCGCGGTCGCTCAGGCGTTCGTCGACGCGGTGCCGGTGACGGGCCTCATCCTCACCAAGATCGACGGCGACGCGCGCGGTGGCGCCGCGCTCAGCATCTCGGCCGTCACCGGGTTGCCCGTCAAATTCCTTGGCACCGGCGAGAAGACCGATGCCCTCGAGCCCTTCCATCCCGACCGCCTCGCAGGACGGATCCTGGGGATGGGCGACATCCTGACGCTCGTCGAGCGGGCGCAGGAGACCTTCGATATCAAGCAGGCCCAGCAGATGGAGGAGAAGCTCCGCAAGGCGAGCTTCACCTTGGAGGACATGCTCGACCAGCTCCAGCAGGTCCAGAAGATGGGGCCGATCGGCCAGATCATGTCGATGATCCCCGGCATGGGCGGGATGGCCAACGAGGCACAGGCCGCCGTCGACCGGGGCGAACTCAAGCGGACCGAGGCGATCATCCGGGCGATGACCCCGGCCGAGCGCCGCGATCCATCGATCCTAACCGGCTCACGCCGACGCCGTATCGCGGCCGGCGCGGGCACCACGTTGCCGGAAGTCAACCGGCTCGTGAAGCAGTTCAGCGAGATGCAGAAGCTCATGAAGCAGCTATCCGGAGGCGGCCGGCGCACAGCGCTGGCGGGCCTGACGGGGGGCCGGCGCTAGGCCGGGGGAGACCACGCGATGACCGACTTCGACCCTACGACGACGCAGAACGAGACCGACACGACGGCGACGCCGGTGCCGACGACGGCGATCAACCCGCCGGCACAGCCGGAAAAGCCGCGCTCGAGCCGCGGCCGATGGCTTGCTGCGGGCGTCCTGATCGCGCTCGTCGTCGCACTCACCGGGATGGCGACGTTCGCGCTGACGAGCACGAAGTCGACCTCGGTCGTGCTCGGCTACGTCCCCACGGACAGCATCGCGTACGGCGAGCTTCGTCTGGACCTCCCCGGTGACCAGCGCCAGAACGTCGGCGCCTTTCTCTCGAAGTTCCCGGGCTTCGCCGACCAGGCGGCGCTCGATACGAAGCTCGACGAAGTGCTCGACCGGCTCGTCGGCGAGGGGACGCAGAACAAGCAGACATACACCAAGGATGTGAAGCCGTGGTTCAGCGGCCAGATGGGATTCGCGATGGGGCCGATCCAGGTCCCCACTGGTGATGCACCAGCGGCCAAGGATCGGCGTGCGCTCGTTCTGCTCTCCGTCAAGGATGCGGCCCTCGCGAGCTCCTGGCTCGACTCGACGCTGAAGGCCGAGGGCGGCAGCGGTTCTCCGCAGACCTACAACGGCGCGCAGCTGACGATCTTCGCCGCACCGAAGATGGCGGGTACGCAGGCTGCGTACACGATCGTCGATGGCAAGGTCGCGGTCGTCGGCGACCTCGACTCGGTCAAGGCCGCGGTCGACACGAAGGGCGCCAGCCCGCTCGCGACCGGCGACGCCGTCTCGGCGGCTCAGGCGTCCGTGACGGGCGACAGCCTTGGCTTCATGTTCGTCGACCTCAAGGCCATCGCGGACGCGACGGCCAAGGTCGGTGCTTCCATCAACGAAGCCGGCGGCTCCGTCCCATCGCTCCCCGCGACGGTCACGAACCTGATCCCCGGCTGGGCCGCGGCCCGCATCCGCGTGGAGGGCGATGCCCTCCGCCTCGACGGCGTGGTCCAGCACAAGGAAGGCGCCCCCGGGCCGGATGAGAACCGAGCGAACGCGGTCGCCGGGTTCGCGCCGCCCTCCACGATCGCGCTCGTCGCCGGGAACGACTACGGCGCCACCCTCAAGGAGACAGCGGACCTCTATGAAAAGGATCCGGCGCTCAAGGACGCGTACGATCAGGTCAACCAGCTGGCCGGGATGCTCGGCGGCATCGACGCGATCGTGGGCTGGATGGGCGATACCGGCGTCGTGATCGACAAGCACGGTGACACCGTCCAGGGCGGGATCGTGTCGATCCCCGCGGACGCCGCCCAGGCCAATCAGCTGCTGACATCGCTCCGGACCTTCGTCCAGATGGCCGGTCCGAACTCCGGCATCACCGTGACCGATGAGACCTACAACGGTCAGACGATCACCGTGGTCGACCTCGGCGACCTCCGATCGCTCGCTGGCATGGCCGGCGCGCTCGGTGGCGCGAGCGTCCCGGCGAGCCCGTCGGGGATCCCGGACGCGAAGGTGAAGATCGCCTACGTCGCGAACGCCCAGGTCGTCGCGATCGGCAGCTCGCCCGACTTCATCAAGGCGGTGATCGATGCCGGCGCGGGTTCGTCCCTCGCGGACGACGCGCGGTTCCAGGATCTCCTGAAGCGGGTCGACGCGAAGCACACGAGCCTGAGCTTCGTCGACGTCGCCGCCGTGCGCGGCCTCATCGAAGGCTCGATGGCCGACGCGCCGGCAGCCAAGAAGGCCGAGTACGAGGAGTCGATCAAGCCATTCCTGACGCCCTTCGACGCGTTGATCGCGACGGGCGTGACAGGCGGCAGCACCGACCAGACGCACTCGGTGATCACCGTCAAGTGATGCGAGAGATGCGAGGCCCCCAGCCTCGCCGATAGTCCAAGGAGGGACACCACGCACATGGCAGTCCGTATCCGCCTGACGCGCGTCGGTGCGAAGAAACAGCCGACATACCGGCTCGTCGTCGCCGATTCGCGCAGTGCGCGCGACAGCCGCGCGATCGACACGATCGGTCACTACAACCCCAGGACCGAGCCGATCGAGCTCAACGTCGACGCTGACAAGGCGAAGGAGTGGCTGGCCAAGGGCGCCCAGCCGTCCGACACCGTCGTCCGCCTGTTCAAGCAGGCGGGCATCCTCCCCGCCGGCAAGTAGGAGCACCCGATGGCAGCCAAGGATCTGGTCGAGTACGTCGCGAAGTCGCTGGTCGACGATCCCGACGCGGTCAAGGTCGACGTCATCGAGGAGGACGGCGCGACCGTCATCGAGCTCCACGTCGCGGACGACGACATGGGCAAGGTCATCGGTCGGAACGGCAGCGTCGCCAAGGCGCTCCGGACGCTCCTCAAGGTGACCGCGGCCCGCGACGGCGAGCCGGTCCAGCTCGAGATCGTCTGAGCGGACGGCCCGCGTGGCCGACGCTGGAACACGCGACGAGGCGGCCAGAGACCAGCGCCTCGTCGTCGCTCTCATACGTGGTCTGCACGGCCTTCGAGGCGCCGTGCGCGTCGAGGTCCTGACGGACAAGCCCGAACAGCGCTTCCGACCGGGTGCCGTGCTGTACCGCGAGGGTTCCGCCGACCCGTTGACGATCGCTTTTGCCGAGGCGGTCGCCGACGGCCCCGGCTGGCGGCTGCGTTTTCAGGAGATCGCGAGTCGCGAAGCGGCCGAGACACTGCGGAACGCATATCTCGAATCGGAGGTGCACCCAGCCGGCGAACTGGCGCGGGGCGAGGTCTACTGGCACGAGGTGGTCGGGGCGACGGTGCGCGACGTCGAGGGCGCCGAGCTGGGCGTCGTCCAGGACGTATATCGCGTCGGGGAGAACGAGGTCTACGTCGTGCGTGGCGAGCGGTTCGGCACGTTCGATCTGCCCGCGGTCCGCGCGTTCATCCGGGTCTTCGCGCCTCGCCGCGGCGAGATCGTCGTCGATGCGGAGGCGCTCGACCTCCAGCCGCCGAAGCGCCGGCTCCCCGAGGGCGAGCGACCCAAGGCACCGCGACGCCGCTCCCGGAAAGCACGCCCGGCGTCTGGCGGAGCCGCGGCAGGGGAGTCGTCATGACGCTCGAGGTCGACGTCCTGACGCTGTTCCCATCGATGGTCGCCGGTCCCTTGTCGGAGAGTATCCCCGGGCGGATCCAGGAAAAGGGGCTTGCCGACGTCCGCGTCCATGACCTGCGTGAGTTCGGACTCGGCCGCCATCGATCGGTCGACGACACACCGTACGGCGGCGGCGCCGGGATGGTGATGCGGGTCGAGCCGATCATCGCCGCGATCGAATCGGTCAGGCGGCCCGACTCGGTCGTGATCCTTATGGACCCAGGAGGGGAGGTCTTCGATCAGCGACGGGCAGGGGAGCTGGCCGCGCGATCGCACCTCGTGTTCGTCTGCCCTCGGTACGAGGGCGTCGATGAACGGATCCGCGCGTTCGTCGATCTGGAGCTGTCGATCGGCGATTACGTCGTGAGTGGTGGCGAGCTGCCGGCACTGGTCGTGATCGATGCCGTGATGCGGCTGCTACCTGGCGCGATCGACGAGCTGTCGACGACCGAGGAGTCGTTCAGTACCGGTCTCCTCGAGTACCCGCAGTACACGCGGCCGCCGTCGTTCCGCGGCATGGACGTGCCAGAGATCCTGACCTCGGGCGACCACGGTGCGGTCGCCCGGTGGCGCCACGAGCGTGCCGTCGAACGGACGCGGGCGCGCCGTCCGGACCTGCTCGCGGAGGACTAAAGCCCTCGTCGTCCACGGCTGGCGCGAATCGGCGGTTTGCATCGGATCGGTGGTTTGCATCGGATGCACGAACCGTCGATCGATCGGCTGGGCGAGCCGCTTCCTTCGACCAAGCTTGCATGGGATGCATGGCGCATCGAACGAATGCCTGCCGTGCGGGAAGCCCACCCGTTCCTTCGACCGTTCGTTCGCCTCATGCAAACCGCTCTCGGCCGCGTCCGGCGAGGCCCGGACTGCGTGCTATACTCCGCCGTCGGTCGCCCACCACGCGGCCCTTCCCAAGTTCGGACCGCAGCGTCCAGCGCTGCCCACCCAGTCAAGGAACCGCCGCGTGAACGTGCTCGACGAGATCGTCCAGGACCAGCTCCGCACCGACCTGCCCGAGATCGCCACGGGCGACACCGTCAAAGTCTCGGCGAAGGTCGTCGAGGGCAACCGCGAGCGGATCCAGGTCTTCGAGGGCATCGTGATGCGCCTCCGGGGCGGCGGCATCACCCGCTCCATCACGGTTCGGCGGATCGCGTCGGGCGTCGGTGTCGAGCGGACGTTCAAGATCCACAGCCCGCGCATCGACAAGATCGAGGTCCTGCGCCACGGCGAGGTCCGCCGCGCGCAGCTGTACTTCCTGCGCAAGCGCGTCGGTAAGGCCGCGACCCTCCGCGAACGCCGCGCCAACAACTAGCCGCCGGCGGTCGCCATCCAGCGTCGCTGACAGTCGCCGGGCAGCTGGTGCCCGACCCGCGTTACCCTGAGGGCCGATGGCCGTCATCGTCCCGACCCTCCGCCACGAACGCCGTCTCTGGAACGAGGGTCTCACCCGCGTCGTCGGGGTCGATGAGGTCGGCGTCGCACCGACCTGCGGAGCTGTCGTCGCCGCGGCGGTGATCATGAAGCCCGGGTGCCATCGCATCCCGGGTGTGCGCGACTCGAAGACGCTCTCGATGCTGCAGCGTGAGCGGCTCGCCCCGTTGATCCGCAAACGAGCCGTCGCCGTCGGCATCGGCGCCGCCTCGGTCCGCGAGATCGACCAGCTGAACATCTACCACGCCACCCACCTCGCGATGCGCCGCGCGATCGCGCGGGTCGGAGGGCACGAGCACGTGATCGTGGACGGTAACCGGATCGTCGGCTTCGAGGCACAGGTCGGGCCCTACTCGAACGTGGTCGATGGCGACGCGAAGGTGTACTCGATCGCGTGTGCATCGATCGTCGCCAAGGTCGTGCGCGACCGGATGATGACGAAGCTCGCGGCACGCTATCCGGGTTACGGTTGGGAGCACAACCAGGGCTATGCGACGCGCGACCATCGCGACGCGATCCGTGCGCTTGGGCTGACCCCGTTCCACCGGCGCTCGTTCCTGGCGCTGCAGCGCACGCTCGCTGGCGACCAGCTCGACTTCGATCTGCTCGGCGATCCTGCGGCGTCACCGGAGATCCATGAGGTCCTCGAGCGCGAGCTCGTGCCGGTCATGGTCGACGACGCGGCCCTCGATGCCGGGGACCTGCTCGCTCTAGAGCCCGCGTCGGCCTGAGGTCGCGGCCGCGTCGGCCTGAGGTCGGGGCCGCGTCGGCCTGAGGTCGGGGCCGCCCCGAGTAAGGGCCGGTCGATCGGCGGATACGTGGTAAGTGAGCGCTCGACGCCATCATCGTCAGATGGATGGCCCGACCGTCTCGCCGACTCGGACCGCTGCTCAGCAGGCAGGTGACTCCGCCGAATCGCTGGTCCTGGTCCGTCTCCTGGCTGCCGGTTGGACCGTCCTGGCCCGGAACGTCCACGTCGGCCGTCACGAACTCGACCTCGTGGCGGTCGACCCGGGTCCTCCGGCAATGCTCGTGATCGTCGAGGTCCGGTGGCGCAGCTCGCGCGGGTTCGGGCTTCCGGAAGAGACGGTCGACCACCGGAAGCGGACCCACCTGCGGATGGCGACCTACGGCCTGCGCGACCGCGGCGTATTCCCTGACGGCGCGCCCGTGCCACGACTACCCGTGCGTTTCGACCTCGTCGTCGTCGAACCGGGCCGCCGGGGAGGGGAGCCGAGCATCCGGCATCATCGGGCGGCGTTCTAGCGTCGAGCAGGTCCGACAGTCCCGTCTTCTGGCGTTCTGGCTCGAGGAGCCCCCGCTGAGTGAGGGCGCGGGACTCCGGGACCCGAACACGGCCCAGGGAGACTGCACGAGTGCCGTAACCGCTAGAGACGGGACCCTGGGACCTCCTTCCTGGCACCGTTCCGCCTGCCCAGGCCACCTGCCCGGCCTCGAACGGACCCTGTGCTACACTCCGCGCCGGTCCGGGCCCAGAACCAGGCCATCGATCACGCGAACGCCCGTCGGCCATGGCCGAACGGAGCACACACGCGGACCGTTCCCACCGGGCGGTGCCGGCTCACCGAAAGGCCGGTTCCCGGGATCAGCGAGGGTCCGCGGAGGAAGCAACCGACAGGAGGTCGCCCATCATGCCGTCCGTCTCCATGCGGCAACTGCTCGAGGCCGGAGTCCATTTCGGCCATCAGACCCGCCGCTGGAACCCCAAGATGCGCCCGTACATCTTCGCGGAGCGCAACGGGATCCACATCATCGACCTGGCGCAGACCGTCCAGCGCCTCGATGTCGCCCTCGACGCGGTCCGCGAGACCGTCGCTCGCGGTGATCAGGTCCTGTTCGTCGGGACCAAGAAGCAGGCCCAGGAGCCGATCCTCGCCGAGGCGACACGTGCCAACCAGCCCTACGTCAACAAGCGCTGGCTAGGAGGCATGCTCACGAACTTCACGACCATCAAGAAGCGGATCGGGCTGCTCGAGCAACTCGAGGCTCGCCAGGCGGCCGGCGATTTCGAGCGCATGACGAAGAAGGAAGCCGCCAAGCTGACCGAGGAGATGATCAAGCTCCAGGGCACGGTCGGCGGCATGCGCAAGATGAAGCGCCTACCGGGTGCGATCTTCGTGATCGACCCGCACCGCGAACGGATCGCGGTGACCGAAGCGAACAAGCTCGAGATCCCCGTCGTCGGCACAGGCGACACGAACGTCGATCCCGACGAGCTCGACTTCATCATCCCGGCCAACGACGACGCGATCCGCGCGATCCGGTTGCTGTGCACGCTCGTCGCGGAAGCGGCGATCGAGGGCGCGCAGGAGCGATCCACGCGTGCGGCCAGTGAGCCCGAGATCATCGAGCCGGCAGCGATGGGCGATGGCGACGACGACGCGACCGGCGCGAGCGACGAACTCGTCGCGGCGCTTGCTGGCGGCGGTGCCCTCACCTTCGAACCGGACGCCGACGAGGACGACCTGCTGCCCGGCGACCGTGTCGCCCGTGCCGAGGCCGCCGTCGCGGAGGCAGCCGAAGCGGCGGCTGAAGCGACCCCAGAAGAGATCGCGGCCGAGCTCGCTCGCGAGGCCGCCGAGAAGGCAGAGGCCGACAACCCGAGCTGAGCCAAGGGCGGTCGATGCTTCGACTGCCCGGCACACGAAACGGACCTACCCAGCGGGCGCCCGATGTGCCCGCGCATCGAACAGGAACAGGAGCACACCCACTCATGGCGGACATCTCGGCGGAGCTGGTCAAGGAGCTGCGCGACCGGACCGGTGCCGGGTTCATGGATTGCAAGAAGGCCCTCA
>JBKPMM010000027.1:0-3780 GCA_046732155.1 Chloroflexota bacterium | reverse complement strand
GCGATCGTCCCGTTCGGGTGTCCGGCGCGCGTGTGATAGCCCACGAACAACGCGACGTCGAAGGACGGGGCGCCGTCGGCGCCTGGCTGCGCGCCGGCGACCATCGACCACGCCTTCTGTCCCTGGAGGACACGTGCGCCCGGATGCAGGTCGGCGGGCAGCAGGTTGTACATGTTCCAATGACTGTCGTTGACGAGGATGTCCGTCGCACCGGCGGCCAGCGCGCCCTCGATCGCGGCGTTCGCCTCGCCGACCATCAGGTCGACGGAGACGGGGTAGCGCCGGTCGGCGGGATCGGTCGGGGCGGGGTGGTTGATGCCGCCGATCCCTTCCATGTCGACGCTGATGTAGACCCTCACGGTCGCTCCTCCGGTTCCGGCGACGGGCCGGTCCGTGCGGGTTCGCCGATCCACACGTGGCCGTCCTCGAAACGCTCGGCCTTCCAGATCGGGGCCCGCGCCTTGGTCTCGTCGATCGCGTAGCGCGCCGCGTCGAACGCGGCGTCTCGATGCGGGCTGACGGCGACGATCGCGACAGATACCTCCCCCAGCGGCACCTCGCCGGTCCGGTGCACGATGGCGATCCGGTCGACGCCGAACCGCGTGGCGACCTCGTCGGCGATCGCGCCGAGGATGTCGAGGGCCATCGCCTCGTGGGCCTCGTACTCGAGCGCCTCGACGGCTCGCCCGCTATACCGTGCGGCCTCGGCCTCCTGTCCCGGGGCAGGCGTTCCCGCGGACCGACGCGTACGGCCGAGGAAGCCGACGACCGCGCCGTCCTCCGGCGTCGCGAGCCGACCAGTCAGCTCCGCGAGGATCGCGTCATCGAACGGCGCCGAGCGGATCTCGAGGATCCGTCGCTCGCCCGCTTCGCCGCCCGACACGGGCGGGATCATGGCCACTTCATCGCCGTCCGAAAGCGCGGTGGCCTCATCCGCGTACGCGCCGTTGCGGGCGAAACGGACCGATGCGCGACCCGGCGCGAGCGCCGGATGCAGCTCGACGAGACGGTCCCACGCGTCGGCGACCGTGCCACTCTCCGGCAGGTCCAGCGCGACCTCGCGCGTCCCAGCGAGCTCACGCTGGATCGCGAACAGGCGGACCCGGATGCGCACCCGCGGCGGCCGACGATCAACCGCGCCACGTGGCGACGAGAAGTCCGTCGCCCACGGGCAGGATCGTCGACGTGAAGCGCGGATCGCCGAGGACTCGCCGACTGAACTCGCGAAGCGCCTCGGTATTGCGGTCGTCGTCGCCGACTGGCGTCGCGCCCGAGACGCGGCCGCTCCACAGGACGTTGTCGGCAAGCACGAGAGCACCGGGTGCGAGTCGACCCGCGGTCAGGGCATCGAGGTAGGCGGTGTACTCGGGCTTGAGGGCGTCGATGAAGGCGAGGTCGAACGGACCCGCAAGGGCTGGATCGCCACGCTCGAACGCTTCCAGCGCCTTGGCGGTCACGACCGTGATGCGCTCATCAGCTATCCCAGCCTCGCGCCACCAGCCGCGGGCGAGGTCCGTGCGCTCCGTGTCGGGGTCGATCGTGACGATCGTGCCGTCAGCCGGCTGCCCGAGCGCCAGCCAGAGCGTGGAGAAGCCATAGGCCGTCCCGACCTCGACGATCCGCCGGCGACCCCCGGCGAGCACCGACAGGACGCGCCCGGCGTCGCGGTCGATGATCGGGATCCCCTTCGGCTGGGCTGCCTCCTCGATGGCGGCGAGCGCCGAGGGCAGATCGGCGGCGATCGACTCGATCCAGTCGAGATCCGTGGCGCCCGGGATCCAGCTCCGTTGGTCCTTCATCGTTTCCTCCGGGTCAGACCAGCAGGCCGGCGCCGAAATAGAGGCCCGCCGCGAGGATCGTGCCGGCGGCGATCGTGCCGACGTTGATGTACAGAAGTCCGGTCGCGGATTCCATCGACCGCGTGCGCGCGGTCTGGACCGCCAACCACGACACGACCAGGGGGAATACCAGCCCGACGATCAGGCGCAGCCACACGAACAGCGCCCACGGCCCGGTCAGTGCGCTGAAGGGTCCACCGGATGCCGGCCCGGCCCCGAGCGCGACCCACGCGACGAAGAGGCCGACCTGGAGGGCAACCACCGCGAGGAGGCCGCGCGATAGAAGGATGAGTGGCGCCTCCGGGAGCCGGGGCGTGACGAGGTACCAGTGTCCCAGGATCATCGCCGCGAACACGCCGCCCATCGCTGCGAATAGCACCGCGAGCTGGACGAGCAGCGCCGCTGCTCCGATCGGCCCGTCGCCCCACCCGAGCGCGCCGAACACGACGGTGGCCGCGCCCGCCGCCAGCGCGACGATCTCGATCCGGCCACCCCAGAGGGCCGATCGGCGACGGGCGACGAGCGCGAGCAACGCGGCCGTCGAGAAGATCGCCAGTGCCACACGGCGGGGTACGTCGAAGGCGGGATCGGGCACGACAGGGGAGCTGCCGAGGGACGCTGGCAACGCCCGGTCACTGAGCCACGCAAGGATGCCGAATCCGATCGCGCACGCGGCGACGAACCCGAGGTAGCCGCGCGTCGCCGCGGTCCGCCGACGAAGAAGGACGACCGCGGCGTACGCCCCGAGCGCGAGCCCGGCGAGGACCGTCCAATTGATATACGCCAGGTTCTGCGCGATCTGCGTCGCTGACACGCCGCGAGTGTAGCCGCGTCGGTAGCATCGTCACGACGACACGACGGAGGACTCCCATGGCGCTCCCCGATGGCACGACGATCACCTGGTACGGCCACTCCTGTGTCCGGATCGATACCGCGGGCGGCAAGACCGTGATCATCGATCCGTTCTTCGAGAATCCGAAGAGCCCGATCAAGGCTGACGCGGTCGAGCGATGCGATCTGCTCCTCGTGACCCACGGCCACTTCGATCACATGGGCGACGCTGTGGCGCTGGCGAGCCGGCTGCGGCCCGCTTGGCCGTGCATGCACGAGATGAGCTTCTGGCTGGGCCGGCGGCTGCCGGGCGGGGGCGACGCGGTCGTCGGCTTCAACAAGGGAGGCACCGTCGAGGCGGCCGGCCTGCGCATCACGATGG
The DNA here is from genome assembly GCA_046732155.1 of Chloroflexota bacterium. GTDB lineage: Bacteria > Chloroflexota > Limnocylindria > Limnocylindrales > CSP1-4 > SPCO01. Next base: position 729 of record JBKPMM010000027.1, on the reverse strand, counting down.
TGACCGCGCATCACTCGGCCGGCGATTGGAACGATGCCGGCGAGACGACGCTGTATCTCGGCGACCCGGCAGGCTTCGTCATCGAGCTCGAGGACGGTTACCGCATCTACCACGCCGGCGACACCGAGGCGTTCTCGGACATGCGGCTGATCCAGGAGCTGCACCACCCGAACCTCGCGATGGTCCCGATCGGTGGGCACTACACGATGGATCCGGCTGGCGCCGCGCTGGCGATCGAGTTCCTCGGCGTCGGCGAGGTCATGCCGCTCCACTACGGGACATTCCCGATCCTGGCCGGCACGCCGGCACAGCTACGAGACGCGCTCGCGGCGCGCGGGCTCGGTTCCGTCCGCGTCCACGAGCCGGAGCCCGGCGGGACGATCGGCTCTCCGGTCTAGGAACCGACCGGCCGGAACGACACGCCGTCGAACCAGGTCGTGGCCTCGGCCCGACCAAGGTCCAACTCAAGGACGGCCGCTGGATCCCCGACGCTCGCGGTGAAGACGAACGTCTGCGACGACCACTGCGGTGTAGCTGAGACGACACGGCCGAAGTACTGCGCGCCGCCTGACGAGGCGACCCGGATCCTCACGTCCCGCACGGCCGCAGAGCGGATCGATACCGTCACCGCGTATTGCTGACCAGCCTCGAGCGAAAGGCTGGCTTGCCGCAGCGAGATCCCGGCGTAGGCCGTGCTTCCTGTCGTGATGTCGATCCGGGCGGACGACG
>JBKPMM010000026.1:0-11257 GCA_046732155.1 Chloroflexota bacterium | reverse complement strand
CGCTGGTGACGTTGACGCACGACTCGCTGCCGGAAGACGAGCGGGAGATCCACGAATCCGGCTGGATCCAGTATCTCGGTCGACTCGTCACCGTCGCCGAAGGTGGCGATCCGGGTCGCGATCCATCCCTTGGGGGCCCGGAGTAGTGGCCGCGCGGCGCGGGATCGGACGATGGCGAGGTTGCCGCACCGAATAGCGGCGCCCTGGACATCGAAAACCATTCGGCCGTTCGCGTCGTCGGGGCTCGTCCTGCTGGTCGTCGGCGTCGGCTTGGTGCTCTGGGTACTCAGCGACGCTCGGTGACGCGTGACCGGCTGGATCGTCAGGCGCCCGAGCGTGTCGACTCGAGACGATCGGTCAGGTAGGTGCGTTCAGCATCGCTGGTGGCGAGGGCGGCCGCACGCCCGTATGCCCGGGCCGCCTCATCCTGGCGTCCGATCCTCCGCAGCAGCTCCGCGCGGGCCGCATGGAACAGGTGGTAGTCGACGAGGTCGAGCCCGTCGAGTATCTCGAGGGCCGCCATCGGACCCTCGACTTCGGCCAACGCGATGGCCCGGTTCAAGGCAACGACGGGCGTCGGTACCATCGCGAGCAGCTGGTCGTACAGCGCAAGGATCTGGGGCCAGTCGGTGCTGTCGAACGAATCGGCATCGGCATGCACGGCGTTGATGGCGGCCTGGATCTGGTACGGCCCGGGCTTGTTCCGGCGGAGGCAACCCCGCACGATCGCGTGGCCTTCCTCGATCAGCGATCCGTCCCATGCGGACCGGTCCTGATCGCAGAGCAGGATGATCGAGCCGTCGTCCGAGAAGCGGGCCGACCAGCGCGACTCCGTCAGTAGGAGCAACGCCAGGAGTCCGGCCACCTCTGCCTCGTCGGGCATCAGCTCGCGCATCGCCCGGGCCAGCCGGATCGCCTCGCTCCGCAGGTCATTTCTGGCAGATCCGTCGGCCCCGGCGTTATAGGTCAGGTACAGGACGGCGAGGACCGGGCGAAGCCGTCCGGGGAGTTCCGCCTCACTCGGGACACGGTAGGGGATGTGGGCTGCCTTGATCTTGTGCTTGGCCCGGACGAGCCGCTTGGCCATCGTCGGTTCGGTGACCAGGAAGGCGCGGGCCACGTCGGCGGTGCTAAGGCCGCCAAGGAGGCGCAAGGTCAGAGCGATCCGTGCCTCGGTCGACAGGGCCGGGTGGCAACAGGTGAAGATCAGGCGCAACCGGTCGTCATGCACGGGCCCGGGCTCCTCTCCACCTGGCGCCTCCGACGCGACCACCTGCTCGAGGAGTTCGCGCCGGCGCGACTCGCGGCGAAGGTGGTCGATGGCTCGATGGCGCGCCGTCGTCGTGATCCAGGCCCCGGGGTTCGGGGGCACGCCCATGACCGGCCACTTCCGCATAGCGATGGCGAACGCTTCCTGGACCGCGTCCTCGGCGAGATCGATGTCGCCAAAGATCCGAACCAGGGTGGCGATCGACCGACCGGACTCTTCGCGGAAGGTCCGGCTGAGCAGCGCGTCGTCAACGACCGGCAAGGTCAGCCGCCGGCCGTGTCCACGAACGGCCAGACCTCGATCGGCGAGGAGATCAGCCTCGTGACTTTCCCGGCCCAATCGAGCGCAGAATCGAGATCGGGCGCCTCGATGATGTAGAAACCCGCGAGATGTTCCTTGGCCTCAACGAACGGTCCGTCCGTCGTCACGACGTCCTCCCCGGACATCCGAACGACTGTGGCGGTGTCGGGATCGTGAAGCCGCGCCGAGAAGACCCAGGCGCCGGCCGACTTCATCTCCGCCTCGAGCGCCTGGATCGGCTCCCAGGCCTTCTGCATCTCCTCGTTGGTCATGGGCTCCCGCGTCGCCCCGGCGACGCTGTGTGTCGAAAGCAGGTATCGCGGCATCTGACGCTCCTGTCGGCGGGCTGGCTCTTCAGCCTGTCACTCCACTACGAATGGTGCTCGCCGAGATGGACACGCCAGATGCACCTTGTTCTCGCCGCGAACGCCGGTCACGCTGAAGCGGGTGAACGGACATCTGGCCCCCTGATGTCCGCGCAGCGCGGCAGCGAGCAGCCGACTTTCTGCCTAGTCAGGCTTGGTCCACGCCGTAGTTGAGCACTCGCTACCATCCACCGTCTCGCCGTATCGTTCGGGCGTGCTGTCCTTCGACCCGAGCGAGACCGACATCGAAGACCTCGTCTTCGATGCCCTCGACCGTCTCCCGCCACCATTCCGCGAGCAGCTCGGGAGCGTCGCGATCGTCGTCGAGGACGAGGCCACGCCTGCACAGCTCGGGGCGGTCGGCGCGCGCGGGCTGTACGGCCTCTACCAGGGCGTTCCACGGACCGCATGGGGCGCGGACCAGGTCCAGATGCCGAGCAAGATCACGATCTTCCGCGGTCCGCTGGTCCGAGCCAACCGCACGCCCGAGCGCCTCGCGGCGGCTGTCGCCGACACTGTCTACCACGAGATCGCGCATCACCTCGGGATCTCGGACGCGCGCCTTCACGAACTCGCGCACGAGCGGGACGGGGCCGGTTAGCCCGCCCGGTCACTCGACGGCGTACAGCTCCATCGGCGCAGCGATCCCCTTCAGGGCGTGCGGACCGCGCTCGACATAGCGCAGCCCGGTCCCTTCAGTGAGCGCCCGAGTGATGGGCGAGACCAGGATCTCAGAGGGGCCTGCCGCCGCCATGATCCGCGCGAGGGCGTGGATGGCGATCCCGCGGACGCCGTCAGCGGTGGTCTCGATCTCCCCGGTATGCACACCGATCCGAACTTGCAGCTCGAGCCGTTGCACCGAGTCCCGGATGGCGCGGGCGCACTCCACCGCCCCGGCGGCACTATCGAAGGCGAGGAAGAATCCGTCGCCGGTCGTGTCGATCTCCCGCCCGCGGAATCGCTCGATCTCGCGTCGGACGATCCGATCGTGATCCCCGAGCGTCTGCCGCCAGCGGGCGTCGCCGAGGCGGGCTGCGGTCGGTGTCGAGTCGACGATGTCCGACATCAGCATCGTCACGACCTGACGAGCCAGCGACGCCGGTAGGCCGAATTGCGCGCTGTTGCCGGACAGGTCGATGAGATCGGCGGGCTCGTCGCCGACCACCCATGCGTCGTGCCGCGGTGGGATGTCGAAGAGGTCACCGGCGGCGAACTCGTCGACCTCGTCCGAGTCAGCCAAGCGCACCGCGAGACGGCCGCTAACGATGAGCTGCAGGTGGTGTACCTCACACCATTCCGTGCCGACGATCGGCTTGACATCCTCGGACCAACGCCAGCCCGGCTCGAGGATCGCCCGGCCGATCGCCAATCCGCCGACGTGCGCAGCGGCGCCGACGCCACGAGAAAGCGGACGCTGATTTGCGGGATCGAGCAGGCTGGCGCGTTCGAGCTTCGTCATCGCGACCTCACAGTACCGCCGTCGCGATGGCGACGAGTGCGAACGCTCCGATGAGCACGCCCGACGCCATGTTGATGCGGCGCATGCCGTTCACCGTCAGCCGCGACCGGAAGGCTGCGAGCACTGTCGTCAGGAGAACCCACCAGAGCGACGAGCCCGCGAACACGCCAAGCGTGAGCACGGTCGCACCCGCCGGATCGCCGCCGGTGACGCCCAGCCCGACGAATAGCGCTGCGAACGACAGGATGGTCAGCGGATTGGTCAGGGTGAGCCCGAGCATGCTGAGGTAGGCGCCGGGCAGTCCGCGCCGTCGGTCGGTCTCCGTTGCGGCTTCGCCCGGCACGGAAGTGAACGTCCTGTACGCCAGCCACAGCAGGAATGTCCCGCCGACGATGCCGAGTGCCCGTCGCCAATCGACGAGTAGCTCGGTCACCGCGGTGAGCCCGAACGCCGCGATCGCACCGTACGTGCCGTCCGCGGTCGCGACACCCATGCCCGAGACCAGCCCGACGACGCGGCCTTCGGCCAGCGTCCGTCGGATGACGAGCAGGCTGATCGGCCCGACGGCGGCCGCGATCGTGAAGCCGAGGACAAGCCCTCGGAGGAACAGTCCCGTATCCATCGATCCTTCTTTCTACACATAAGAAAACGCCCCGGCGTCGTGCCGAGGGCGTTCCTCTCAGATCCGTGGCTAGCGCCCTCGCGGGCGCGTGGCATCAGGTCGAGCAGGCCCTCGCGGGCTGCTGCTGCGGCGGCCGGGTCGCGGTGCTGGGAACGACGTGATGCATCGGCCGGAGGGTGGGCGATACGACGACGGGTGTCAACATCGGGCGCGTAACACTCCCGGGGCGGATATCTGGCACAGAAGGACCGCTTGGCGGCCTCGATATCATCCCTTCATGGATTCCCCTCGCCGCGGCGTACGCCGTGGCCACCGCGCCGGCCCGACTGCGACGGATGAAGGCGGACGCCCTGCCCTCGGACCGGTCGATCACGACCGCTTCCCCGACCGCGCGATGCGGCTGGCCATCGACGATGGCCGGGGGTCGCAGAAGTTCCGAGACCTCCTCGCGGAGTCCGGTCCGATCCTCGCCGACGGCGCGATGGGTACGATGCTCTTCGCCAATGGCCTCCAGTTCGGCGACCCGCCCGAGGTCTGGAACCTTGCCCATCCCGACATCGTCCGGCGCATCCAGCGCGGCTACCTCGAGGCCGGCTCGCGCATCCTCCTGACCAACACCTTCGGCGCGAATCGGCTGCGGCTCGGGCTGCACGGGCTCAGCGAGCGCGTCGACGAGCTGAACCGCACCGCCGCGATCCTCGCCCGTGCGGAGGTGAACGCTGCCGGCGCGACGGCACTCGTCGCCGGCGATATCGGCCCGAGCGGTGAGATCGTCCAGCCGCTCGGGACTCTCGATTACGACATCGCCGTGGATGTCTTCCGTGAGCAGGCCGCATCGCTTGCGGCCGGCGGCGTCGACCTCATCTGGATCGAAACGATGTCCGACCTCAACGAGATGAAGGCGGCGATCGAGGGCGTCCGTCGGGTCGCTCCCGGCATCGCGCTGGTCACGACGATGACGTTCGACACCCGCGGTCACACGATGATGGGTGTCTCCCCAGAGCAGGCCGTCGAGGCGATGGTCGCCTGGGGCGCGGACGCCGTCGGCGGCAACTGCGGCAACGGACCGGACGAGCTCGTGCCGGTGATCGAGCGCATGCGCGCGGTCGACCCCGACGCCGTCCTCGTCGCGAAATCGAACGCCGGGATGCCCGAGCTCGTCGATATGCGCGCCGTCTACCGCGCGGACCCCGAATCGATGGCCGGTTTCGGCGTCCAGCTCCACGAGGCAGGCGCCCGTATCGTGGGCGCGTGCTGCGGCAGTTCGCCGGACCATCTGCGCGCGATGCACGCCGCGCTCGTCCCGTCCGTCTCCTAGCCCGACCACCCACACGTGCCGCGCCCGCTCAAGATCGGCGTCCAGCTGCCCGAGGTCGAGCGCGAGACGCGCTGGACCGAGTTGCGCGACATGACGCGGGCGATCGAGGACCTCGGCTACGACTCTGTGTGGCTCGGCGAGCACCTGCTCTACCGATGGCCCGAGCGGCCCGCCCGCGGGCCGTGGGAAGCCTGGTCGATGCTCGCGGCGATCGCTGCAAGTACCACCCGGATCGAGTTCGGCCCGCTCGTGGCCTGCACCGCATTCCACAACCCGGCGGTCCTCGCAAAGCAGGCCGCGACGATCGACGAGATCAGCGGCGGCCGGCTGATCCTCGGACTCGGGGCCGGCTGGAACGAAACGGAGTTCCGTGCCTTCGGCGTCCCATTCGACCACCGCGTCGATCGGTTCGAGGAGGCGTTCACGATCATCCGGACGCTCCTCCAGGACGGCGCCGTCGACTTCGACGGGCGCTTCTACCAGGCACGCGACTGCGAGCTCATCCCGCGCGGGCCGCGCCCGAAAGGGCCTCCGTTGATGATCGGCTCGAACGGCCCGCGGATGCTGCGCATCGCCGTGCCCCACGTCCAGGCCTGGAACACATGGTTCGCGGACATCGATAACTCGCCTGAGGGGCTCGCCGCGCTCCGCGAAGCGGTGGATGGGGCGTGCCGGGATACGGGCACGGATCCCGACTCGATCGAACGGACGGTCGCGGTCCTGGTGCGTTTCCCTGACGGGGTCGGCCGCGTCCAAGGCAACTACGCGCCGGCGCCCCCACCACCGCTCGAGGGCTCGCCCGAGCAGATGGCGGATCGGATGCGGGCGTACGCGCGCGAGGGTGTCGGCCACATCCAGCTGGTCATCGACCCGATCACGCGCCGCTCGATCGAGGCGTTCGCCCCCGTGTTGAGGCTGCTGGATGCCTAGCCGCCGGGTACGAAAGTAGGGTCGACGGACCCCGACCCGCTCACGAGAATCACGCGGCCATGGCTCATACCCGTCGTCGGGTGGTGCGGACCGTCACCGTGCTCGTCGCCGCGGCCGCCGTCGCGGCTGGGTGCAGCAGCGCGGCGCCCAGCGCCTCACCGTCCGTCGCTCCGACACCGCTCGTCACGCCGAACCCGCACCTGCCTAGCCCTGCGACCGCCAGGCAGGTCTTCGCTGGGTTCGATAAGGCCGGTCTGCCGATCACCGCGAACACGGCGACGCTCGGGCCCGACGGCGGCGATGTCGTCACCAAGATCTACGCGACGTACCTCGGCTGGCCGCTCGACGTGACCGAGTACCGATCCGCGACCGCCCTGAGCAAGGCCCTCGGCTGGGGCGACGACGAGGAACCCGGCACTGGCGAACCGCCGATCGCGCTGGCCGGCGTCAACATCCTGATCACGTGGGGGCCGGCCCGTTCCGGTCATTCCCCGGCAAAGCTCAACGCGCGCCAGACGGACGCACTTTCCGATCTCGTGTCCGTCGCCGATCTCCTCCTGTCGCCGCTGCGGACGCACACCAGCGTCCCGGTCAAGACCACCGCCGCTCCGTCGGCGAGTCCCGAGGCGTCACCGAGCCCGGCGAAGTCGCCCGCGCCTGCGAAGTCAGCCAAGCCAGTCAAGTCCGCGAAGCCAGCCAAGTCGCCGAGCGGCTGACCCACCCGCCGGAACGCGGGTCGGCGTCGACGACGAGGTCGTACCCTGTCGTCATGACCGACGTCGCGCGGGTGCGACCCCGATCGCTATCGAGCCGGGCCGAGGACGTGTCCGAGCTCGACAAGCGGATCATCGAACACCTCCAGGCCGACGGCCGGCGGCCGTTCACGCAGATCGCGGCCGAGCTCGGCGTGAGCGAGGCGGCCGTGCGGGCCCGAACGAACCGACTGATCGAGCGCGGCATCCTCCAGGTCGTCGGTGTCACCGATCCGCTGAAGCTCGGGTTCCAGCAGATGGCGATGATCGGTATCCGGTGCGAGAGCGATCGGCTGGTCGCGGTCGCGGAGGCGGTGGCCGAGATGCCCGAGGTCGACTACGTCGTCATCACGGCAGGGACGTACGACCTGCTGATCGAGACAGTCTGCGAGGACAACGAGGCGCTCCTGCGCTTCCTGACCGAGCGCCTCCGCTCGATCGAGGGTGTCCGCGAGACCGAGACGTTCGTGTACCTGCGGATGGTGAAGCAGACCTACCAGTGGGGGACACGCTAGGGGTCGTCGAGCCCGTCCGTCGGCGCGGCCTCGGTGTGGCCTCGGCGCACCGCGGCGTACCGCTCCAGCAGGTCGCGACGGGCCGCTCGAAGAAGGCCCCGGTCTAAGATGGCCGTGTGTCGTTGGAGCCCATCCTTGTCCTGATCGTGATCGCCGTGGTCGCGAATCTCGTGATCATGGCGCTCCTCGTCGCATCTCCCGCGATCGGGCGCGCGCGCGACGGCGCGAGCGCGGGCGAGGACCGGGGCAACGGCCGGTCCGAGCGTGCCATGGCGGCAGCGGCGGTCGTCGGGCGCGGCGACGACGGCGCGACACCCGACGACGACGCGACCATCCGCACCTACGACCGCGTCGTCCGCATCGCGTCGTGGGTGTTCCTGCTCGCGGTCACGACGATCGTCGGCGTCACGGGTCTCTGGCCGCAGAGCCAGACGGCGATCTTCCTGTTGCTGGCTCTTGGCGGCGTGTTCGTCCTGGTGATCCACGACCTGCTTCCGGCGAACGCGCTCGGCCCCGCCAAGTTCGTCCTTGAGGGCTCGGTCGCCATCACGGTCTCGACCGTCCTCGTCGCGCTGACTGGCGGGGCCGCGAGCCCATTCTTCTTCGTCTACCCGCTCATCGTCGGTGGGGCGGCGCTCGTCGTTTCGCCGCCGATCACCCTCGGACTTGCGGCCATCGCGGCGGTCGGCTACCTGCTCGCCGTCGTCCTCGGCTCGGCCCCCGAGGTCCTCGCCAACCCGGTCACGATCGCGACCGTCGGGATCAACCTGACGGCCATGGCGCTGCTCGCGTATGTCGCCATGGTCATCGCCCGCGAGCAGCGCCACACGCGCGACGCCGCGATCCGGATGTCCACGATCGACCCGCTGACGTCGCTGTTCAATCGTGGCTTCTTCTTCGCCGCGCTCGAGCGCGAGATCGCCCGTAGCGCCAGGTCGGGGCGTGGTTTCTGCCTCTTGATGATGGACCTCGACGAGCTCAAGTCGATCAACGATCGCCTCGGCCACTTCCACGGTGACCGCGTGCTCGCGGCCGTCGGCCTGGTCGTCAGCGAGGGTGTCCGACGGATCGACACGGCCGCACGCTACGGTGGCGACGAGTTCGTCGTGCTCTTGCCGGAGACCGATCCGACCGGGGCGTTCGTGCTCGCCGAGAAGATCCGGATCGGGGTCAACGAGCTGGAACTGGCACTGCCGGACGACGCGATCCGGCCGTCACTCTCGGTCGGGGTCGTGTCCTATCCGGACGACGGCGGGACCGCCGACGAGCTGATGATCAGCGCGGACCGCGCCATGTACACGAGCAAGCGCGCCGGCAAGAACCGGGTCACGGGCGTGAACGTGCCCGACGCGAACGGGGTGCCTTCGAAGGCGTAGCCGGTCGGGGCGCGCGGGCTCGCTTCGTCGGCTGCGCGGACGAGGAGCTCCCGCGCGGCTTCGCAAGGCGCTCCCAGCGCCACGCCATCGCGATGGTGGCCGGACGGTCGGGGGCCGCCATCGGCGGATCGACGCCGACCACCGCAGCGAGGTTGAACGCATCGGGCGGGCCGGTCTGCGGTTCGACGCAGATGGCGTCGTCGCGCTCGTCGAACACGACCCAGAACAGGGCTGTCGAGCGGATGTCCAGGCGGATGACGCCCGGCCATGTCAGCCGAGGCGGGATGTCGATGTCCGTGAAGGCGTCATCCCACGGGCGGGGGGTCGGTGGGACGGTCGCGCCCGTCGGCAGTCCGGCGACATCGCGCTCATACATCCAGTGCGCGACGAAGTCGAGCTGTGCCGCGGCCCCGTCGATCTCACGGCGGAACCACGGATGCCAGCCGAGGACGACCGGCATCGGGTCGATCGCTTCCACGGTGAGCGTGGCCTCGAGGCCGCCCGGGACCAGCACGATCGCCTGGGTGACGCGGCCGCGGAACGGCCAATCCGGCCCGAGGTCGGACTCGAGCTCCACACGGTCCTGGCTCCTGAACGTGACCTGCCACGCGCTATCGAGGACCGTCCCGTGGATAGCGTTCGGCGGCATCCTCAGCGGGAGCTGGTAGTCCCGGCCGCGGAACCGGAACCGGCCGTCGCGGATCCGCCCGGCGAACGGTGCCATCGGGTAGCAGCCCCACCACAGCGGGCCCTCGCCATCGGTCAGCAGGATCTCGTGCCCATCGACGACGAGCGATGCGATCCGGCCACCAGCGGTAGGCTCGACCGTCAGCGTCGCCCCGTCCCGGGTGAGGACGACCCGATCCGCTTCCCCCGGTGCGCCCCCGGTCACCCGACCGTCATGGCCAGCCCAGGCCGTAGCAGGTACGGCGGCAGGTAGGCCGGGATGTTCGAGAACGGCAGGACGTCAGGGTGGAGATCGATCCCGAGCTGGTCGGCCATGAACATTCGCCGCGCGACGATCCGCGACCACGCGTCGGGATAGCCGGCCGCGAGCGCGTCGCGCAGCGGCGCGTCGGCGAGGGCGATGCCGTCCTCGATGTTGGTCGTGAAATAGGGAGTCCCGGTCGCCGGGATGATGTCGACCTGGAACGCCATCCCGGACTGCAGCTCGATCGTCGAACCGCGCCGGATCGGTGAGTTCACCCACTCGTCGAGGCTGATCTGGTGCCCGGCATTGAGGAAGATCCCGAAGAACGGGTCGCCGAGGTGTCGCTCGATGATGTCGTGGAGCGCGCCGCCGGTCTGGCCGACGCGTAAGGCGCCGTACCACTCGGCGACCGCCGCGAAATACGGACCGACGAGGCGGTCCGCGTAATCCCGGATCCCGTCCGGGAGCGCACCTGCGTCCTCGACGACGAACCCCGCACGGCAGTTCAAGGCACCCCAGATCCCGAAGGCGACTGTGAACGGGTCGCCGACTTCGATCGGTCGATCGCCGGGGCTGAGCAAACCGTATGTCGCTCGCGGTCCCGCCGTGAGCATCAGGTGGCACGACAGCGGCGTGCCGTCCCAGCCCAGCAGGGCGACGGCGTCCCTCTCGCGCTGGCCGGGTCGGAGCCCGCGGATGAGTGACAGCACGCCGCTCGATGTCGTGCACGCCGCGGCTTCCATCGCCGCGAGCTCCTCGACCTCGTTGATCACGCGTAACCCGTCCCCGGCATCGATGAGCAGGTCGTTGGCGTTCTCGACGACACCGCGAGGGCCGACCAGGCCGCGCAGCTGGTCTGCGAGGAACGAGGGGACGTCCAGCATCGAGCGGTCGGCATAGGGTTTCCAGCCGATCACGCCCACGCGCGTCCCGCCGGTGATGCCCTCGTCTCCGAGGATCTCGGCGAGCGGCCGGGATCGATCACGAGGCTGGCTCGGCAAGCTGAGATCCTGGAATCGATGGCGGCGCATCGGCAGGGGAGCGGCGCCGGCCGTTCCGTAGCACTCGTTGCCGACCAGGATCGCGGGCTCGCCGGTCGCCCCGACGACCAGGATCGCCTCCTCGAAGCGTGGGTCGAAGCCGGTCAGCCACGCCAGGTTGGCGCTGTGCTCTCGGTCGGCGTAGACCACGACTCGGTCGTACCGCGCCCCATCCATCCGGTCGCGCAGGCGTTCGAGACGCGTGGCATACAGCGCGGCCGGGATCTCGGGCGTGATGGACGGCCGCCCGAAGTCGGGCAGGTGCACCTCAGACAGTCGAGCGGTTCGCGTCGCGCCCATCGGCCTCTACGGTGCCACGACCGGCGGCGCCGGTTCGACGGCGCTGGCACCCCGTCGGACGGTTACCACGCCATCAGCA
>JBKPMM010000025.1:0-5380 GCA_046732155.1 Chloroflexota bacterium | reverse complement strand
GGCAAGCCCTTGTAGGTGCTCGTAAACGTGATGGTGCCGGCGTCCTCATCGATGATGGCGGCGGCATCGGTGAACGTTCCCGCGCTCGAGATGCGGACGCTCTTGCCGTTGTCGGCGCTGAACACCTCGCTGAACGAGCCGGCCGCCTTGAACCTTCCATCCTCGAAGATGGTGATGACGTTGTTGAAGCGGATCACCGACGTACCCGTGAAGCCGCAGATCTCGTTCTCGAACGTGTCGGTGCCCTTGTCATGGAAGCTATCGACGATCGGTGATGCAGCTAGGACTGACGCCGGTAACGCCAGCGCGGCTGCGAGTGCCGCTGACGCGGCGAGCGCTGTAAGACGACTCCTCATGGCGTTCCCTCTCCTGCGCCCCTATGGGCGCGGTGGACGAGCGTCGCGCGGACTCTGTCCGCGATCGCCCGCTTTGCCCATGACGGGACCCACCCTCTTCCGGTCCACATGACGCAGGCGCACCACAGGGACCGCGCGCCGGCCTTCAACGATCGACCTTACCTGCCGGCCGTCGTTGGAGCGTCTCGCGCAGCTGGCGCGATGAGGACGATCAACGCCGGTCGAACCGCCACGCCTCGCGCTCGTACCAGCTGCGGTCCTTTACCTTCGACCAGCCGACGCGGGTGCCGTCGCGGTACGGCGAGGTTCGGTCCTTGAGCCACCCCATTCCTAGCCTCCGGCCGTGACGGCTCACGGCGACACAGGCGGACTACATCGGTCGTGAACCGATCGATCGCAACGACTCATTGACCCCCGGACTAAACGACTCGACGTTTACGCTGGAACGCTCGCCTCGGCTTCGCAGATCGCTTTGAAGTTTTCCATCGAGTGCTTCACATCGCGGTCGATCGCTCGCTCCACGAAGAGCTTGTCCGCGACGCCGCCGGCGAAGCCACCTGGCAACTCATAGTCGACTTCGATCGTCATCTCCGTGCCGCCGTCGGCAGGCTCGAAATGCGTAGTCGATGTGGCTGTGCCGCCCTGCGACGCCGACGCCCGCAGTTCGAGGAGCTTTGGCTTCTCGACACGGGTGACCTCCCAACGCGTCTCGAGCTGGCGGCCACCGAGTTTGAGGATGGCGACATAACTCGCACCGACCGTATCGAGCCGACCGGTGACGTCCCTGACGGCGACAAGGGAGTTGTTCCACTCGGGACTTCGGCTGACATCGACGCCGAAGGCGAATGCATCATCGGGGGATGTATCGACGTGGCCGGTGTGTCGGACGTGTCCCATGGCTCACCTCCAGCCGCCGCGGCCGGGGCTGACTGTGGCGACCCGACCACGAGCGCGCTGCATCGAACGGCCGGTGCGACGTCTCGACCGTACGTCGGCGGGCCGACTGATCGTTCCCTGATTCTACGGCGTGTGGCCAGACCGTCCGGTGCGTGCTGGTCCCGGATCGCCGGCCAAGCCGTCGTGGCGATGGCCGCTAGAGGGGATCGCGAGTGTGCGGCCGGAGCCAGGGCGCGTGCAGGCCTAAAGGCCGGGTAGTCGTGATACCGTCAGCTCATGAGCAGCGTCGGGCACCTCTGCCTTGTTTGCCAGTCAGGGTTCGATCCTGACGATGAGGTCCTTAGGGCGGTCCGCGCCTCATCCGAGAACGTTGGCGGGCGGGAAATCAGTCGTGACGAAACCCGCTACGCCCACGTCGACGAGGAGCAGCAAGTCCTAGCACTCGGGGATTGGACGGTCGTGGACCGGGGGCCGCTTCACGACTTCCCGCCGTGACCGTCGCGCTCGAGTGCGACAGGTCAGGACCTCCTACGGCCAGCGCGCGATAGCGGTGGCGACGAATCCGCGAGGATGCCGCTCGCCGATCGCTCGATCACCGCGCTCGCGGCTGTAAGGAAGGCGTCCATGCCGTCCCTTCCCCCACTGCCCGGTCATCGGCAACCTAGATACCACCCCGGTCGGCCGCGACAGGCTGACTCTGGGGGGACAAAGGATCGCGAGTCGCGGACATGGCGCAGGTCTGCTTCGTCGTCTGCGGTCACCAAACGCTCGCCGCTGCCACCCTTCGGCGGACCCGTCGAGCTCGGGACGATCGCCGGCCTGATCGGACCACTTGCGGATCGTTAGCGGGTACAAGGCCCACTCCGGCAATCGCTAAACCGCGTAACGACGAAGGCGACGCTCGTCACCGCGCTCTGCCCGCGTCCCTTCGTCGGGCCGTCTCGCGTCGTCGACGGTGACTCTGCCGCGAGTCCGCGGCCGCTTCTACGCGGCCCATCCCCATCAGAACGGCCCTCGGAAGACGATCCGAGGGCCGTTTCGTGCGTAAAAGGTGTGGTGAGCCCGGAAGGACTTGAACCTTCAACCCGCTGATTAAGAGTCAGCTGCTCTGCCATTGAGCTACGGGCCCACGGGCCGTGGATGATACACCGACCTCGACGGCGGATGGCCTCGGCGGTAGCCTGCGCGAGCGGGCGGCACGCCCGTGGGGGTTCGAGGGACGGCGAGTGCAAGACATCCGCGGGTCGGACGTCGATACACCAGATGTCGAAGCCACAGACGCACCCGTGATCACGACGGACGTCGCTGCGCGCCCGGTGGCACGCTCGACCACGACCGTCGCCGAGCTCGTCGAGGAAGCGTTCGACGTGCACGCGGCACAGCTCAAGGCGTTCGCGATGGCGGCCGTCCGCGACAACGACACAGCCGACGATCTGGTCCAGGAGACGTTCCTGCGGTTCGTCCGGCACGTCCGCAGCGAAGGGGCACCCGACAACATCGGCGGCTGGCTCCATCGGGTATGCGCGAACCTCGTCATCAGTCGTGGTCGACGTGAGACCGTGGCGGCGCGGAAGCAGACACTCCTCGTCGATCGGTCCGTGGGTGTTTCGCCCGAGGAGATCGCCGTCCGCTCGGACGAGAGCGAGCGGCTCCGCGCCGCCCTGGCCGAGCTCCCGACGGACGCGCGTACCGCTCTCCTCATGGCGGCCTCAGGGTTCTCCGCCTCCGAGATCGGCGATGCCATCGGCAGGACGGCGAACGCGACATCGACGTACATCTGCCGGGCGCGGATCCGTCTCCGCGAATCGCTTTCGCCGAACGGCGGCGCGTCATGAACGATGACGGCGCGAACGACGATGACATCCCCATGAACGACCACGAGACGTTCCTGCTGTTGTCCGCGAAGCGGATCAGCGAACCGCTTACCCGCGACGAGGAAGCGCAGGTGGAGGCCCACCTCGCCAGCTGCCCGGACTGTCGCGCCATCGCGGCCGGGATGCGCCGTGACGACATGCGCCTCCATGCGGCCCTCACGCCGGTCCCCGTCGCGCCCCGTGTCCGCGAACGGGTCCTGGCGGAGGCGGCAGGCGGCCGTCGGGTCGGTGCCGGAAGGCTGGCCCTCCTGCTCGCCGCCGCACTCACGCTCGGAGTCATCGGCGTGCCGCTGATCGCGGGCGGATCGCGCGGGCCGGCTGCCTCGGAGCTGCCCTCACCGTCGACAGGCATCGTCTCGTCACCGACTGTCTCGCTGACCCCGTCCGTCGAACCGTCGCCTCCACCGCCCTCCGCAGCAGCTTTGCCGGCGGGAACCGGTCCGCTCGTCAACGCGAACTACACCTACTTCAACCGGATCGACTCGGTCGCAGCACGGCTCAAGGACGGCAAGCCGATCGGCGAGTGGTGGCGACAGACCGAAGTCAGCGGCAAGACGGAGTCGTACGGCGGGCCGGTCACGTGCCTCGTCATCAATGGCGCCGACGCGTGGGTGGCAGGCCCCGCGACCACCGCGACCGACGGCCGGAAGGACCTCGCGATCTTGTTCCGTCTGCATGACGGCGGCGCGAACGGCGATGACTCGGCTCGCGGCTATCTCACCAACCCGGGTCAGACGCTCGCGACGATGCAGACGTGGTGTGAGACGCGATACACGCCGGCCGACCTGACGCCGCTGACGTCCGGCGACGTCAGCATCGAAGAGACTCCCTGACGCGCGGTCAGACAGCTCGGGACATGCAACGCCCCGGCGTACCTGTCTGACGCCGGGGCCTCATCCACGCTAGCGACGGTCCCGGTGCGAGTGGTCACCGATAGACTTTTGCCATGACGGACCTCGATCCGGCGCGTCTTGCCGGAGCGACGCTGACCCCGGCGGACGAGTCGACGCCAACGTTGTCCGCGGACGAGGTCGACCGCCTGCGGGCTGGTCTTGATCCTGCCTGGCGCGTCGAAGACGGCCGCCTCACCCGAGCGTTCCGCTTCCCCACCTTCGCTGCCGCGTTCGGGCTAGCGACCCGGATCGCCCTCCTTGCCGAGGCCGCGAACCATCACCCGACGATGACACTGTCATGGGGCCGGCTCGAGGTCGACTGGTCGACCGACGCGATCGGCGGCCTCAGCGCCAACGACCTGATCATGGCGGCCAGGGTCGATCGTCTCGTGTCGCGAGGCCTGAACCTCAAGGACGGCTGAGGCTCAAGGACGCCTGCGTCTCAGGGACGATCGAGCGCCGCCAGCAGGCGATCGATGAACGGGTGCTGCGTCTCCTTCAGCGGCCCGCGCGCGTCATCCGGCGAGAACCATTCGACGCGATCGATCTCCGGGATCGTGATGTAGCGCCCGGAACCTGGCGGCCACGCGAACGGGAACGTGTTGCTGTGCGCGGTCGCCGGATCGAGGTCCCCTTCGAGCGCCCAAGCCACGACGACCTTGCCACCCTTCTGGGTGATCTCGCCGAGCTCGATCGAGGCGCCGTCGGGCGGCGGATGACCGGTCTCCTCCTCGAATTCACGGCGGGCGACGTCCCAGGGATCCTCGCCGTCCTCGATCTCACCCTTCGGGATGGACCAGGCTCCCTCGTGACGCTTCGCCCAGACGGGGCCACCCGGGTGGGCGAGCAGGACCTCGATACCGCCGTTGGCGGGGCGATAGAGCAGGATGCCGGCGCTGCGCCGGGTTGGTTTCGCCACGTCTCGCGCGCTAGGCCTGGTTGTCGATCTGGGCTCGCTGCAGCCGGCCGCTGAAGTCGACGTAGATCGACTTCCACTCGGTGTACGTGTCGAGCGCGATGTTGCCGGCCTCGCGATGGCCGTTACCGGTCTCCTTCCAGCCGCCGAACGGCAGGTGGACCTCGGCACCGGTGGTGCCGGCGTTGACGTAGACGATGCCGGTCTCGAAGTCGCGCATCGCCCGGAACGCCGTGTTCACGTTGCTCGTGAAGATGCTCGACGACAGCCCGTACCGGGTCTGGTTGAGCGCCATCATCGCCTCGTTGTAGTCGGCGACCGGGATGACCGAGAGCACGGGCCCGAAGATCTCCTCCTGCCCGATCCGGTCCATCGGGCTGACGCCCGCGAAGATCGTCGGCTGGAAGAAGTGGCCGTTCCCGAGCGTGCCGTCCGTCGCGCGGC
>JBKPMM010000024.1:0-26754 GCA_046732155.1 Chloroflexota bacterium | reverse complement strand
CTCATCCGCCCGTCGGAGGGGACGGCGACCGTCGACGGTTTCGATATCCGTGCGGACCCGGAATCCGTCCGGACGCGCGTGGGCATCCTCACCGAGACCCCGGGGCTGTACGACAGGCTGTCCGCGACCGCGAACCTCGATTTCTTCGGTCGCCTGTACGGGCTGACGCCCGAGGTCCGCGCGGAGCGCATCGAGCGGTACCTCCGCCTGTTCTCGCTGTGGGAGCGCCGGGACGACCTGGCCGCGACGTTCAGCAAGGGCATGAAGCAGAAGCTCGCGATCGCGCGTGCGCTGCTCCACGACCCGTCGGTCGTATTCCTCGACGAGCCGACGGCGGCACTCGATCCGGAGGCGGCGTTCATCGTCCGCGAGGCCATCGAGACGCTGCGGAAGGCGGGCCGGACGATCGTCCTCGCGACCCACAACCTCGACGAAGCGGATCGGTTGTGCGACCGCATCGCCTTCATCCGAGGCGGGCTGCTGCGGATCGATTCACCCGCGGCCCTGCGCGGGGCGCTCGGCGGTCACGGGTTGTCCGTGCGTCTCCGTGAAGCGCCATCGGCCGATCAGCTCGGCGCGGTCCGTGCCATCCCGACGGTCCGCAGCGCCGAGATGGCCGACGGCCTCCTGCAGGTCGGCGCGGACGAACCGGAAACCGTCGCACCTGAGGTCGTCCGGGCGCTGGTGACGAACGGCGCGGACATCGTCGAGGTGCGACCCGAGGAAGCGTCGCTCGAGCGCGTCTACTTCGAGATCATGGGCGTCACACCGGGCGCCGACAGCCTCGAGGACCACGTCTGATGCGCCGGTCGATCGTGTGGACCGTGCTGCAGCGCGAATGGTTCGAGACCGTCCGGAACCGGCTGCTGATGTCGACGATCCTCATCCCGCCGATCCTGCTGACGGTCGCGCCGATCCTTCTGACCGCGGCCGTCGGAGCGAGCTCGTTGCCGCCCGAGCTCGAACAACAGGTCCTCGCGCAGCGGCCCGAGTGGGCCGGCTTCACCCCCGGCGAGCTGGCGGGGGCGTTCGCGGTCCAGCAGTTCCTGGTGTTCTTCCTGTTGATGCCCGCGTACATCCCGCTGTCGATCGCGACGTTCTCGATCATCGGCGAGAAACAGGCGCGGTCTCTTGAGCCCGTCCTGGCGTCACCGATACGGACCCAGGAACTGCTCGCGGGCAAGGCCGTCGCGGCGCTCGTCCCCGGCGTGCTCGCGGGTTGGGTGACCTACGCGATCTTCGTCGTGCTGGCCTCGCTCACATACGGACCGGCGCTCTTCGGCGTCGTCACCGACCCGTCGTGGCTGGCTGGTGTGTTCCTGCTCGGGCCGGCCGTCGGGCTGTCGTCGGTCGTCGCCGGCGTGATCGTGAGCGCGCGGGTCAACGATCCGCGGGTCGCCCAGCAGATCGGCGGCGTCGTGATCGTGCCGGTCATCGCGCTGGTGCTGCTCCAGGCGACGGGCACGCTCCTCGTCGGAGCGATCGGCTACACGCTCCTGGCGATCATCGTGCTCATCGTCTCGATCATCGGCCTGAGAGTCGGTGTCCGGCTGTTCGACCGCGAGGCCATCCTGACCCGCTGGCGGTGAGCGCGGGGCGCAACGGTCGACCGCTGCGGCGGGTTCTGGGGACCGTGGAGCGACGACCTGGACACTTGACATATTTCGGTAGGCCAAGGCGGTAGGATGACGCGATGACGACGCCCGCGACCCGAGCCGAGTGGCTTACCTTCCTCGGCCTCGGGTTCATGTGGGGGTCCTCCTACCTCTTCATCAAACTCGCGGTCGACTCGTTCGGCACGTTCACGTTGATCGCGCTTCGACTGCTCATCGGGGCCGCGTTCCTTTGGACAGTGCTGCGCCTCTCGCGGACACCGCTCCCGCGCGACCGCCGCGCATACGGCCATCTCTTCGTGATGGCGATCATCAACATCACGATCCCGTTCGCGTTGATCACGTGGGCGGAGCAGTCGGTCGATAGCGCGCTCGCGGCCATCCTCAACTCGACGGTGCCTCTGTTCGTGCTCGTCATCGCGCCGGCGTTCCTCCCCGACGAGCCGATCCGCGTCAACGGCCTGGTCGGGCTGGCTGTCGGGTTCATCGGGGTCGTGCTGATCGTGTCGCCCGGCCTGGTCGGGACCGCGGGCACGGTCCCCGGGATGATCGCGCTGCTCGGCGCGTCCGTCTCGTACGCCTGCGGCAACGTCTACGCGCGACACAATGTTCGAGGCCTCGCCCCGATGATCCCGGCCGTGTTCCAGGTCACGTTCGCGCTCCTCATCGTCGGCACGCTGGCACTCGTGGTCGAGCGACCCTGGCAGACCGCAACGCCCGACGCACAGGCGTGGTTCTCGGTGATCTGGCTCGGGATCCTCGGGTCGGGCATGGCCTACCTCGCGTACTTCCGGCTGCTTTCGAGATGGGGCGCCACGCGGACGGCACTGGTCGCCTACCTGCTGCCGATCGTCGGCATCGCGCTGGGCGCGGTCGTGCTGCAGGAACCGATCGGACCGTCACTCATCGCCGGGACCGCCCTGGTGACGGCGGGGGTGGCACTGGTCAACGGTCGTTGGGGCCGGCGGCGGCTGTTCGCCGAGGTTCCGCCTGTGGAGCCGGTCTAGGGTCGAACCGCGCCCTGTACCGGCTATCGAACATTGCAGGTTCGACGGATCACCCCCCGACCGCGAGCAGCAACGCTCCGGCCACGATCAGCACGGACGCACCGACGCGGCGGACCGTGTCGCCTCGATCGGCCGCCTCGCCGAGCCTGACCGAGCCCCATGCTGCTGCGAACACGGCCGCCGACTCGCGGAGCGGCGCGACCCCGGACAGCGGTGCCAGGCTCAGTGCCCACAGGATCAGCAGATAGGCGATGAGCGTGAGCCAGCCACCGATGGCGGCATACCGGATCTGCTCGGCCCCGCCCGCGAGGATCTCCCCACGGACGACGAAGCGGACCCACAGGACGAGGCAGATCGCGGCGGTCACCCACAGGATCGCGGCATAAGTCAGCGGATCGATCAGGCGGGTCCCGGCGCGATCGATGGCGCTGTATGTCGCGATCGCGATCCCGGTCGCGAAGGCGAATGCGACCGACGGGTCGAGACCGTGACCACGGACGGCGCGCCAGGGTCGCTGCAGGATCAGGAAGCCGACGAGGAGAAACGCGACGCCGATCGACCCGGCGATCCCGAGGCGCTCCCCGAAGATCCCGACACCGATCACGACCGCGAGGAGGGGCGCCGTTCCCCGGGCGATCGGGTAGACGACCGACAGATCACCGCGTCGATACGCGGCGGAGAGCAGGACGAAGTAGACCGCCTCGACGACGCCCGACACCACGCCGAGCGCGACACCTTCCACGGGGAGTGCCGGCTGGCCGTCCAGCCACCACGCGGCGATGCCGACGGGCACGATCCCCACCGACGCCGCGAGCATCCCGACCGTTGCCGTACGGAGCGGGTCACCGGCCGTCTTGAGCCGGACGTTCCAGGCGACGTGGAGAGCGGCGCTGACCAGGACGATGGCGATGACGAACGGGTCCACGCCGGGACGTTAACCGGCGTGGACTCCCGTTCGCTTGCCCTCCCAGAGGGCTTGGCTCAGTTCAGCCGCGCAGATCGCGCCGCCGGAAGCCCCACGCGCCGACAAACACGCCGCCGACCGCGAGGATGATCGAGGCGCCCACCCCGACCAGATCCCACTGGCCGAGCATCGTGAACCCGTAGTGCGATGTGAGCGCCAGCTCGTGGACGATATCGGGCAGGTTCAGCGCCGGACCGATGATCCCGATGAACCACGTGACGATCGTGAAGATCGCCACGAACGGCCCGGCGTAGCTCGTGCCGATCGCGCCACCTACCGCGATGCCGATCCCGACAAGTGCCGCCGCGTAGAGCCCGAGCACGAGCGTGCCTGCGACCGGTGTAGCGATCTCGCTTCCAGCGATCGATGCCCCGACGCCGATCCCGATCATCGTCACCACGGTGAAGACGAGCACGCCGACGAACGCCGCGACCCCGCCGGACGTCACCCAGCGAGTCCGGGAGAGCGGCGTCGCAAGCAGGAACTCGAGCCGGCCGGAGGTCTCGTCCGAGGCCCACACGGCCACGAGCGTGGCTGCCGCGAGACCGGCGAGGATCATCCCGAATTCGACGAACAGTAGCTGCAGGAACCCGCCGACCGACCGGATGTCGAAGCCTGGGAATACCTGGTTGAGGAGGGTCACGAAGTCGGTGGCCTTGCCGAGCTCATCGATGAAGGACTTACCCGAACCTGCGATCGCGAGCCCGAACAGACCGATCCCGATCCCCCACGCGATCGACGACGGCAGGTTCTGCCCGATGGCGCGGCCGGTCGGGCCCTGAAGCCCGACGAGTGCCCGCGGCAAGCTCGGGGTCGGGATCGGCGACGTGGCGCCGATGTCTCGCCGTGCGAAGGCCTCGACGCCGACGACCGAGAGCACGATGCCGACGACCGCCACCGGGACGAGCGTGGCCCAATCGAACTGCCCGGCGAGCGGGATGTGATTCGACGTCCAGCCGAACCAGGTGAGGTTGGACAGCGGCGCGAGCGATGGGATGGCCGCCTGGTAACCGTTGACGATGAACCCGCCGAACAGGACTGCTGCGGCCACACCGGCTGCCGACCCGCGGCCGAGGAACGGCGCGAGGGCGAACGCCACCGAGCCGGCCGCGACCGAGATCAGGAACATCCAGAGCGCGTAGCCGACCGCGGCCTCAGCCGAGATCTCATCGCCCGGCAGTCCGTTGACCGACCGACCGACGATCAGCAGCGCGACGAGGACCGCGACGGCGACGATCGCCTGGCCGGTGAGGTGGGCGAACAGCTTCTCCAGTGCGATCCGGCGCCGCGCGATCGCGGTCGCTGCGACGAACTCCAGGCTCCCGCGGCGAGCCTCGGCCGCGAGCGTCGCCGACAGGGCGATGATGGCCCAGAGACTCGTGATCTCCGGGAAGAACACGCCGTACTTGTATTGCAGGTATCCGCCGAGCGTGCCGACGTTGACGGCCTTGCCGGCCAGACCCGCGAGGATGGGTGGCACCGCGGCCACGACGGCCACGAGCTGCTGGCGCGACTCGGGGGTGTTGAACTCTTGCACGATCGCGAAGCTGACGCCGATGAGCAGGAGGAACAACAGGGCGGAGATGACGATGACCACTCGGCGCGAGTCGCGCATCGTCTTGCCGTAGATGCTCCCGAATCCGTAGACGCGGGACAGCAGCGACGGCCCGCTGATGGCCGGTGCGACTGGCGCCGGCCTGCGTTCGACTTCTGAGGTCATGTCAGGCCGCCTCGCTCCCGCGGCCGTACTGGGCGAGGAACGTCTCCTCGAGCGATGGCTCGCGACTGACGAAATCGAGCAGGTCATAGTTGGCGGCCTCGCGGACGACCGGCGTGATCGAGCCCGAGACACGCATGCGTAACAGGTTCTCTTCGGCCTTGACCTCGCTGACGCCGGGCAACGCCGCGAACGCGCCGACCGGGACGTCGCCGGCGAACCGAAGCTCGACCTGGTGATGAGCGAGGTCTCGCAGCGCCTCGACTCGGTCGACCTTCACGAGGCGGCCGTCTCGGATGATCGCGACGCGATCGGCGGTCTTCTCGACCTCACTCAGGATGTGGCTCGAGAGGAAGACCGTGCGCCCTTCGGCCTTGGCCTCACGGATGACCTCATAGAACGTTTGCTGTACGAGCGGATCGAGGCCAGAGGTCGGCTCGTCGAGGAGCAGCAGGTCCGGACGGTGCTGAAGAGCGACCACGAGCCCGACCTTCTGCTTGTTGCCCTTCGAGTACTCCTTGAACTTGCGGGTCGTGTCCAGATCAAGGCGGTCGACGAGCCCGCGCTGGTATGTCTTGTCGACCCCGCCGCGAAGATTCGCGAAATACTCGATCGTCTGGCCACCCGTCAGCTTGTCGTACAAGGCGAATTCGCCCGGCAGATAGCCGAGACGGCGGTGGATCGCGATCGGGTCCGCGGTCGTGTCGATGCCGAAGATCGTGGCCCGGCCGGAGGTGGGACGGATGTGGTCGAGCAGTGTCCGGATCGTCGTCGTCTTGCCAGCGCCGTTCGGGCCGAGAAAGCCGAAGGCCTCACCCTCCTCGACGGCCAGGTCGATGTCGATGATGCCTCGATGCGATCCGTAGGACTTGGTCAACTTTTCCGTACGGATGACGGGGTCCATGGTCATTCCTTCCTGCCGGCCGCGCCGGCTTCCCTACCGGCCGTGCCGGCTTCCCTGCCGGCCGCGCCGGCTTCCCTACCGGCCGTGCCGGCTTCCCTGCCGGCCGCGCCGGCACGGTCGCGGAGGAAGCGGTCGATGACGGCCGGGACCTCCCGCTCGACGAACGCGAAGACATCGCGGAGCTCCTCGATCCTCCGCTTCGACTCCGGTGGCCGATCGGCGATGGCGTCGAGTCCTCGCTCGGAAAGCGCCCGAAACTGGCTGTACATGCGGCCCGCACTCGCGAGGAACGAGTCGAGCGTCTCGGGCGGCGCGCTGAAGTACTCGCGACGATCGCCTCGTCGGGTACTCCGCCGGATCATCCCGCTCGTCGCCAGGAGGCGGGCCGTGCCGCTGATCGCGCCCCGACTCGCGTGGAGCGCGTCCGCGATCTCGGCCGCCGTCTGCTCCTCTGGCTCGCAGATCAGCAGCCAGCCCCACATGCGGCCGGCCATCGGGGTCATCCCATAGGACGCCAGCATCTGGCCCATCTCCTCGACGAAGCGGCTCTCGCCATCGGTCACGCGGCGACGCTACTCCGTTCAGAAGTTTCAGTCAATGCTGAACGTTCTGTATTGAGGGTGCATTGAGTGCGGGTGCTCGGGGGAGGGCTGGATCGGGCGTGAGAGCTGCGACAGGCGCGAAGCCTGCGGCAGAGGCATGAGCGGTCGCCCGGATCGACGATCGGCTGCCTTCGCCGCAGGACTCGGGCGATTCGGGGGAATAGCAGGTCAAGGCGCTGCGCCGGAGGCAGCGTTTTGGACCGCCCGGCCGCCGCGCGACGACGCGGGCGATCGTGGTTGCGTCAGATGCAAGCAACGGCACCAAACGGCGGCTTCGACCCGGCTTACTGCTCGGAACCCTGCATCCGATGCACGATCCGGCACCCGGTCGGCACCGACGGGAGCGGCTCGTCACTGAAGCGAGCGCCCGACGCAAATCGATCGTCGCCGGACCGGTGCAGGAGGCCGAGTGCTTGCGTCCGATGCAAGTCAAACGGGAAAGTCGGCATCAGGTGCCGCGTCACCGGGTCACGCTTCGCACCCGACCGCAGGTGCCGCGTCACCGGGTCACGCTTCGCACCCGACCGCAGGTGCCGCGTCACCGGGTCACGCTTCGCACCCGACCGCAGGCGCCGCGTCATCGGGTCAAGCCTTCGCGCCCGACCGCGGCAGGGAGTCAGGCCGCCGGCGAGGTCCTCTCCACCCGCTCCGCGCGCTCCTTGAGTGCTCGCAGGTGCGCCTCGACGCGTGCCTCGAGCGATCGTCGCCCGAGCCGGACCAGGATGTCGGTCCAGCGGTCTATCGGCTCGAAGGTCGCGGCGTGGATGACGCGTGTCCCGCCGGCGATCGGCTCCATCCGCCACCACCACTCGCTCTCGAACCCGGAGCCCGTGACGCGCAGCCGGAACACCGACTCAGGCCGCGCCTCGAGGCTTTCGACCCGGGCCGACTCTCGAAGGAACCCGAGTCGCGTCCGCGCGGAACGCGTCGCCGCCGCTGCCGGCCACGACGGGACCGCCGGCCCGAGTCGCAGCTCCGGGAACAGCGAGGCCGACGCGGTCGGATCGTGCAGTACCGCCCACACGACCCGTGGCGGCGCCTGGACGAAGACGCGCCTCTCGACCACGCGCTCCCCGCGCAGGTGATCGCCGGCACGGCGATAGCCGACCTCAGGGTCCGGACGAACAGCCATCGTGATCAGACGCCGATCGGGTGCCAGACCGTCTTCATCTCGAGGAAGGCGGCGATCCATTCGGGCCGCTCGGCGGCACGGTCGTCGAGCCAGTCGAACCGCGCGTCGGCCATCCGACGCGGACGGCGCGACAAGCGTTTGATGTCGTCGGCGGCGAGTTGCTCGACCTCGACCCGAAGGTCGTCAGGGACACCCCAGACGTCGAGTCCATCGACGTCCTCGTGCGCGGCCAGCACCGGCACGAGCTCCTTCTTGCGACCGGTCAGCACGTTCACGACGCCCCCGGGGACGTCGGACGTGGCGAGGACCTCGGTCAGCGTGATCGCAGGAAGCGGCCGGCTCTCGGATGTCAGCAGGACCACCGTGTTGCCCGCGACGAGCGGCGGCGCGAGGCGGCTTACCAGGCCAAGCAACGACGACGTCTCGGGGGCCACGATCCCTACGATCCCGGTCGGCTCTGGGATGGTGAAGTTGAAATACGGAGCGGCGACCGGATTGGCGGAGCCGAGGATCTGGGTGATCTTGTCGGCCCAGCCGGCGTACCAGACCCAGCGGTCGATGGCGCGATCGACCACCTCGGAAGCGCGCGCTTCACGCAGCCCCTCGGCGGCCGCGACCTCGGCGACGAACTGGTCGCGCCGCCCCTCCATCAGCTCCGCGACGCGATAGAGGACCTGACCCCGATTCATCGCTGTCTTGCCGGACCAGCCGGGGAACGCGCCGTGTGCCGCACGCACCGCATCGCGAAGATCCTTGCGCGACGACCGGACGGCATTCGCGAGCGGCGTCCCGTCGGCGCCGGACACCACGTACGAGCGACCACTCTCAGACCGCCGGAACGCGCCACCGATGTACAGCTTGTAGGTCTTGCGCACGCCGATCCGCTGGCCGGCACCGTCGCGCGTCGTCCCGTCATGCCCCGCGCCGTTGCGCGCCGCGCCGTTGCGCGCCGTCCCGTTCCGTCCGTTCGACCCGGCCATCAGCGATCCTCGAGCCGGACGTACGCATGCAGTCCGTGCATGCCGCCCTCGCGCCCGAAGCCCGACTCCTTGTAACCACCGAACGGCGAGGTCGGATCGAACTTGTTGAATGTGTTGGCCCACACGACCCCCGCCTGCATCCGAGACACCATCTCGAGGATGCGCGAGCCCTTGTCGGTCCAGATCCCGGCCGACAGCCCGTAACGAGTGTTGTTGGCCTTCTCGACGGCCTCGTCCGGCGTCCGGAAGGTCAGCACCGACAGCACCGGCCCGAAGATCTCCTCGCGCGCGATCCGATGGCTCTGCGCCACGTTGGTGAACAACGTCGGGCGGAAGAAATAGCCGCGGTCGGGCAGGTCGCAGGCCGGTTGATACAGCTCCGCTCCCTCCGCGACGCCCGACGCGACGAGCTCGGTGATCTTCTCGAGCTGGGCCTTCGAGTTGATCGCGCCGACGTCGGTGTTCTTGTCGAGCGGGTCACCGACCCGGATGGTCGAGAGCCGGTCCTTGAGCTTGTCGATGAGCGTGTCGGCGATCGATTCCTGCACCAACAGCCGCGACCCAGCGCAGCAGACCTCACCCTGATTGAAATAGATGCCGTTGACGATGCCTTCGACCGCCTGGTCGAGTGGCGCGTCGTCGAACACGATGTTGGCGGCCTTGCCGCCGAGCTCGAGGGTCAGCGCCTTGTCGGAACCGGCGACGCCGCGGCCGATCTTCCGGCCGATCTCGGTCGAGCCGGTGAACGCCACCTTGTCGACGTCTCGGTGGGTCGCGAGGTGCATCCCGATCTCGCCTGGGCCGGTGATGATGTTGACGGTCCCGGGCGGCAGGTCGGCCTGGACGCAGACGTCCGCGAAGAGCAGCGCCGACAGCGGCGTGGTCGACGCCGGCTTGAGGACGACGGTGTTGCCTGCCGCGAGCGCCGGTGCGATCTTCCAGGCGAGCATGAGCAGCGGGAAGTTCCACGGGATGATCTGCGCCGCGACGCCGAGCGGCTTCGCGACGCGACCCGGGAACGCGTAATCGAGCTTGTCGGCCCAGCCCGCGTAGTACCAGAAGTGGTTCGCAGCGAGCGGCACGTCGACGTCCCGGCTCTCTTTGATCGGCTTGCCCGAGTCCATCGATTCGAGGACTGCGAATTCGCGTGAACGCTCCTGGAGGATGCGCGAGATGCGGAACAGGTACTTGGCACGCTCCCGGCCGGAGAGCTGACCCCACGACCGGCGCTGCGCTCGACGAGCTGCCCGGACCGCCTTGTCGACATCGACGTCGGCTGCGCGAGCGACATCCGCGAGCGGTCGCTCGGTCGACGGATCGATCGTCGTGAACGTCCCGCCGCCGGTCGCCGGCACCGATCGGCCCGCGATGAACAGGCCGTAGCGCTCCTTGAGCGTGACGATGTCGCGCGCCTCGGGAGCCGGCGCGTATTCCCACGGGATCGCCTGTCCGTCCCCGAATCCCCAGCTGTTGGGGCGCTGATCAGGGCTGACGACGACGCTCGTCTCGGTGCGGTCGGGCATGGACGGCATTATGTCACCGCCCGTTCGAGACCCCCGTTCGGGCGACAGTTCGGGAGCCTTCCGGACCCCCTCAGCAGTCGTAGGTCGCGAGCGGATAGACGCGCTCGCAGAACCGCACATGGACGTGGTCGTCGTGACCCGCGTACCAGCGCGTCAGCCCTTCGCGGATCAGCACCGGATCATTGAAGTAGATGACCTTGATGTGGCCTGGAGCGGCCGCCCGGACCGCCTTGATGAACCCGCGCGTCGCGCTCCGGTCGTAGACCGCCATCCGGTAGTTGCCGCCCCACTGACACTGCCGGTCGTCGCGGCGCATGATCCGAACGTCCACATCCAGCCCGCGCTCATGCGTATCGTGTCCCGGCATGTCGCCACCGTGCTCGAAGCTGACATCGCCGATCGCGACCGGCCCGAGACCCGCCTGCCCGACGGTCACAGCTGCCGCTCGCACAGCCCCGATCGCCGCGCCCGTGCCCCAGTGCGCCGGACCATTGCCGGCCTCGTAGCCGCACATCCATCGCCCGAAGAGCGGCGATTCGAAGTGCCCGATGAGGTAGCGCCACGTGCTCGCATCCACCACGCCGCTCCTCGTGAGCCCGGCATGGTGCTGGAACGAGCGGACCGCGGTCGCGGTCGCCCCGGCCAGCACGCCGTCGACGGCCAGCCCTGCCCGGCGCTTGTCGTTGAGCTGACGCTGGACGACCTTCACGGCCTCGCCAGTCGCACCGGGGTCGAGACGGATGATGAGGCGAGCCCACGTTCCGGCATCGACCATGCCCGTGACGGGCAGCGCACGAGCCGTTTGGAAGGCGCGGACCGCCGCGACGGTCGCGCTGTCGAAGATGCCAGAGATATAGAGGTTCGGCGCAGTCTGCTGACGGAGCAAGCCCTGCAGCGCACGGACATCCGAGCCGCGGTCACCGACGCTCTGGTGCGGGTAGATCGGCGCCGCGGCACTGGCGACGCCGGTACCGCCGACCGTCAGGACGCCGAGGGCAGCCGCTACCAGGAGCAGGCGAAGTCGGATGGGCATGACCGGGAGGCTACAAGGTCTGCGGCACCGCCAGCACCACCCGATGGGACTAGCCGGCAGCGTAGGCTGCCCGCGTGGACAGACTTTCCGGCGCGGAAGAGCTGCTCGATGGCCCGCTCGATGATCGGTCTGCGCTCGTCGGCAACCTGCGCGACCTGGCCCGCGTCAATCGGCGTCTCGGCGGGATCGACCTCAGTGCGCGCGCGATCGATGCCCTGGCGCCGGGCGGGTCCTCGATCGAGGTCCTCGACGTCGGCACGGGTGGCGCCGACATCCCGCTTGCGCTGATCGAACGCGGGCGCGCACGGGGGCGGCTGGTGCGCGTCACCGGGATCGACAGCAGACCGGAGGTACTGGAGGCGGCGGCGGTCGCGGATCGGCGAGTGATGGCGACCAGGGAACTGGCACTCCACGTCGCAGACGGACAGGCCCTCCCCTTCCCTGACGCGGCATTCGAGATCGTCCACAGCTCCCTGGTCATCCACCACCTCGAACCCGACGCGGCTCGCGCGTTGCTCGCCGAGATGGCGCGCGTCGCAAGGCTCGGTGTCATCGTCAACGATCTCGTCCGCGGACGCGCGGCGTGGGCCGGCGCGTGGGCGCTGTCGCATCTCGCGACCCACAATCGCTTCACCCGCCGCGACGCGCCATTGTCCGTGCGCCGCGCCTACTCGGTCGCGGAGCTCACCGCTCTGATGGCCGCGGCGGGGGTCCGCGTCGAGCGGCGGTTCGACGGCCCGTTCGGCCACCGCGTCGCGCTCACGGGGTCCGCGAACGGACACGGCAACGTGCGTAGGAACGCACGCCGGTGACCGCCGATGAGATCGTCGATGTCGCGATCGTGGGGGCCGGCCTCGCGGGCACGACGTTGGCGGCGCGGCTCGCCCGGCGCGGGGTCCACGTCCTCGTCCTGGAGCGATCGCCGGCATGGCACTGGCGGGCGGGTGGTGTGTTCGCGTCCCCGGCGGCAGTCGAGGAGCTTCGACGAGTCGGGCTGTCGGACTCGACCATCCCTGCGCTCGCTGAGCCGATCCCAGCGATGCGCCTGGAAACACCCGCGGGAACGACCGTACGGCTGACCTACGGCGCCGATACCGGCGGACCGACGGCGGTCGGCTTCGACCGCTCCGGGCTGGACCCGGTGCTCGAACGGTTGGCCATCGCTGCCGGAGCGATCGTGGAGCGCGGCGTGACGGTCCATGCCGTACACCTTGGAACGCCGAACGTGCTCGATCTCGGTGTCCGCCAGGTCGCGGCGAGGATCGTCGTCGGCGCCGACGGGACGCACTCGATCGTCGCGCGCGCCGCCGGCGTCGCACGACCCCCCCGACTACCGCCGCGCATAGGCCTGGCGTGGCACGTCACGGATCCACGACCGCCGACGAACCCAGCCGCCGATGCGCGGATGGTGGTCGGGAGCGACGCGTACGTCGGCCTCGCCCGTGTCCCAGGCGGGCGGCTCAACATCGGCGTCGTGCTCGGGAGGTCGTGGGGTGCCCGACTCGCCGGGGACGGTGCCGCCGCGACGGTAGAGCGGGTGCTCCAGACGGTCCCTCGCCGTGACGACGATCCGATCGATTGGGCGGCGGCGCCCATCTGCGACAGCATCGCGGGTGCGTCACCGCTCGGCGTCCAGGTGACACGACGCGCGGGCCCCGGCTGGTTCCTGGTCGGCGACGCGGCGGGTTTCCTGGATCCGTTCACCGGTGAGGGCATCCATCGCGCACTTGTCTCGACCGATCTCGCGACACGGGCGATCGCCGCGGCACTCACGCGCGACGACGACGCGGGCCATGCTCCCGATGCCTACGACCGCGCGATGAGCCGCCGATTCGGCACGAAAGACGCCGTATCGTGGCTCGTCCAGACGTTCCTCGCGCGTCCCCGTCTCTTCGAATACGCCGCGCGACGGCTTGCCGAACGGCCGGACGTCCGTGCGACGATGGGGCTCGTGATGGGTGACCTCGTGCCGGCGTCGCGCGGCCTCGATCCGCGGTTCCTCGCCGCCCTGCTCGCACCGTGACCAGCCGCGGTCGGACGCGACCGGGCGATAGGGTCCGGGTCGCTGCGTACGCGATCATCCGCGACGAACAGGAGCGGGTGCTGCTCTGCCACATCCACCCGTCGGTAGGCGTGGGCGACGTCTGGACGCTCCCCGGCGGCGGCCTCGAGTTCGGCGAATCGCCGCGCGCGGCCGTGCTGCGCGAGCTCGAGGAGGAGACCGGCTTCGTCGGCGAGGTCGAACGGCTCGTCGACGTCGACGATCGCCTCTTCACGAGCCGGAGTGGCGCCGGCCGGATGCATGCGATCCGGATCGTCTACGCCGTCAACATCGTCGGCGGGTCACTGCGCGACGAGCTCGACGGGTCCACGGATACGTGTCGCTGGGTGGCGCCCGAGGAGGCGCTCAGGCTGCGGCTCGGCGAACTGGCACGGCACGCGCTCGAACGGGTGACGCCGGTCGATGCATGACGCTACCCTCGCGCCGGCGCTCGTCCTGTCGAGCCACCTCGCCGCGATGGGCACGATCCGGTGTCTCGGAGTGGCCCGGATCCCGGTCGTCAACGTCCATTACGCCGACAGCGACTTCGCCCACGTCTCGCGGCACGTCCGCGCTCGGATTCGGTCCCCGCATCCCGAGCACGACGAGGACGCATTCGTCGGGACGCTGATCGACGCGGCGTCGCGCTTCGGGCGATGCCTGGTCATCCCTGCCAATGACGCAACCCTTGGTGTCGTCTCGCGGCGGAAGGCGGAGTTGGAGCCACATCACGTCGTCGCCGCGGACGACTGGTCGATCGTCGAGCGGGTCATCGACAAGCGACACACGTACGAGCTCGCCCACCGGATCGGCGTCCCCGCGCCGCGGACCGATACCCCACAGACACGGGCGGATGCCGAACGGATCGCCGACACCTTCCTGTTCCCGTGCCTGGTGAAGCCACGCGTCAGTCACCGGTACGCCGAGCTGTTCCGCGCGAAGCTCGCCCGCGTCCACGACGCGACGGAGCTGCTCCACGAATACGACCGTGCGGCCGCCGAGGGCATCGAAGTCATGATCCAGGAGTACATCCCGGGCGATGACCGCCACAGCTACAACTACGACGCGTATCGGGCGCACGGCCGGTCGATCGAATACACGGCGCAGAAGCTCCGCCTCGCGCCTCCCGAATTCGGATTGCCGCGTGTGGTCGTCAGTCGGCCTTCGCCGGACATCATCGACCCAGCACGCCAGCTCCTCGACGCCTTCGGCTCCACGGGGTACTCATGCACCGAGTTCAAGGTGGACCCGCGTGATGGGGTCCCGAAGCTGATGGAGGTCAACGCGCGCGTGAACCGGTCGGTCCTGCATCCGCTCGCGAGCGGTATCAACTTCCCGGCGATCCTGTATCGCGACCTGATGCTCGGCGAGGCTCCCGAAACCCCTGAGCTCCACCCGGGACGGGCGTACTGGATCGACCTGGCGGGCGACCTCCGGTACAGCGTTCGCGGCTGGCGATCGGAGGGCCTGACCTGGCGTGACTACCTACGGCCGTATGCCGGCAGGAAGGTGTTCGCGGTCGGCGACGGCTTCGACGTGATGCCGTTCCTCAAGCGCTCGTTCGGGACCGTCGCGACCCGTTGGCGGCGCGTGCGCGGCGTCATCACTGAGAGCGGCGGCGGGAGCGACGTCGCCGCCTGAACCGGACCGATCGCCGCCGAGGCGGCCGCGCCTCAGACCGCCTTGCCGCGCGCGAACGTCCGGCGAGCCTGCTGGTTCCCGTTCCGTGTCCCCCGCCGGAAGAACCGCGTCGCACTGGTGAGGAGTGGCCACGGATCGCTGGCCGAGAAGATCGCCAGCGCGGTGTCGGGATGGGGCGCGAGCGCGCGCAGCCCGTCGCGCCGCGGTCCGCGGAGGAGCATCCGTCCGATCGCTCGGAGGTCGCCCTCTTCGTGCTGGTAGTGGACGCCGACCCGGTAGGAATCCGGCACGACCGGCCGACGACCAAGCAGCAGGTCGAGCCAGATCGCGGGCAGGTTCAGCCCGGCTCGAGTCGCATGGCCGATCGACGTGTAGAAGCGCGGGTTCACGTCGATGATCGCGTAGTCGTCGGTGCGCTCGAACAGGTCGACCTGGAAGAGCCCGCGCCAGTCCATCGAGTGGAGGAGCGCCGCGACGCGATCGACGAGACCCTTGTCGAGCGGGATCGTGACGGCGTGGCTGATCGAGCCGCAGGGTGCGGGCCACACCCGATCTGCACGGGACTGGACGGCACACACGATCTCGCCGTCCCAGAAGACGCCGGCCAGTGAGATCAGTGGGTCGTGCACGAAGGGTTGGACGAGGCCGCGCGTCTCCGGCAGCTCGGCGAGGGCGTACTCGAGCTCGTGGAACGTCCTGGCGACGACGGTCCCACGATGGCGCACGACGCCGTCCTCCCCGCGGATCTCGGAGCGACCCGGCTTCACGACCACAGGGAATGGGAAGGGCAGTCGCACCGGGATGGTGTCGAGGGTGATGTCGCAGGTCGGGAGCGTCGGGAGGCCGGCGCCTGCCGCGAATGACTGCAGCCGACCCTTGTCCGTTGCGTCGATAAGCGTCGCCAGGGGCGGGACGCCGAGCCCGACATCCGCCGGCAGGCGATCCGCGCGCCGCACGAGTGTCTCCATCTCGAACTCTGTCCCGGGCACGATGGCAGCAGCACCGAGGCGCGCGGCGGCCGCGACCAGCTCATCGACGAACGTGTCGGGAGCTTCCGACGGGCTCGGCACCTCGATGACCCCGGCGCTCGCCCTCGACCGAGCGGCGTATGTGCCACGTTCGTGGACGGCGACCCATGGGGCATACCCGGCGTCACGCAGGGCGCGCACCGCACCAAGCACACTCACGTGCTCGCCGCCGGTCAGGACGACGACGTCACCGGGACGCCGCCCATTGATTGCAGGGGGGAGGGGCACGGGTCTACGGTGAGGGTCGGACACTAACGGCCGGTAACCACGTCGATAACGAGTCGTTGCGGGGCCCATGCATACCGAGATCGCGATCGATATCGACGCGTCCCCAGAACTGGTATTCGCGCTCGCCCATGACGTAGAGCGCTGGTCTGACCTGCTGCCGCATTACGTCCGATCGCGTGCGCGCGACCGCGACACCTGGGGCCGGCCATTGGTCGATTTCATCGCACGGCGGCCACTCGTGGCCACGCTCGGCCTCGGGGTCCCGGTCGCGTGGCGGTCGCGGACGTGGAACGAGCCCGAGACGCTTCGGCTGCGCTTCGAGCACGTCGCCGGCGCGACGCGCGGCATGTCCGTCGTCTGGGACATCGACACGCGGGGATGCGGGGACGCGTGTCGCGTGACGATCAGGCACGAGTTCTCGCCTCGGGTGCCAGGATTCGCGCGCTTCGTCGACCGCTTCTTCACCCGGCCGATCGCCGGGCGGACGCTGGCGACATTCAAGACGCTGGCGGAAGCCGTCGATTCGGTCGTCGGATCCGATCCGGGCTCGCCGACGCATCCTACGGCATGACCCATCGTCGGATCTGGATCACCGGTCTCGGTCTCGTGACGCCGATCGGCACAGGGGTCGACGCCTTCCGGGCCGGGCTGCGCGCAGCGAGGTCGCCGGTGAAGCGGATCGATCGGTTCGATCCCTCGCCGTTCCGCAGTCAGGTTGCGGCGCAGGTCGACGACTTCGACGCGCTCGCGTGGATGCCGCCCAAGACCGCCCGTCAACTAGATCGATTCAGCCAGTTCGCGATGGTGGCCGGCCAGCTCGCCCTCGATGATGCGCGCTTCAGACCAGGCGAGGACGGCGCCGCGGACCCCGATCGGATCGGGATCTATCTCGGCTCGGCGTTGGGTGGCATCGCCTTCGCCGAGGAGCAGCACGAGCGATACCTCGACAAGGGCATCCGCCAGGTCGCCCCGACCCTCGCACTGGCGGTCTTCGGCGGGGCCGCACCCGCGAACCTCGGCATCGCGCTCGATGTGCGCGGGCCGATCCTCTCGACGGCCAACTCATGTGCGTCGGGCGGCGTCGCACTGGGCGAGGCGCTGGGTGACCTGCGTGATGGGCGGATCGACGCCGCGATCGCCGGCGGCTGCGAGGTGCCGTTGTCACCGCTCGCGTTCGGCGCGTTCGACATCATCAGGGCCCTCGGCGCGGGTCACAACGACGATCCAGGTCACGCGGCACGGCCGTTCGACGCCGAACGCGATGGGTTCGTCATGGGCGAGGGTGCCGCGCTGCTGGTCCTCGAGGAGGCCGAAGCCGCGGAACGTCGAGGCGCCACGCCCTACGCCGAGATCCTTGGATACGGCGCGACGTCCGATGCCCATCACATGGTCCAGCCGCGAGCTGATGGCCGCGAGGCCGGCCGTGCCGCCGCGATCGCCCTCGATGATGCCGACGTCGATCCAGGCGAGATCGACTACGTCAACGCCCACGCCTCATCGACGCCGATCGGCGATGTCGCGGAGGCGCGAGCGCTGACGATCGCGCTCGGTGAGCGCGCCGCGACCGTCCCGGTCAGTGGCACGAAGGCCTTGTACGGCCATCCACTCGGAGCGTCCGGTGCCATCGAGGCGGCGATCTGCGCACTCGCGATCCGCGACGGGTGGGCGCCCCCGTCGGTCAATCTCGAGTCACCCGAACACGAGCTCGCCGATCTGCTGCCTGGGCTGCTCCGATCGGGTCTCGACGGGACCTACCGGCGGGTGCTGAGCACCTCGTTCGGCTTCGGCGGATTGAACGCCGCACTGGTGTTCGGCGGCGTCGACTGAAGGACCGCCGCGGCGTTGACGCCGGTGGATCCGCTCGCTGGTTCGCCGCCTTCGCGCGCCCGGATCCGGCGATACCAGACGAACGCTCCGAGGCCAGTGGCGAGCGATAGCACGCCGCCGACCGCGATCGCCTCGAGGATGCCGACCTTCGAGGCAAGGGCACCCATGAGGAGACCACCGATCGGCATCGACGCCGAGAAGACCGTCGTGTAGACACTCATCACGCGGCCGCGGAGGCCGTCCGGGACGGCGAGCTGGATCGTGGCGTTGGCCGTGGCGGCCATCGTGATGCCTCCGGCCCCGATCGGGACCATCAAGAGGAGCGAGACCGGGAACGAGGTCGACATCGCGAGCAGGATCGATGCGACGCCGAGCAGGATCGCGCCACCGATGATCCGGCCCGTCCGTGGTCGACCTGACAACACCAGGGCGACCGCGGCTCCGAGCGCACCGAGCCCGCTCGCCGCCATCAGGAAGCCGTACCCGGAGGCGTCGCTCCCGAGTGCATCCTGGGCGAGTGGCGGGATCACGACCTGGAAGTTCATGCCGAACGTCGCGACGAGGCCGACCGTGGTGACCGCGAGCAGCACGATCGGCGTGTGGCGGACGAACGCGAGACCCTCTCTGAGGTTTTCGACGACCGCACCAGCGGACCGAGGGGCCGGCACGAGACGCCCGAGATGGAGTTCTTCGTCGCGCATGAGCGCCAGCCCGACGATGACGGCGAGGAAGCTCAAGGCGTTGATCGCGAACGCGGGCGCGATCCCGAACGCGCCGATCGTCAGCCCGGCCACCGCTGGTCCGACGACGCGGGCGCCGTTGAACATGGCCGAGTTGATGGCGACGGCATTGCCGATATCGCGCGGCCCGACCATCTCGATCGCGAAGGCCTGGCGGACGGGCATGTCGACCGCGTTCGCGCAGCCGAGCAACACCGCGAGCACGAGGATCATCCAGACCTGGACGACGCCCGTCGCGGTCAGCACCGTGAGGATCGCCGCCAGCACCATCATCGTGGCCTGGACCGCGATCAGTGTCTGGCGCTTGGGCAGGACGTCAGCGAGGATCCCGGCGAACAGACCCAGGATCATGACCGGCAGGAACTGCGCGCTGGCGACGACACCGAGCCAGAACGGGTCGCCGGTGAGGGTGAGGACGAGCCAGCCTTGGGCGACCTGCTGCATCCACGTGCCGACGAGCGAGATCGCCTGCCCGCCGAAGAACAACCGGTAGTTGCGATGGCCGAATGGCGCGGCCGCCTTGGCCCAGGCGACGCGGCCCGGGCGCGGCAGGGTGACGCCGGTCATCGCGCGGGACCTCGGCGCTCGGGATGCGGATCAGGCCCGCCCTCGAGCTCAGCGAGGTGCTCGTCAAGATGCCTTCGGCGCTCCTTGGCCGCATCGATCATCTCGGCGAGACGCGCGGCCTTCGCCTCAAGGGTCTCGATCTGGCGCTCGACGCGGTCCCGCGCGTCGTTGATGACTGCGCGTCGCTCGGTCGGGTCGTGCGAGCTGCGGAAACGCTCGCGATTGCGTTCGCGAGCCGCCTCGTCCTCGAGCAGCTGGCCGATCTGGGCGAGCGAGAATCCAGCCTCGTCGCGCAGCTCCTTGATGGTGCGCAGCCGCTCGAGATCGGACGCGTCGTAGAGGCGGTACGCGCCCTCCGACCGGGCGGCGGGTTCAAGGAGGCCGACCTCCTCGTAATAGCGGATCGACCTGGGCGTCAGGCCGGTCTCAGAGGCCACCTCCTGGATCTTGAGGAGGGCCGTGTCTGGGGTCGAGGTCGTCGTCGGCGTCGTTGCGGGCATCGCGTTAACGATACCACAACCTTGACGTTTACGTGAAGGTTACGGCCCACGGTCGGCCCGGCGGGCCTTTGCAAATTATCCGAGTCGGCGGCGTGGTCGCGGCCATCGCATTTGACGACACGGAGCGCGATCGCGGCTCGGACGACCTTCCTGGCAAGAGTTGCACCCACAGACCGTTATGCCACGGCGAGCGGCCCCCAGGGCCAGATCCGCGGCCTAACGCGTCTCTGGGTGAAATCCCTGCCAGGGATCGTGGCGCGAGCAGACATTACGTTCCCCGGGTGAAATCCCTGCCAGGGAGCGTGGCGCGAGCAGACATTACGTTCCCCGGGTGAAATCCCTGCCAGGGAGCGTGGCGCGAGCAGACATCACGTTCCCCGGGTGAAATGCCTGCCAGGAGTCGTGGCGCGAGCAGACGAGGCGCGAACGGACAGCACGTTCCCCCGGCGCAACTTCTGCCAGAAACGCCGCCGCGACACGGCGGGATCGGGCCGCCGGCCCGCGAAACAGCGGCCGCTAGTCGATCGTGAAGGCGTCGGGATCCTGATAGCGCCCTGAACGCTGGAACTCGATCTGCATCAGTACGTCGTTGAGCAGCGACGACGCGCCGAACCGGAACCAGTTCGGGCTCATCCAGCGCGGCCCGAGCGTCTCGTACAGGATCACGAGGTACTGGATCGCTTCCTTCGCGGTCCGGATCCCGCCGGCGGGCTTCATCCCGACCTGGCGCCCCGTCGCCCGCTCGAAGTCCCGGATCGCCTCCAGCATCACGAGCGTCACGGGCATCGTCGCCGCCGGCGTGACCTTGCCGGTCGACGTCTTGATGAAGTCAGCCCCCGCCGCCATCGCCAGGATCGATGCTCGCCGGACGTTGTCGTACGTCTCGAGCTCACCGGTCTCCAGGATGACCTTCAGGTGAGCGTCGCCGGCAGCCTCCTTGACCTCGACGATCTCCTCGAAGACCGCCGCGTAGTCACCGGACAGGAACGCCCCACGGTCGATCACCATGTCGACCTCGTCGGCTCCTGCGTCGACCGCGGCCCGCGTCTCTGCGAGCTTGATGTCCCGGAACGTCTGGCCGCTGGGGAACCCGGTCGCGACGCTGGCGACCTTCACGTCGCTCCCCTTGAGCGCGTCCTTGGCCTCCGCGACCATCGCCGGGTAGACGCAGATCGCGGCGACCGAGGGGATCGAAGGGTCACCCGGCTTCGGGTGCATGCCCTTCACGCACAGCGCTCGGACCTTGCCCGGCGTGTCCTTCCCCTCGAGCGTGGTCAGATCCATCATCCGGATCGCGAGGTCGAGCGCCCACAGCTTCGACGCCTTCTTGATCGATCGCTTCTTCAGCGCGTCGACGCGCGCCTCGACCCCGACCTGGTCGACGGTCGATACCCGCCCGAGGAGGCTGCCGAGCGGGTCACCGATCGAGCGCGACCGCCCATCCCAGGCACGGATCAGCTCGTTGGCCTTTTCGCGGGCGAGGGTATCGGGACGCTTGGTCGCGGTCATGGGACGGAGAGGATACGCCTAGCGTCGAGCGACGCCCGCTGGCGTCGAGCGACGCCCCGCTAGCGTCGAGCGACGCCCGCGGGCGGCTCGCTACCGGCCGCCGTGCACCTTCGGTAGCGGTGGCATGCCGCGCTTGTCCTCGATCAGAAAGTGACGGAACCAGTCGAGCACGATGCGCAGATTCTCGACGCGGCGGAACGGCGTACCGGAACGCGTCAGTTCGTGGGTCTCCTCAGGCACACGAAGCAGCCGGACGGGCCGCCGAAGCGTGCGCAGGACGGTGAACAGCGCCTCCGCCTGCCCGACCGTGGTGCGGATGTCTCGTTCGGAGTGCTGGATCAGTAGCGGCGTGTGGATCCGGTCCGCGTACGTGAGCGGCGAGATCTCGCGGAAGTACTCGGGATCGCTCCACGGTGTCGCCTCGAACTCGAGTGTGGCCCAGTCGCCGCCACTGATGTCACCGGTCAGGAAGAGCATCGACATATCGCTCACGCAGCGGCACGTCATGGCGGCCCGGAACCGATCGTCGTGGCCGATGATCCAGTTCGTCAGATAGCCGCCGTACGACCCGCCCGTGAGGCCGAGACGTTCCGGGTCGGCCAGCCCTTCCGCGACGAGCGCGTCGACGCCGGCGAGCACGTCGCGCATCGGGCCAGGTCCCCAATCGCGATGGTTGCCGTCGTTGAAGTCTTGCCCGTACCCCTCCGACCCGCGAGGGTTGCAGTAGAAGACGCCCATGCCCGCGCCGGCGAGGACCTGGAACTCCCAGAACGGCGACCAGGCGTACAGGGTGTGGGGCCCGCCGTGGATCTGCGTAACGAGCGGACTCCGCGTCCCGCCGCCCGGCATGAACCAACCCTGGATCGATAGCCCATCGACCTGGCTGCACCGTTCGACCGGCTCGATGAGCATGAGTTCGTCAAGAACGTCGGCGTTGAACGCCGTCAGGGGACGGGGCTCCTCGCCCTTGTCGAGCACCCACAGCTCGGGTGGCGAGGTCGGCGTCGAGCGCAGGTAGACGTGGCGCGTCCCGGCGCCGTTCGTCACCCCATCGAACGACGACAGGTGGTGCCGCCCCTGGGTCAGCCGCTTGACCGAGCCGTCTGCGACAGAGAGGCGCCAGAGTTCGTAGCTGCCGTCGATCGGCGCGAGGAAGTCGATGCTGCCACCGTCGGGTGTCGGGATCAGGCGAGCGTTCTCACCCTTGGTCACGTCCGTCGCGACCCCGGAACCTGGCATCAGGTCATGGCGACCCGAGAGGTTACGGCCGCCGTCGGCGTTCGCCTCGGAGCCATCGGCGGGAAACAGCCAGACATCGTTGCGGCTGCCGCCGCGACCCTCGAGCTTCGACCCGAGAGCCGCGATCGTCCGGCCGTCCGATAGCCACACCGGCGCGCCGAAGACGGACTTGGGTCCGCCGGTCACGGCGTGGACGGCGCGCGTCTCGACGTCGACGACGTGGATGGCCGGCCTCTCGGCCAGGTCGGCGTCGCGATGCCGGTCGGACACGAATGCGATCCGCGCCCCGTCGGGTGACCAAGCGGGCTCGAGATCCGAGACGGTCCCATCCGTAAGGCGCGACGCAGCGCCCGAAGCGAGGTCGACGAGCCAGAGGTGCCGGATGCGGTCGTACTGGAAGCCCGGCCCGTTGAGCATGTACCCGAGCCGGTCGATGAAGCGATAGTCGGAATCGGGCTCCTCGTGCGATCGCGGCTTGCGGGCCTTGCCACGTCGCCGCGCGTCCTCCTCGTACGTCGCGCCGTGCGATGTCGACACGACGACGAAGCGCTTCCCATCGGGTGACCATTCGAACGCCTCGACACCGCGTGGCAGGTCGGAGACACGCCTCGCCTCGCCGGGGCCGTCGACCGGTAGGACGTGGATCTGGTCCTTGTCCTCACGTTCGCTGGCGTCCTTCGGGCGGGCAGGCTCAGCCTCGGTCTGCAACCGGCGGTCGGAGATGAAGGCCAGCCATCGACCATCCGGCGAGAAACGCGTCGCGTGATCATTGCGAGCCCCGATCGTCAGCTGGCGCGGGTCGCCGTCCCGGGCGGGATCCGTCGGGACGAGCCAGAGCGCCTGGCGATACTCGTCGTAGGTCGGAGCGACCGACTGGAGTGTGACGACCGCCCACCGCCCGTCCGGCGAGAGGCACGGCTCGGTCGCGACGCGCAGCCGATACAGGTCGTCAGGGCGCGGGGGGCGCGGCACGCGGAGAGTCTAGTCGTCGCGCGAGCTGGCGTAGGGCCGTCGCGACGCGGTCGCGCTGGCCCGCCAGGACTACCATCGGCGCGGATGACCGACCAGCTGACGCTGCCGCTCGACGCGACAGCCGATCGAATGCCCGACCTGCCCGAGCTCCGGCCCATGCTCGCGCGGGCGCTTCCCGAGGCGTTCGATTCGGAGCAGCACCTCTTCGAGCCGTGGTGGGGCGGGACTCGGGCGTTGCTTTCGATCGGGCCGTCTGAGCGACCGGGCGATGGCGATGTGCGCGTGATCGACGCCGACGATATCGACCGGACCGCGGTGCTTCCCGAGCTTGCCGGGACGGCCGTCCGTGTCGCCGCTCGCTCGGCGATCCTCGATGGCGAGCTCGTAGTGGTCGACCCGGAAGGGCGCGCGGACCAGGCTGCCCTCGAGCGACGGCTGGACGGGAAAGGCGGTCGACCGGTGGCCTTCCTCGCCTTCGATCTGCTGCATCTCGATGGCAAGTCGCTCATCAACCAACCGCTCGTGAAGCGGCGCGAGACGCTGCGACGCGTCCTCCGCCCCGGTGATGAGGTCGTCGCGGTCCCGGCCATCGCGACCGAGGGACGAGCGTTGTTCGATGCCATCGTCGAGCAGGGGCTGGCTGGGATGATGGCGCGTCAGCGGCTCGCGCCATACCTGCCGGGGGTCCGGAGCCGGCTGTGGCGGTTCATCCCGGCCGTCGAAGGTAGCGTTCCGGACGCCGAGCTCGCCGACGCACCAGAGGAGCCGATGTCCGCGACCGCCCCC
Organism: Chloroflexota bacterium; assembly: GCA_046732155.1. GTDB lineage: Bacteria > Chloroflexota > Limnocylindria > Limnocylindrales > CSP1-4 > SPCO01. The sequence continues at coordinate 2,201 of JBKPMM010000024.1, read as the reverse complement.
GTCCTGGCGATGCTCAGCCGGTTGCCGCTCGAGGACGGGGCCTAGGCGTCAGCCGCTACGGCGGGCCGCGGCGATGAACTGCCGCAACCCGGGTCGCTGGCCGTACAGCAGCACGCCGGTCGCGTAGACCCGCACGGTGACGACGGCAACCGCCGCGATCGTCGCGAGCAGGATCGCGACGGACAGCGCGACCTCGAGCGGATGCACGTCGCTCACCATCAGCCGTGCCAGCATCGCGAACGGGCTGAACGGAGGCACGAGCGAGGCGATGCGTGCGAGCGTGCCGGTCCCACCCCCGAGCAGCACGAGCAAGGCAGATAGGTAGCCACCCATCGCAACAAGGCTCAGCGGTAGTGACAGCGTCTGGAGGTCGTCCGGCCGGCTCACGAACGATCCGACGGCCGCGTAGATGAGCGCGAACAGCGCGAAGCCGAGCAGGAAGAACAGGCCGTAGGCGGCGATCAGTCCGATCGTCAGGCCGCCGGTCGGCAATCCGGCCTGGCCTGACCCGAGGACCGCGCCGGCGATCTGGTCCTGGAAGGCGAGGACGAGCATGACCGGGACCGCGATCGCGATGTACTGGGTGAGTCCCGCGCCACCGATCCCGACGACCTTGCCGACCAGCAGCTGACGCGGCGAGGCGGCGCTGATCATCAGCTCCATGACCCGGCTGCTCTTCTCGGTCGCCACGCCGGTCGCGACCCACATCCCGTAGATCAGGATCGTGATGAACATCAGGATGATGAACACGGTGCCGAGGAAGCCGCGGCTCGCGACGACGACCGCATCGACCTGACGCCCACCTTCCGTGGGCGCGACCAGTGACTCGGTCGTGAACGTCGGCGTCCGGAAGGCGCCCAGCTCCGACCCCTTCGGGAGCGACGCCGTCCAGTCGAGGATGCCGAGCGACAGCGCTGCGAACCCAGCGAGCTGGCTGCGAACGCCGTCGGCCGGCCCGAGGGTCCGGTACGTGACGGCGAGCTGTCGATCCGGCTGGCGGACGACCTCGATGATCGCGTCGATCCGGCCGTCGGCGAGCGCCTGGAGCGCGACGCTCCGGTCGAGCTCCCGGGCGATCTGGTACGGCGCCTTCCAACGCCGGCGGTCGACGCCAGGCGGCGGCAGGTTCATGACGCCTTCCGCGGTCGCCATGATCCCCTGTGCGAGGCGATCCTCCTCCGCGACGACGCGGATCTGCCGGACGCTCGCCTGGTCGAAATAGCGCAGCACGATCGGCGTCATCGCGACGCCAACGGCGAGCGCCATCAGCACGATCGTCGAGATGCGGTAGAGCTTGCTTCGGACGCGCTCGGTGTACTCGCGGCGCGCGACCGTTCCGGCGTTCGGGAACAGCGGATCGTGGCGCGCCATCAGGCAGCGTCCTCCTGATCGACTGGTTCCTCGATCACGTCCGAAGGTCGCCCGACGAGCTCGACGAAGATCGCCTCGAGCGACGGTTCGGCGACCTCGAATCGACTGACGAGCGCGCCCCGCTCGAGGGTCGCGGCGAGGATGTCCCGCGGCTCGACGCCGCCCATCAGCTCGAGTTCGGCGAACCCGGCACCCGGGCGAACAGCCGCTACCCCGTCGACGGACGCGAGCCACGTCGGCGCGATCTCGCCTTCGATGCCGAGTCGTACGGTCCGCGCGCGCGACGACCGCTTCAGTTCCGCGACCGTGCCGGCGGCGACGAGCCGGCCGTGATCGACGATCACGAGCGACTCGCAGAGGGCCTCGGCGACCTCCATCTGGTGGGTCGAGAAGACGATCGTCCGCCCGGCGTCGCGCAGCTCGATGAAAGCATCGCGCAGCAAGGCAAGGTTCACCGGATCGAGCCCGGTGAAGGGTTCGTCCATCAACAAGACGTCGGGGGCGTGGAGGATCGCCGCGATGAACTGGACCTTCTGCTGATTGCCCTTGCTGAGCTCCTCGGCCCGGCGTTCCGCGAGGTCCGGGATGCGGAACCGGTCGAGCCAACCGAGCGCGTTCGCGCGCGCATCCGCCGGCCGCTCTCCGTACAGGGAAGCGAAGTAGACCAGCTGGTCGATGACGGTGAGTCGCGGATAGAGGCCGCGCTCCTCCGGGAGATAGCCGAACGTGCGCCGCGGCAGGTCCGTCGAGGGAACGCCGCCCCAGCGGACCTCGCCCTCGTCAGCCCGCAGGATCCCGAGACAGATCCGCATCGTCGTCGTCTTGCCGGC
>JBKPMM010000023.1:0-15862 GCA_046732155.1 Chloroflexota bacterium | reverse complement strand
GTCGTGGTCTTCCCGTTCGTGCCGGTCACGGAGATGATCGGGATCCGCGACGGGCTGCCGGGTGGGAACAGGCCGTCGATCACGGGCCGCGCGACGTACTGTGGCTCGCCCTCGGTCGGATGCGTATGCATGCGGAAGCCGGGCGCGGCGTTGACCTCGACGATCGCACCGCCGGTCTCACGCACAGGCGTCGTGATGTCCGGGCAGATGAAGTCGATCCCCGCGACGTCGAGGCCGACGACCTGGGCCGCGGTCTCGGCGATCTCGACGTTGTCGGGATGGGCCTCCATCGTCCGGTCGATCGACGTGCCGCCGGTCGACATATTCCCGGTCAATGCGAGCTTGATCCACGCGCCCTTGGGAGGGACGTCATCGACTCCGAAGCCCTGGTCCCGGACCAGCTCCTCGGCCGCCTCGTCGACCTTGATGCGCGTCAGGACCTTCTCGTGGCCGATGCCTCGGCGCGGATCCTGGTTCGCGATATCGACCAGCTGGCGAATGGTGTGCTCGCCGTCGCCGGTCACGCTGGCCGGGACGCGCTCCGCGATCGCCGCCACTTTCCCGCCGATCACGAGGCAGCGGTAGTCGTTGCCCGCGACGTACGTTTCGACCACGACGTCGCCGGAGCGGCTCTGCGACAGCGCCCCAGGAAACGCGGCGCGAACCTGCTCCTCCGAGCGTAGGTCCAGATGGACGCCGCGGCCGTGATTGCCGTCGAGTGGCTTGACCACGCACGGGAACCCGAGCCGCTTCGCGACCGCGACAGCCTCGTCCTCGGTCGTGACGACGTCCGCACGCGGGACCGGCAGCCCGGCGCTGTCGAGGAGCCGATTCGTGAGGCTCTTGTCCGACGCGATGTCGACGCCGATCGCGCTGGTCTTGGACGTCATCGTCGCCCGGATGCGCTGCTGGTGGACCCCGTGACCGAACTGGACCAGCGAGTGACGGTCGAGCCGGATGAACGGGATATCGCGGCTGACGGCCTCGTCGATCAGCGCCTGCGTGGACGGACCGAAGGCCTGCCGCTCGGCCAGCCGGATCAGTCGCTCGAGCTCGTTGGCGAAATCGAAGAAATGCGCCTCGTCGTCCGGCGCCACGAGGTGGTTGACCAGCGCGACGGCCATCCGCCCCGCCTCGAGCCCGACCGCCTCCTCCTTGTACTCGTAGATGCAGTTGTACTGACCGTGGACGCCCGCCGAGCGAGTCTTGCCGTGACGGACGTCGGTGCCGGCGAGGTTCTGGAACTCGAGCGCGATGTGCTCCGCGATGTGGCCAGCCCACGTCCCTTCCTGAAGGCGCGTGATGAAGCCGCCGCGCCGACCGAGCGAGCAGGCGTGATCCTCTAGCGTGGGGAGGAGCGCGACGAGCGCGTCACTGAAGCCAGGGATCCGGTTCGACGGGAACTGCTCGAGCACGCCAAGATCCACGAGCATCCGGATGACCGGTTCGCGCGCCCAGTAGTTCGGGCCGCGCAGGACGCGCGTCTCGAGGATGCGCAGCGTGGGCTGCGGTGTGGTCGGGACAGGTGTGGCGGGTGGGGTCGCCGCAGCCTTCGGATCCTCGCGCTTCGAGCGGGGGCGCTTGGGCTTGGCGGTCGTCTCGGCCGTATCGGTCACGCGCGCCCTCCTGCTCTCGGGTGGAGGGTCAGTTTACGGCGGATGACTGCGCTCACCTCCCCGATTTGCACGGCATGCACGAACTGTCGAATGAGCGGTCGAGGCGGGTCGTTCGTTCGATAGGCGTTGCATCCGACGCACGATGCGTCGAGGGATGGCTCATATCCGCCCGATCGTTCGACCGTTCGTTCATCCGGCGCAACGGCGTCGGGTAGCCTGCGGGGCCGCGCGGTCCCCAGGTGCACGGGGTGCACCCGGTGGAGGCCGCGACGCAGATGACGCGCGGTGGCTGAGCTCGGCGCGCCAGGCCTGACTCGGCAGCTCGATCAGGCGACGCGGACGCGTGTCGGCGAGATGCGTAGCGGAACGGAGAAGTCACGCGCGACGGCGGCGACGTCCATCTCCCAGTGCGCATGCGGGTCGAGGTACTTCGCCCGGTATGCCTCGTGAAGATCAGACGGCGGGATCGTGGGATCGATCGCCATCGTTCCCTCGACGACGAGGTAGTGATCACCGTAGGGATCGGACTGCAGGTTGAACGACACCTGCGGGTCGTGCTGGATGTTTCGCAACTTAGGCGTGTCGGGCTTGCTGTAGAAGAGGATCGTCCCGTCCTCATGCAGGAACGAGATCACCGACGTCTGCGGACGCCCGTCGGAGGCCACCGTGGTCAACCAGGCGACGATGTCCGTTTCGATGTGCTCGCGCGCCCACGCCGCGTCCTCGCGACGAAGCGCCTCCGCGAGCGGGCCATCAGCCATCGACGGCAACTAGCCCGAAGCCGCCTCGCCGCCCTTGAGCGCGTGCAGCGTCGGGGCAAGGACGCGCTCGCGGCGCTGGAGGTCGAAGCGGTAGCCGGCTGGCAGCGAGTGCAGGACGACGCCGCTGATCATGAGCGGCCGGTGGCCCTTGACCTCCCAGGCGTCGGTCTCGGAGCGAGCGCCGTCGACCACCGTGATCGAGCCGCGCCCGATGACCTCCATCACGTGATCCGGGCCGACGACGCCGGCCGTGTCCTCGTCGACGCCCAGCCCGAGCAGTGACGGGTTCTGGGCGATCAGGCTGAGCAGGCGGCCGAGCCGGTTCCGCTGCTGGAAATGCTGGTCGATGATCACGCCCGGCAACACCCCGAGACCCGCGGCGATCTGGGCCATCCGATGCTTCGGCGTCGCGCCCGACGCGCCGAACGCGATCATGTGGCTCGACATCGCAGATGCCCCGGCGCTCGTGCCGGCGATCACCGCACCCTTGCGGAACTGCTCGAGGACGGCGTCGGCCAGGCGCGTCCCGCCGATCGTCGAGGAGAGTCGGAGCTGGTTCCCGCCGGTCATGAACACGCCGGTGGCGTCGCGGAGCGCGAGCGAGACGGTGTCGTCGTTGGCCTGGGCGCGCGTGACGGCGTGGATCGCGCGGACCTTGCTCACGCCGAGCTCGCCCAGGACCTGCTTGTAGCGTTCGCCGGCAAGCTCGCCGAGTGACGACGCGGTCGAGATGACCGCGACGGTGGCGTCGCGACCGCCGGCGAGGCTGGCGAAGCGGCTCAGGATGACGCGGTCGCGGACCTTGTCTTCCGCGCCGCCGATGACGATGACGTGTCCGTCGCTCACGGGCGTAGGCTGGGCTCCCCTCGTTGTCGTTCGCGACAGGATACCCGGCTCGACTGGGTTCGGACGGATGTCACGCCGGAGTGCCGTGCGAGAATGCCGGCGCCATGGCCGACGCCCAGCCACCGCCGGAATTGCAACCGGTCCCGGGCACGGCTCGGGGGCGGGGACGGGTGGTCGTCGGCTGGCAAGAGCTGTTCGACCAGCCGACGCGGCGCCGAGCTGGTGTCTATCGACGGGCGATCCGGCGCGAGATCTCGCGGCTTCGCGACCCACGCCACTTCGTCGCCATCGTCCTCATCAGCCTCGTGTTCTCGCTGCTCGCGGCCGGGATGATCGGACGCGGCGACGCCGCCGGTGCGGATGCTCGCGCCTATTGGGCCGGAGTCCGCATCTGGCTCAACGGCGGTGATCCCTACCACCCGACGGGGCCGTTCCTGCCGTACGTCTACGCCCCGTGGATGCTGCCGCTGTTCGCCCCGTGGGCACTGCTCCCGTGGGACGTGGCCTGGGTCGTGTGGCGGGTGGGGACGATCCTGCTGCTGCTATGGACGGTGGACTGGGCATATCGGCGTCGACCGCTGACGACTGCGCTGATCATCGTGTTCCTGGCATTTCCGGTCGGGGCCAACCTCGACACGGGGAACATCAACCTCCAGCTGACCTTGATGCTGTGGGCCGCACAGTTCAGCGGGCCGCGGCTCGGCGGTGCGCTGTGGGCCCTCGCCACATGGATGAAGTGGGTCCCGGCGATCGTCTGGCCGATCCTATCCGGACCGACCCGTCGTTGGGGCCTCGTCTGGCTCGCCGTATCGATCGGGCTCAGCATCGTCCTGCTGCCGATGACGATCGTGCAGTTCCAGGCGCTGTTCGGGTTCGGTGCCCGGCCGATCCGGCTCGACTACCTGATCTACCTGTGGGCGTTCATCCCGTGGCTATATCGCTGGCTGGACGCCCGGAGCGCGGCGGCTCCACGACCGGCCGGAGCGTGAGTGCCGCGATCACGTAGTACACGCCACCGAGCAGATACGCAGCGCGCGGCCCGAGCCCGAGGCCGAAGTTGATGTTGATCGTGTCGAGCAGAAGGCCCGCCGTAGCCACGGCGATGACGGTCGATGAGGTCGTCGCGACGTTCGACAGGCCCATGTATCGACCCGACGACGCCTTGGGGATGATGTCCGTCATCAGGGCCCAGTCAACCGCGAGAAACGTGCCGGCAGACGCACCGAACAGCGCGCCGCCGACGATCGCCAGCGGGACGGCCGGGGCGAGGGCGGCGAGCACGATCCCGACGAAGCCGATCACGCAGCTCGCATAGATCACGGGCTTCCGGCCGATCCGGTCGGAGATGCGCGCCGACGGGATGATCGCGATCACGTTGGCGATGATGATCGTGACCAGCATGACGAGGTTCGTCGAGTTCGCGGCTTCCTCGCCGAGGTGGTGGGTCTGCTTGAGGTAGGTGAGGATCAGGTTCACGAGGACGGCGCCACCCATCAGGAAGAAGAAGCGCGAAGCAAGCAACCACACGTACGAACGCTCCTTGAGGACGTCGGTGCCCCACACTTCGCGCGCGATCGTCCGCCACGACTTCCCGTTCCGTGGCTTGGGCGGCTGGCCGTCGCCGACGCGCAGCACGACAGCGGCCATCGTGATGAGCTCGACGAGCGCGACGGCGAAGATCGCGACCTCGATCTGGCCCGCCAGCACGGCCGCGGTGACCAGTACGAATCCCGTCACGTTTCCCAGGATCTGCATGAGACCGACCATCGCGCTGGCCAACCCGACCTGCTGCTCCGGAACGAGATCGGGGACATAGCCCTGGAACGGGCCGCGCGCGATGTTCGTGCTGACGGACAGTAGCGCCGCGAACGCGCCAAGCATGAGGATCGAGTTCGACGTCGCGATGCCGACGAGGAACACGACGTCGAGGACCGAGCCGATGACGATGTATGGCTTGCGGCGCCCCCAGCGGCTGATCGTGTAGTCGCTGATCGACCCGACCGTCGGCTGGACGAGGATCGAGATCGCCGCGACGGGTATCGACAGCAGGAAGAGGACGCGTCCGACTTCGAGCGGATCGACGGCGAACGGACCGAAGTTCACGCGGTTCTGGATGAAGAGGCCGACCGCGCCATCGATGGCGGTGAGCCCGAGCCAATACAGGGAGATCCGGATCAGGTGTGAGAGCGGGAGAGCGAGGGTGGGACGGACGTACGTCTCGTCGAACGTCGCTTCGGCCTGCATCGCGGGTACCTCTTGGGCGAAGGTGACGGCCCCGTCGTTCGGATGCTACGACGCTTTGACCGGGCTCCCGTTACGGTCGAGCGTGATCAGATCGCCGACTCGCACGAGCCGACGCTCGGTCGCGCCGTGCGCTGCGTACCTGAACAGCGAGCGGTCGAGCGAATAGATGCCGGTGCTCGCGACCCCGATCCGCCCGAGACGGAAGGTGAAGATCGGGTTGTCGGTGTTGCCGGCGTAGTGGACCGCGGTCCCATCCGCGGCGAGGACAGCGAGGTTCGCCTGGCCACCGAACTCATCGTGGAGAGCGCGCAACCGACTCGGCGCGGTCGATGCGTCCGTCCACGCATCCTCGAACCAGCGCGCGCCGACCTCGGTGTCGGCGCGGCCGCGGATCCGACCCTGGGCCTGATAGCGCGGGCGGACGGTCCGCCATTCCTTCAGATCGCCGTTGTGGCTCAGGGAATAGCGACCCGCCGGGTCGTCGAAGGGTTGCGCGTCGGCAAGCTGCAGCGTCGACAGCTTTGATGGTCGCCGTAGATGGACCAGGACGGCTGTCGTCTCCTCGCGGCCGACTTGCGCGGCACCCTCGCTGTCGTCGCGGAACGCGCGGATGTCGCGATGGCTGCAGAGTCGACCGTCGGCACGGACCCACGCCGCGCCCCAACCCCATCCGGCGAGCCCGTTTCGCTCCAGCCGTTCCGTGAACGGCCACAGCTCGTCGATCCGGAACGGCTCAGCGGCGCGGGCGACGTATTGCTCGCACATCGCCGCGATGATACGCGCCGTCTCGCAGCGGCCGATGGGTGGGGGCCGGCCTACGGTGCGAGGCGGCTCTGGATCTCGTGCTCGTATTCGGGGAAATAGCGGCTCACGACCGAGAGATCGAACGCCGAGAGGATCTGCTCCTTCGATTCGCGCTCGAGCAGGAAGTCGAACGTCTCGTACAGCAGGCGCTCGACGTCGCCCTCGGCGCTGGCAGCGGCCAGACGCGTCGCGTCCCCGTCGCTGACGCTCACGTCGTGGGTCGACGTGCCGACCTCATCAACGATGGTCACCGTGCAGCGCCACCCGCCGTCGGTCCTGCCGCAGTCCGGCTCGATCCTGGCCATCACGACCCTCCCTGACAGCTGGGACACCAGTACGTCGTCCGGGGCACCTCCCCGGACAACGGCGCGGAGCGGATCGGCGTCCCGCAGCGTGGACACGGACGGCCCGTCCGCCGATATACCTTCGTCGGCGCCCTCCCCGGCGCGACGCCCGCACTCTGGGTCAGCAGACGGCGCGCCGTTGTGATCAGGCGGTCGAGTGTCGCGTCATCGAGGTCGTGGACGGCGACGAACGGGTTGACGCGCTCGGCGAACAGCGTCTCGTTTCGCCAGATGTTGCCGATGCCCGCGAGCGCTCGTTGATCGAGCAGAGCCGCGCTGATCGACAGTTCGGCCCGCTCCGGCGCACGCAGGCGGCGAAGGGCTTCCATCGCGTCGAAGTCGGGGTCGAGCAGGTCCGGTCCCAGGCGCGAGAGCGATGGATGGACGACCTCCGCGCGGGTCTCGAACAGCTCGACGACTGGGGCGTCGAAGCAGACCGCGACCGTCCCATCGACCTCGAGGACGAGCCTCGCACGACCCGGCGGTCGACGCCAACGTTCGCCTGGGCGATAACGATGCCACGACCCGTTCATCCGGAGATGTGTTCGCAGCTCAAGCCCGCCGTCGAACCGGATCAGCAGGTTCTTGCCCTGCGCCTCGACCGCGTCGACCCGCTTGCCGACGATCCGCTGGACCTGTGGCACGGGTCCCGGCCCTTGTGCCCTGGCGGCGAGCACGTCGCGGCCGACGAGATACGGCCGGAGACCCTGTGCGGTCCGGAAGAGCGTGTCGCCTTCGGGCACGGCCCGTCCCTAGCGCGCGTGGCGCAGCGTCAGGCCGCGGTATCCAGCGGTGAAGCCGGCCTCGAGGAGTCGATCCCGCCAGGGCGAGTCGGCGACTGCGACGGCATCGACCTTGCGGATGACCATCTCGCGGAAACGGCCGGTAGACACGAGCGTGGTGAGGCCACGGAGCGCCGCGTCGGCGATGTTCGGGTCGTCCGCCGCCGGGAAGGTCTGGAGCGTCGACCCGCCGCGCTCGAGGTACAGGGCCGCTACCCCATCGACGACGATGACGTACGCGCCGGCGGCCCGCTGGAACGGACGGCGGTCATCGTCGCCGCGACGCGGCCAGGGGAGCGCGGCACCGTACGGGTTCGCAGGGTCGGCGGCGGCGAGCACATGGACCGCCGGAGCTGCCGATCCCTCTTCGCCATCGCGGACCGCACGCAGCCGATCCAACGCCCCGGCCAGGGCGAACTGCGCGGCCCCGAGACCATCCACGAAATAGCCGCGCCGGATCCGGCCAGCCTCCTCGAGCGCGCGGAGGATCGGGTACACGCCGGAGAAGCCGCCATTCAGGCCCTCGGCCGCCACGGCTTCGCGCGTCAGCACCCCGTGGCGCTCGAGAAGCGCGAGCGTCTGGGCATGGAGTCGCTCGGTCGGGGCGGTGTCGTCGAGAGGCTCGACCAGGGACCAACGACCGGCGGCTTCGGGTGGACCGAGGGCCGTGAGCCGCCCGGGCCGGCCGCGGCGGGCGCCTGCACCAGAACCGGACGGGCGCTTCCAACGGAGCGCGCGCAGGGGCGCGAACGTGTCATTGGTGACCTCGCCGGCCCACACGAGATCCCACAGCGCATCGAGCATCTCGCGATCGGATCCACCGCCGGCCGCTGCGTGGATGGCCCGGTAGAAGCTCGCCCCCTTGGTCCGCAGGTGCTCCCGGATCTTCTCGTGGCGCGGCCCGGATGGACGCGCGGCGGCGTCGTCATTCGCATCGACCGTAGCCTGCGGTCGCAGGATCTCGCGCCCCGGTCGATAGAGGGCGATTCGCCCGTCGTCCCGCCCCAACGCACCACGGCCGATCCAGGCGACCTCGCCCATCGCGCCGAGCTCGTCGAGGAGCCGCGGCGTGTAGCCGGGCAGGCGGGACGGGAGCACATCACGTTCCAGCACCGAGGCCGGGATCGGGACGCCCGCAAGTTGGTCGACGATCTCGGCCAGTCGTTCCAGCGCCGCGGAACCGCGGAAGGGGCTCGGATCCGCGCCCGGGCCAACGACCGGCGCGATGCCGTGCCACGCAGGAAGGAATCGCGCGAGCGCTGCCGGATCCACCGGCTCGACCTCGCGCCGGAGCCGCGCCAGCGACCGACGCCGGAGCAGCCGCAGGACGTCGGGGTCGCACCACTCGCGTTCGGCGCCGCCGGGTCGGAACTCCCCGCGGAGCAGGCTCCCGGAGGCGAACAGCCGCTCGAGCGCGTCCTCGACGATGCCGACCGGGAGGCCCCAGCGGGCGGCCGGCTCGGGGGTGAGGAACGGGCCGTGGGTCCGTGCATACCGTGCCAACAGGCCGTCCAGAGCCGATGCCGCGGGTGCAAGGAACGCCTCCGGGACGCCGACCGGGGCGGTGACGCCGACACCATCGCGGTAGCGCGCGACGTCCTCGATGGCGATCCAGCGCTCGTCCCTGGCGATCCGGACCTTCACCGCCCGGCGCCCGGACTCGAGCTCGTGGAGCCACGTCTTCGCGGCCTTGCTGCCCCCGACGACGCGTGCGCCGACCTCGTCGGTGGACAGGTCGCCCAGCCGTCGCAGCAGGTCGTGGACCTGGTCGACCGTCGTGGCCTGCCGTTCGTCGGTAAGTCCCTGGAGCGAGAGCTCCAGGTCGGCGAGCGCCTCGGGATCGAGCAGCTCGCGCAGCTCCTCCTGTCCGAGCAGCTCGCGAAGGAGGTCGCGGTCCAGCGTGAGCGCGCCGGCTCGGCGCTCCGCGAGCGGCGCGTCGCCCTCGTACATGTAGGCGGCGACGTAATCGAAGAGGAGGCTGCTCGCGAACGGACTGGCTCGCGGAGTCTCGACTGCGTGGACGACGATCGTGCGGCCCGCGACGCCGCCGAGCACATCACGGAGGGCATCGAGGTCGAAGACGTCCGACAGGCACTCGCGGTACGTCTCGACGAGGATCGGGAAGCTGCCGTAACGACTGGCCACGGCGAGCAGATCGGCCGCGCGCTGCCGCTGCTGCCAGAGCGGCGTTCTGGTTCCGGGGCGGCGTCTCGGCAGAAGGAGTGCGCGAGCCGCGTTCTCGCGGAAGCGACTCGCGAAGAGCGCCGAGTTGGCGACCTGCCCGACGACGAGGTCCTCGATATCCTCCGCCGCTGGGAACAGCAGGTCCTCGACACCATCGACGCTCCCCTCCCCCTCGGGAAGGCGGATGGCGATGCCATCGTCCGACCAGATCGTCTGGACCTCGAGGCCGAGGCGGTCCGCGAGCCGGGCTTCGATCGCCAGTGACCACGGAGCGTGGACGCGACCACCGAACGGGCTGAGCAGCGTCAGCCGCCAGTCGCCGAGCTCGTCCTTGAAGCGCTCGACGACGATCCGCTTGTCGGTGGGCAGCGCCCCGATCGCGTCGCGCTCGTCCTCGAGGTACGCGAGCAGGTTGTCGGCCGCTCGGTCGTCGAGATCGTGGTGCGCCTGGAGCCGCTCGCGAGCCTGCGTCCGGCCCTTCGAACCGCGCTGGAGGTCATCTTCGATCTCGCCGACGAAGGCCCCGAGCGCCCGACCCAGTTCGATCGGCCGCCCGACAGCGTCGCCCTTCCAGAACGGGAGCTTGCCCGGAACGCCGGGCGCGGGAGTGACGGTGACCCGGTCGTGGCTGATGTCCTGGACGCGCCAGGAGCTCGCGCCGAGGATCACGACGTCGCCGTGCATGCCGGCTCGGAGCTCGTAGACCATCTCCTCGTCGAGCTCGCCCACACGTCTCCCGGGTGTGCCTGCCTCACCCTCCATGAAGACACCGAACAACCCGCGGTCCGGGATCGTGCCGCCGCTCGTCACGGCGACCACGCGCGCATCGCGGCGGCCCTGGATCGTGTCGGTCACGCGGTCCCAGACCAGCCGTGGCTTGAGCTCCGCGAATTCGTCGGAGGGATAGGCGCCCGCGAGCATCCCGAGGACGCCGTCGAGGACGTCCCGAGTCAGCGTCTCGTATGGCGCGGCCCTCGTGACGGTCCGGAACAGGTCATCGCCGGTCCACTGATCCATCACGGTCATCGCGACGATCTGCTGGGCGAGGACGTCGAGCGGGTTGCGCGGGATGCGCGTCTGCTCGATCTCGCCTTCGTGCATGCGCTTCGTCACGACCGCGACCTCGAGCAGGTCACCGCGGTACTTCGGGAAGATGACGCCCTTGCTCGGCGCCCCGACCTGGTGGCCGGCACGACCGACGCGCTGCAGGCCGCGCGCGACGCTCGTCGGGCTCTCGACCTGGATCACGAGGTCGACGGCGCCCATGTCGATGCCGAGCTCGAGGCTGCTCGTGGCGACCAGTGCCGGAAGCCGGCCGGCCTTGAGCTCCTCCTCGATCTCGAGGCGCTGTTCGCGCGCGATGCTGCCGTGGTGGGCGCGGACGAGCTCTTCGCCCGCGAGCTCGTTGAGGCGCTGCGCGAGCCGCTCGCTGAGCCGGCGGCTGTTGGTGAAGACGATCGTGCTCTTGTGGCTGCGGATCAGCTCGAGGATCCGTGGGTGGATCGCCGGCCAGATGCTGCTGCGGGCATCGGGGCTGACGGCCGGGCCGCCCGGCTGTTGCTCCTGCGGGAGGACCTCGCCCAGCGACGCCATGTCGTCGACCGGGACGATCACTTCGAGCTCGAGCGGCTTGCGCGCGCCGGCATCGACGATCGTCACCTCCCGGTCCGGCCCGACCCCGCCGAGGAAGCGCGCGATCGTGTCGAGCGGGCGTTGTGTCGCGCTGAGGCCGATGCGCTGCGGCGGCTTGCGGTCGTCGTTCGACAGCCGTTCCAGGCGCTCGAGCGTGAGCGCGAGGTGCGCACCACGCTTTGTGCCGGCGATGGCGTGGACCTCATCGACGATGACGTACTCGACGTCCTTGAGGATCTCGCGAGCTTGGCTCGTCAGGAGGAGATAGAGGCTCTCGGGCGTCGTGATGAGGATGTCCGGGGGCCGACGAGCGATCTCGCGGCGGTCTTCCTGCGGCGTATCGCCGGTTCGCGACGCGACGCTGATATGTGGCGGTTCTGTCCCGTTCCGCCGGGCAGCGAGGCCGATGCCGGTCAGCGGCGCCCGAAGATTCCGTTCGACGTCGTAGGTCAGCGCCTTGAGCGGGGAGATGTAGAGGACGCGGACGTGGCCCGGGTCTTGCCTGGTCGGAGGCGGACTTGGGTCGCGAGAGAGGCGGTCGAGGGCATAGAGGAAGGCGGCCAGGGTCTTGCCACTCCCCGTCGGGGCGTGGATGAGCGTGTGCTCACCACGTGCGATGGCCTCCCAACCCCTTGCCTGGGCTTCCGTCGGCGCCTCGAAACTGGCCTCGAACCATGCCCGGACAGCCGGCGAGAACGGAGCTAGCGGATCGGCAGGAACGATGGTGGCCACGGGACCTGTGAGTATAGGCTCCCTACCCGTTTTCGACCACCTGTTCTCTTTAGCTCACTCCTCGACGAGCGCGCGGACGTCGCCCAAGGTACCTACGGCGAGAGCCCGTGCCGCCAACGCAACGCACTCCTCACGGTCGAGGGCGGCCAGGCGTTGGCGGACTGCGCCGATCGATCCCGAAGCGACGCTGAGCTCGTCGACACCCAGTCCGACGAGGATCGGGATGACGGTTGGCTCCGCGGCCGCCTCGCCGCACACCGTCACCGGGCGGCCACGACCGTGTGCGGCGCGCACGACGCCATCGATCAAGCGAAGGACCGCGGGTTGGAGCGGTGACGCGAGCTCGACGAGCTCGGGGTTCGTGCGGTCCGCGGCCATCGTGTACTGGACGAGGTCGTTCGTCCCGATCGAGAAGAAATCGGCGGACTCGGCGAGCGCGTCGGCCATCACCGCAGCCGATGGCACCTCGATCATGACGCCGACGGAGACGCGCTCGGGACGCGTTCCCGTCGCGGACGCGACGTCCTCGACGATCGCCGTCAGGCGGGCCCGCATCGCGTCGAGTTCCTCGCGCACCGCGACCATCGGGAACATCACGTGGAGGTCGCCGTCGCCTGCCGCTTCGACGAGCGCGCGCAATTGCGCGTCGAGTAGCTCCGGTTGACGCTGCGCGAGCCGAGCGCCTCGGACCCCTAGAGCAGGGTTTGCCTCGGCCGGGCCCGTCTGCCAGCTGGCTGGCTTGTCGCCGCCGACGTCCAACGTCCGAAACACGGTCGGCCGTTCTCCGGCGGCAGCGCGGATCCGACGATATGCCGTCCGCTGCTCTTCGACGCTGGGTGCCGCGTGGCGGCCAAGGAACAGGAGCTCGGTACGAACGAGGCCGATCCCGTCCACATCGGCCGCCGCGGCTGCCTCCGCCTCGAGGGCGGAAGCCACGTTGGCGCAGACCGCCACGTCAACGCCTGATGCGACCCGGAGCTTCGGCGCGTCTGGCCGCTCGGCCCCCACGGGAGACACTCGCAATGACGAGATCGTCGAGGCGTCGGGGTCGATCCAGACCACGCCGGCCGACCCATCGATCGCGACGTCCGCGCGTGCGGGTATCGACTCGATCGCCTGTCCCAGGCCAAGGACCATCGGGATGCCCAGTGCCCGGGCCACGATCGCGGCGTGACCCGTCGGCGCTCCGCCGCCGAGTGCGATCCCCGCGACGAGGTCGCGTCGGACGGTCGCGATCGCCGAGGGCTCAAGATCGGCTGCGATGACGATCGCCGGGTGTCCGTCGGTATGCCACATGTCGGGGGG
This sequence comes from Chloroflexota bacterium, assembly GCA_046732155.1. Lineage (GTDB taxonomy): Bacteria > Chloroflexota > Limnocylindria > Limnocylindrales > CSP1-4 > SPCO01. The sequence goes on along the minus strand of JBKPMM010000023.1, from coordinate 2,612 downwards.
ACGTTCGCCGCGGATCCGTGCCGCGACACGTCGCCCTACGTCCCGGACGTCCGCGGCCCGCTCCCGGAAGTACGCGTCGTCGACCGCCGCCAATCCATCGGCGAACCGCTCGGTGACCGCCAGGATCGCGTCGGCGGCTGGGACACCGGACGAGACCTCCGCCAGGGCAGGTTCGACGATCCCCGGGTCCCGCGCGAAGAGGGCCTGTGCCTCGAAGATGGCGCCGATGTCCTCACCGGCGCGCGCGGCCGTCTCGGTGGCGAGATCCTCGAGTTCCGCGGCGGCGCCCTCCAACGCGACCTGGAGGCGCTCCTTCTCTACGACCGGGTCGGCGGGACCGCCGACGACCGCGCGAGTGGCGCTTGGCGGCGCCGCCGCCGGCTCGACCAGTAGCGCACGCCCGAAGCCAACGCCAGGCGACCCAGGTCGCCCGGTCAGCACGGTGTCCGGACCGTCGTACTCGACAGCGGGGCGCGCCATCGTGTCACCCTCCGCGGACGACGTCCGCAAGCGCCCGCAACAGCAGGGCGGATGACGCCGCGCCGGGATCCTTGTGACCCACGGAACGCTCGCCGAGATATGACGCGCGCCCCTTCGTCGCGACCATCGGGATCGTCGATTCGGCGCCGGCAGCGGCGGCATCAGCGATAGCGGTTACCACAGCCACCGTGTCCTCCCCTGCCGCCATGCGCTCGCGACCGGCAGCGGCGGCCGGCATCAGTGCGTCGAGCATGGTCTTCTCGCCGGCGGTGCTCTTGCCGAGCGCCTGGATCCCACCGACCGCCGCGTCGAGGCCGTCGAGCAGAACGGAAGTGCTGCCGACGTTTGGCGCCGCCGCGGCGAATGCGCCACCAGCTCGGAGGAACGCTGTGCCATAGAGCGGTCCAGCGGCTCCTCCGACGGTGCTGATCAGCGTCCGACCCACGGTTCGCAGCCGAGCGGCCGCGAGGGCGAGCTCACCATCGGCATCTGGTCGCCCCTGGTCCAATGCGACCACGATCGCGGCGAACCCTCGATCCATGTTCGTTCCGTGATCTCCGTCCCCGATGGCCTGGTCGAGCGCCGTCAAGGTGGGCGCAGCGTCGTGGATCCTGGCAGCAGCGAGGCGCAGCCACGAATCGATCGTGTCGATCATCGGAGTCGTACCTCGGCTCGGCGCATCGACGGCGAGTCTAGAAGGGCCAACGACCATGGTGCTCGTCCTCTCGATGGGCTGCCGTCGCCGAGTCCGAGGCTGATCGGATGCGGCGACGGCGGGCATGCAACGGGTTCAGACGCCCCATCGCAGTGCGGGGGTATGGACAGGCGCGTCCCACCAACGCGTCAGGGCATCATCGAGGCGAAGCAGCGTGACCGAGAAGCCAGCCATCTCGAGGCTCGTGATGTAGTTCCCGACGAGCGAGCGGCCGATCGCGATGCCTTGGCCCGCGAGGATCCGCGCGACGCTGTCGAACGCGACGTATAGCTCGATCAGAGGCGTTCCGCCCATGCCATTCACGAAGGCGAGGACGCTGTCCCCGCGCGTCAGACCAAGGTCGGAGACGATCGGCCCGACGAGCCATTCGGCCATGTCGTCGACCGGCGCGAGCTTCTCGCGACGACGGCCTGGCTCGCCATGGATCCCGATCCCGACCTCGACCTCGTCGTCCGGGAGATCGAACGTCGGCGTCCCGGCGGCCGGCACGACGCACGACGTCAGGGCGAGACCCATCGAGCGGCCTTGCTCGTTGACCTTCGCCGCCGTGCTGGCGACCTCGGTGAGCGAGCCCCCGGCCTCGGCCTGGGCACCGGCGATCTTCTCGAGCAACACGGTCACACCCACGCCGCGTCGGCCCGCTGTGTAGAGCGAGTCCTGCACTGCGACGTCGTCGTTGGTCACGACCGTCGCCGTCTCGATCTCGCCCGCGACGAGGTCGGCCGCCATCTGGAAGTTGAGGACGTCACCGGTGTAGTTCTTGACGATGTGGAGGACGCCGGCGCCACCATCCACGGCGCGCGTCGCTGCCTCCACCTGGTCGGGCACTGGCGACGTGAAGACGTTGCCCGCGGCAGCGCCATCGAGCATCCCAAGGCCAACGAAGCCACCGTGGAGCGGCTCGTGACCCGAGCCACCGCCGGAGACGAGGGCGACCTTGCCCTGCTTCGGGCCACCGGCCCGCAGCACTAGGTTGTTCGCGGTGTCGATACGAACGAGATCCGGATGTGCCGCCTGGAGGCCGCGGAGGCTCTCGGGGACGATGTCTTCGACGGCGTTGACGAGCTTCTTCACGCGGGCGGGGGCGTTGGTAGCCATGGGGCGTCTCCTTCGGTCGTGACGGGTGGTGGTCGATGGATCAGGCGGCGTCGATCGCCGTATCGCGGACTGCCGCGGGCGCTGGCGAGGAAGCCGGAACCTCGCGCCCGATGAATTCGTAGGCGAACGCACCGATCACCGCGCCGATGGTCGAGCCAAAGATGTAGACGACGATGAGTTGCTCGACCGGGACCGGCGTCGCACCGATGGCCTGGCCAAGGAGGGCGGGGGCAAGCTCGCGGGCCGGGTTCAGCGACGCGCCTGTGATGGGCCCGACCAGGATGATGATCCCGTACACGATGAACCCGATGATCAGCCC